>DASSFZ010000459.1:0-22296 GCA_035693785.1 Anaerolineae bacterium | reverse complement strand
TTGTCACGCCCGACCATCGTCGGCGACTTGAACATCGAGTTGAGAATGGCTTCCTCGGTCGCTTCGATCGCGGCGATGAAGAATGGGCTGATCGGCGGCGGATCGTCGGGGCGCTCGCGCGTGACCATCTCGGCCAGCGCGTGCCACTCGTAGACGGATGAATCTGGCCGGTGGGCGACCCGGTTGGCGTTGCTGAAGGCGATGACGAAGTCGCCGCTGGTCGTGCCGCCCATCGACCCGACGCGGGCCAGCCCGAATGACGCGCGCACGGCCACGCGGCGCAGCTCGCGCACGGTGAGCGGCGCATCGGTGGCGACGACGATGATGATAGAGTTAGAGTGCGAGTTAGAGTGGGGCGCAGCACCCTTCGACTCCACCTCGTTCCGCTCAGGATGCTGCGCGATGTGCTGCCGGTCCGCTTCGTCCAGCCACGTCAGCAACTCGCGGCCGACGGGCACGCCGTCGATGCGCAGGTCGCCGCGCCGTCCAAAGTTCGACTGAACGAGCACGCCGACCGTAAATCTCCGATCTCCAATCCCCACAATACGTGACGCCGTTCCAATCCCACCTTTAAACCCCAGGCACGACATGCCCGTGCCGCCGCCGACCGAGCCTTCCTCGACCGGCCCGGCCGTTGCGCCGTCGATCGCGGCAAAGACGTGCTCGCGCTGCACGTGCCGCCCGCGAATGTCGTTGAGATACATGTCGCTGGTCTCGGCGACGACCGGGCTGATGCCCCAGTCGGTGATGCCCATCTGCGGATAATGCTCGAACGCCCAGTCGATGGCGTAGTCGGCGACGCGCGGCACGTTCAGGGTGTTGGTGATCAGGATCGGGCCTTCGACGACGCCCATCTCGTGGACCTGCTCGGAGTTCGTTACTTCGCCGAATCCGTTGATCGTGTGCACGCAGGCGGCGACCTTCTCGTAGAACAGATCGCCGGAATGCGGCCAGACGGCGGTGACGCCGGTGCGAATCGGGCCGCTGCCGGGTATCAGTGCGCCTTCGCCCTCGATGAGGGTGCTGTGCCCGACTTTCACGCCGGGCACGTCGGTGATGGCGTTGTGCGTCCCGGTGGGGAGTGCGCCGATGAGGATGCAGCAATCGCGGGTGCGGGGTCGCATAGATCGCTCCGGTGTTAGAGTTAGAGTTAGAGTTAGAGTTGGGAGTTAGAGCAGCTCACGTATCACGCATCACGTATTGTTGATCACCTCCGCTCCTAGCAGATCTTCCATCGTCTCGCGCCTGCGAATCAGCGAGGCGCTCGCGCCGTCGACCAACACCTCCGCCGGCCGCAGGCGCGAGTTGTAGTTGGAGGCCATCGACATGCCATAGGCGCCGGCGTGCGTGATGACGAGCAGATCACCGCGCTGCATGGGAGGCAATGGCCGGTCGTGGGCGAAAGCATCCGCCGATTCGCACACCGGCCCGACGACATCGCTCAAGACGCCGGTCGCGCTGTGTGCCCGGAGCGGGATGATCGGGTGATAGGCATCGTACAGCGCCGGCCGAATCAGATCGGTCATGCCGGCGTCGACCACGACGACCTGCCGCCCGGCGCGCCGCTTCACGTATAGCACGCGAGCTAGCAAGAGTCCCGCGTCG
The DNA here is from genome assembly GCA_035693785.1 of Anaerolineae bacterium. Taxonomy (GTDB): domain Bacteria; phylum Chloroflexota; class Anaerolineae; order Fen-1058; family Fen-1058; genus DASSFZ01. The sequence continues at coordinate 20,691 of DASSFZ010000459.1, read as the reverse complement.
GCGATGATAGAGCGTCCCGGCTCGATCATCAACTCCAGGTCCCGATCGCGCAGCAGAGGCGCAAGCGCTTCCGCGAAGTCAGATGGCGCGGGAACCAACCCCGCGTCTGCGCCTGCCTGATCATTCACCGGGAAGCCGCCTCCGATGTCGAGCATGCGCAGGCGATAGCGGTCGACGAGTTCCAGCGCCTTGCGCACGGCGGCGACGGTCGCATCGGGCGACGCGAGCTGCGAGCCGACGTGGACGTGTACCCCTGCCAGATCGAGATGCGGGTAGCGCGCCGCATCGGCGAGCAGGCGGCCGGCTTCGTCGAAGTCGATTCCGAACTTCGAGCGCTTCCCGCCTGTCGCAATGTGTCGATGCGTATCGGCCTCGACGGCGGGGTTCAGGCGCACGGCGACGTGTGGGCGAGCCACCATCGACGCGGCGATTGCCTCCAACACGTCCACTTCCTCGCGCGCTTCGACGTTGATCCAGCCCACGCCCGTTTCGACTGCATACCGCAGTTCGGCATCGGACTTGCCGACTCCCGCGAAGACCACGGCGCCGGGCGACGCACCGGCCTGCAGGCTGCGGTATAATTCTCCGGCGGAGACGACGTCGAAACCGGCGCCCCATTCGCGCAGCAGCCTCAGGATCGCTCCATTGCTGTTGGCTTTGACGGAGTATCGCAGGCGTGCCCGGAGTGGCGCGAATGCGCGAGTGACGCGCTCGGTGTTTGCCTTCAGGCGCCGCCGCGAGTAAACGTAGAGCGGCGTGCCGAAGCGAGCAGCCAGGTCAGCCAGCTTCATCTCTTCACAGGTGGCGCGCCCGGAATGCGTTTGGAGCATCTTAACTCCTGCCATCGGAAACTATGCGATTTTATACCAGGGTGCGGGGCGGGGCAAAGGATCGGCCCGCGCCCGGGCGCGGGCAGCCTATCAAAGAAACCAGATTGTCCCTGAAGTGTAATGGTTTTGCATTGACATATCTTGTAAAATGACTACACTTCATGCCTACATAAGTCCGGCGAGGCAGTGACCGGCTCAGCTTGGCGCTGCTACCGGTGCGCTCGCCGATGAGGAAATGCTATGGTCGCCACAATCCTGATCGCTGAGGACGAACGAGACATTCGTGACCTGGTTGTATTCAGCCTGCGTTTCGGCGGGTTCGAGGTGGTGGAAGCTACTAACGGTCAGGAAGCGGTGGAAAAGGCGCAGCAGGTCATGCCCGACCTGATCTTGATGGACGTGCGCATGCCCAGGATGACCGGCTACGACGCGTGCAAACAACTCAAGTCGATGGAGGACGTGAAGCACATTCCGGTGATCTTCCTGTCGGCGAAGGGCCAGGAACAGGAGATTCAACAGGGCATGGAGGCGGGTGCCGAGGAGTATATCCTGAAGCCTTTTGCGCCTGAAGACCTGGTCAACATGGTGCGCAAAGTGCTGCAGAAAACTGGCGCGGGAAGCCCGTGACTTTCCGGGCGGGTGGGCGGTTGCGGCGTGAGCGTCATCATTATCGACAACGGCCTGGTGCACTACGAGGCGATCGGCCGGGGTCGGCCCGTCATTTTTCTTCATGGTTGGCTGGGGTCGTGGCGCTACTGGATGCCGACGATGGAAGCGATCTCCGATCGCCATCGCACCTACGCATTCGATCTGTGGGGATTCGGCGACTCGGATCACAGTCCGCAGCGATACGATCTCGGAGCATACGAGCAGCAGTTAGGGCAGTTCATCGAGAATATGGGGTTGGGCGAGACGTCGGTCAGCCTCGTCGGCCACGCGCTGGGTGCGGCGATCGCGGTGCGCTACGCCAATCGGGTCAGAAGCCCCAATCAGCCCGTGTTGCGCATCATGGCGGTCAGCCTGCCGTTAGGTCCGCATGCCATTGACCGGCGGCTGGCGCCGGGTGGCGGATCGCTGCTCGATCGTGTGCTGGGCCGCCGTGGCGCGGCCGATTATCCGGAAGTCGACCTGGAGGCGCAGAAAGCCGACCCGAACGCGATCATGATGAGCGCACGGCTCCTCGCCACTACTGACCAGGAAACGGCGCGCGCCATGGAGCGGCTCGATATACCTCTGCTGCTGGTTCACGGCGAGAAAGATCCGCTCATAGCGCTGCCTTCGCCCGACTCGTTGCAAGTGTCAGACCAGAACGTCAAGCCGATCACGCTGTCCGACTCCAGGCACTTTCCCATGCTGGACGAAGCGCCCAAGTTCCAGCGCTTGCTCAAGGATTTTCTCGAAACGAGGCCGGAAGACCTGCAGACACTGGCGCTGAAAGAGGAGTGGCGGCGCCGCACCTACTGATCGAGACTCGCCAGAGCGTTTCTGTCTTGACAGTGTTTGCCCTACGCGGTAAACTTTGCAATATCATTAGTGGACTTGTGTAAAAGGCCGGTGAGTTGAAGGAGCGGAGCATGGCGAAGCCGAGTGTGGTGACGGATATGACGTTCGATGGCGAAGTGCTGAAGTCGCACGTGCCGGTGCTGGTCGACTTTTGGGCGGTTTGGTGCGGGCCGTGCCGGATGATCGCGCCGATCGTCGACGACATCGCCAACGAGTACGACGGCAAGATCAAAGTCATGAAGCTGGACGTCGACGAAAACCAGACGACGGCGATGAGCTACGGCGTGATGGGTATTCCCACGCTGATCCTGTTCAAAGGCGGCAAGGCCGTCGAGCGGATCACGGGTTACATGCCGAAAGAGCGCCTGCTGTCCAGGCTGCTGCCGCACCTGGACGCGACGCCTTCTGTGAACTGACAGGCGCACACAATCCGAAACAGACAACGACGGGGAACGGGACGAGTACACGCCGCATGCCGCGCAGAGAGTCGGGGATAGGTGGAAGCCCGACGCGGACGACGGCGCCGAATGGACCCGGGAGTCGCGCAGGTGAACGGTCGCCGATCCAGTAGCCTGCGCCGGAGCCGCCACCGTTATCAAGGCTGAGGGTATCGTGACGCGAGGCAGACTTCGGAAGTCTCCGGTCTAGAGCACACTGTACCCGCGAGAGTGAGGCTGGCACAGGCATCATCCGCCGTCACGGGCGGATTTTGTTTTGCGCCAGACCTAACCAGGGTGGCACCACGGGCATCGAAGGACGCTCGTCCCTACACGGGACGGGCGTTCGCGCTTTAAGAACAAAGCGGAGGGTTGAAAATGAACAAGCCACGCATTCTCACCGGCGACCGGCCGACCGGTCCGCTGCATCTGGGTCACTACGTCGGCACGCTGGTCAACCGCGTGCGGCTGCAAGACTCGCACGAGTTGTTTCTCGTCGTCGCCGACTATCACACCCTGACGACGCAGCCCACGCGGGAGAAGGTCGCGCGCACGCGCGAGCACGCGCGCGCGATCGTGCTCGACTATCTGAGCGTCGGCATCGATCCCGAGCGCGCGACGATCTACGTGCAGTCCGACGTGCCCGAAGTGGCCGAGTTGACGCTGCTCTTCTCGATGCTCGTCACCGTCCCGCGCCTGGAGCGCGTGCCCACGCTGAAGGAAGTGATGCGCGAGCAGAACATCACGCACCCGTCAATGGGGCTGCTGAGTTACCCCGTGCTGCAGGCCGCCGACATCCTCCTGGTGCACGCCGACCTGGTGCCTGTCGGCGGCGATCAGGAATCGCACGTCGAGGTGACGCGCGAGATCGCGCGGCGATTCAACCAACTGTACGGCGCGGTGTTCAAGGAGCCGCAGGCGCTGATCGGCGACGTGCCGATGCTGGTCGGCATCGACGGCAAGCTGAAGATGAGCAAGAGTCTGGGCAACGCCATTTACCTGTCCGACGACGCCGAGACCGTCAGCGCGAAGGTCATGCAGATGTACACCGACCCGGCTCGCATCCACGCCGACGTTCCCGGCGCGGTCGAGGGCAATCCCGTGTTCACTTTCCACGATACGTTCAACGAGGACCACGCGGAGGTGGAAAACCTGAAGGCGCGCTATCGCAGCGGCAAGGTAGGCGACGTGGAGGTGAAGCAGAAACTGGCGCGCGCGCTCAACCGATTCCTCGATCCGATGCGCGCCCGCCGCGCCGGGTACGGAGAGCGGCCGTCGCTCGTAGACGATATTCTGGAGGCAGGCGCGAGCCGTACCCGCCCTATCGCTCGGGAGACGCTGCGGAAGGCGCGCGAGGCGATGGGGATATCGTAAGTATGGGGTTTGCACGAGGATACTACGATTCGCGCGCGTCCTCGACGCTGATCACGACTGGCTTCAGCACCTCCAGAAGCTTGCCTTTGGACATGCCGGTGACCTTGATCATCACCTGCCGGTTGGTCGAATCGGTGCCCTGGTACTGCGTCAGGGCGATGATGTTGCCGTCGTTCGAGGCGATGGCGTGCGTGAGCCGGGCGAGCTCGCCGGGAACTTCGGGCACCAGCGCCGTCACGCGCACGCCCTTCTCGCGCGCGCCCAGCAGCTCGAGGAAGATCTTGAACAGGTCGGTCTCGGTGATAATGCCGACCACAGTCGCGTCCTTCACCACCGGCAGCCCGCCGATCTTGTTGTCGGCCATGATGCGCGCCGCGTCCTCGAGCGGCGTGTCCTCTGTGACGGTGATGACTTTTTTCGTCATCACGTCCTCGATCTTGATCTTGCCGAGCAGGTACGTCACTTCCCACACGCTCAGGCTGGTGGCCGGCGAGGGCGACGCGTGCAGCAGGTCCTTGTCCGAAACGATGCCGATCAGGTGGCCGTTCTTGTCGACGACCGGCAGGCGGCGGATGCGCTCCTTCTTCATCAGGTTGAGCGCTTCGCTGATGGGGAGATCGGGCGAGGCCAGGATGGGCTGGCGGGTCATGCGTTCTTTGACAAGCATACGCTCCTCCAAAACAAGATGTGGGCTAATCGCGATGGATCGGCACCATTATATACCAAGATAGGCTCTGCGCACGTGCTCGTTCTTCGCCACGTCGCCTGCCTCGCCGTGGATGAGCGTCCTCCCCTCGCCGAGCACGTAGGCGTAATCGCTGACGGCGAGCGCCATATGCACGTTCTGCTCGACGAGCAGCATCGTCAGCCCTTCCGCTTTCAACTGCCGCAGCGTCTCGAACAGGCTGATCGTCAGCACCGGCGACAGGCCGAGCGAAAGCTCGTCGAACATCAGGATGCGCGGCTGGGCCATCATGCCGCGCGCCACGGCCAGCATCTGCTGCTCGCCGCCGCTCAGCGTCCCGGCGTTTTGCTTCTGGCGTTCCTTCAGGCGGGGGAAGGTCGCGAACACCCACTCCAGGTTACGCTTGAAGTGCGGCTTGGCGCGCTTGCTGATCGCGCCCATTTCCAGGTTCTCGTACACGGTCATGTCGGTGAACAACTGGCGTCCTTCCGGCACGAGGACGAGGCCCAGATCGGCCTTGGCGTGCGCCGACAAGCCGCGCACGTCGCGATCTTCGAACGTGACCGAGCCGCTCCACGGGCGGATCAGCCCCATCACGCTGCGGAGCAGCGTCGTCTTGCCGGCGCCGTTCGATCCGATCAGCGTGGTGAGGTGTCCCGGCTCGAGCTGAAGCGACGCGCTCCACAGGATCTGGACTTCGCCATATCCGGAATTGAGATCGCGGATTTCAAGCAGCGCCATATCTTCTCCTCTGCGTCTTACGCGACATTCAGCCGTTCGGCCAGTTTCGGATCGCCCAGATAGGCCTCGATGACTTTAGGATTGGCCGCCACCTCCGCCGGCGTGCCCTCTGCGATCTGCTCTCCATAGTCGAGCACGATCACCCGATCCGACACGTTCATCACCGCGTGCATGACGTGCTCGATCATGAAGATAGTGATGCCCTGATCGCGGATGGCGCGGATGGTCTGCACCATTTCGGCGATCTCGGTAGAGTTAAGCCCGGCCAGGACCTCGTCGAGCAACAGCAAGTAAGGCTGAGCGGCAAGCGCGCGGGCGAGCTCCAGTCGCTTTTTCTGGGCGACATTCAGGCTGGCGGCGAGCTGCCCGGCGCGCGGCGCCAGCCCTACCAGCGCCAGAACCTGATCGGCCTCGCGCGCCGCGTCCGACAGGCCGTGGTCCATGCGCCCGAAGCACGCGCCGGCCATCACGTTCTCGCGCACGGTCAGCTCGTTGAGCGGGCGGACGATCTGATGCGTGCGCGCCAGGCCGAGCCGCGCCACATTATACGGTGGCAGGCCGGTGATGTCCCGCCCCCGGAAGGTCACGCGCCCGCTGTCCGGTGGGTATACGCCGTTGATGGCGTTGAATAACGTGGTCTTGCCCGCGCCATTCGGCCCAATCAGGCCGAGGATTTGACCTTCCGGCAGCTCGAAGTTGATGTCGAACAGCGCCTGTAGACCACCGAAGCGCTTGCTCACATTGTTGACCTGAAGGATCGGTGCGGTCATTCCAACACCCTCCGCAGGCTAGGCAATCGGATCCGCAGCCAGCCCACAACTCCGGCCGGGACAAACAGGACGATGATGAGCAGCGCCAGCCCGGCAAAGGCAAGCTGCAGATCCTTGAACGTCGGGCTAGTGAGCAGGAATCCGCGCAGGCGCTCATAACCGGCCGCGCCGAGCACCGGCCCGAGCAGCGTGCCCTGCCCGCCCAGCATCACCATGACGATGGTCTCGATCGACATGTGCAGGCGGAAGGCGTCGCCCGGCTCGATGTTGCCGTTCTTGAAGAAAAACAGGGTGCCGATCATGCCCGGGATGACGGCGGAGAGCACGAACGACCACGTTTTGGCGCGCGGCGCGCGTACGCCTATGACCATGGCCGCGTCTTCGTCTTCCCGAATCGATACCAAACCCAGCCCGAACTTCGACTTCTTGACGGCGAAGCTCAGCACGACCACGACCAGTGCCAGGCCGAACATCGCGAAGTACGTGATCCACAACGCCTGTGTCGCGCCGCCGTACTCCTGATACACGTTGAAGTGGAGCGACATGCCGGTCGGCCCGCCGAAGATATCCAGATTGGTGATCAGAGCGCGCATGGCCTCGTTGATGCCGATCGTCGCCAGCGCGAAGTATGCGCCGCGGAGCCGCAAGATCGACAGGCCTAGCAGAAGCGCCAGCAGCGCGGCCGCCAGCCCGCCCATCAGCGCCGCCGGCGCCAGCGACCAACCCTGCTGGCTCAGGAAGTAGAAGCCCACGTAGCCGCCCAGCCCGAAGAACACGATATGGCCGAAGCTCACGTAGCCCGTGTAACCCAGGATGATGTTCAGGCTGGAAGCCAGCGCCACGAACATCAGCACCAGAAGCATGCTTTCGCGCACGGTAGCCGACTGCGTGATCGGCGCGAGCAGCCCGCCGGCCAGCACGAGCAGCACGGTCAGCCAAAATCCGGGTTGGCGCAAGAGGTTCATTGGCGTGCTCCGAACAACCCACTGGGACGGACGAGCAGAATCAAGACGAACAGGCCGAATTCGAACACTGGCACCCACGTAGTCTCAATGAACACCGGGATCACGCCTTCCAGCCCGCCGAGAATCAGCCCGCCGACCAGTGCGCCGAGCGGGTTGCCCAGCCCACCCAGCACGCCGATGACGAAGCTCTTCAACTCGTAGGCGCCGCCTGACAGGATTCTGAAGGGAAAGATCGTGGAGATCAGCCCGCCGGCGATGACGGCCAGCATGGTGCCCAGTCCGAAGCTCAGGGCCAGTACCCGGCTCGACGGAATGCCCATCAGCTCGGCGGCGCTGCGGTTGTTGGCGACGGCGCGAATCGCCTTGCCTGTGGAAGTGCGATACAGAAAGAGATACAGCCCGGCCGCTACGAGCATCGACACGACGGCGGCCACCAGGCGCGTCACCGTCACGGTGATCGGGCCGATCGTCACGCTCCCCAGGCCCAGGCCGACGGTGTACACGTTGGTCGTGAGCCGTGAGGTGCCGACGCCGATGATGATCATGCTCACGGAGAAGGTGGCCAGCAGCGACGAGAGATGCGGCGCGTTGATCACGCGGTGTACGGCGATCGAGTAGATCACGATGCCGAACAACACCCCGGCCGCCCCGATAATCGGCAGGCTCAGGTACGGGTTCAATCCCGTGCCGTCGTTGAACAGGAAGTACACGCCGAACATGCCGAGGGCGATGATCGGCCCGTGCGCCAGGTTGATCACGCGCATCACACCCCAGATCAGGGTGAGACCCATCGCGGCCACGCCGTATACGAAACCGATCAGCAGTCCGTCGACGAGCGAGGGAATCAGTTGCTCAAGCATGGAGGCTCTCCGTATGCAGCAGATGGCGGATAGCCAATGGCCGATAGCTGATGGCCGATGGCTCGTCGGCGTCGGAATGATCACATATCGCCGTAGTGGCGCAGCACACCTTCCGGCGATATGCGATAAGCGATACGCTATTGGCTATCCGCCATCAGCGATCAGCGTGGCGGGAGCGGATACAGTGCTTCGGCGGACTTGCCCTCGCTCGGCCACACGACCTGCTTGGCCAGGTTGCCGTCGGCGTCCGTCTGCCACTGGATGTACACCATGTCGTGGCCGATCTGCAGGCCGTGGTTCTCGGGGCTGGTGTCGAATTTGATGTGGCCGAAGAAGGTGAGCAGGTCGAATGCCTCCAGCGCGGCCTTCACCTTCTCGGTGTCGAACGAGTCGGCGTCCTCGATCGCCTTTTGCAGGATCAGGCCGGCGGCGTAGCCGCCTGCGCTGTGGTAGGACGGCTCCTCGTTGTAGGCCGCCTCGTACGCGTCGACGAACTCCTGGACACCGGTGCCGAACCACTCCAGCCCGGCGGCCTGGGCCGCTTCCGGCGTGTACTGCGCCAGCGGCTCCCACTGGCTGGGGCCGATCACGCCGAGCGCCGCGTCGCCCAGCTCGGCGAACTTCGGTTCGGGCGGGGCGACGAGCAGCGAGATGAACTTGGCGTCCACGCCTTTCTCGTACAGCTGCCTGGCGAAAGTGCTGGTGTCTGCAAAGTGGCCGCCGCCCATGATCGCATCCGGCTCGGCGGCGACGATCTTGTTGATGAACGGGGCGAAGTCGGTCGCGCCGCTGTCGTAGCCTTCGAACAGCACTACCTCGTAGCCGTTCGCCAGCGCGTACTCGTTGAGCGCGTTTGCCACGTCGGTCGAGAACTTGTCGTTCTCGTGGACGACGGCGATCTTCTTGACCGACGAGTCGAGGTTCTTCAGCAGGTCGGCCGCGCCGGTCAGGTAGCGGCTGGCGGGCGTGTAGGCCTGGAAGACGAGCGTGTAGCCTTTCTGGTAGGTGGAGTCGGAAGCCGCGCCGGTCGTGATCATGATCTTGCCGTTTTGCTCGGCGATCACCGCCGCCGCGTCCGCCAGTCCGCTCGAATACGGGCTGATTAGGAAGTCGGCGTTGTCCTCGGTGCTCAGCCGGGTGTAGAGCTCCTGCACGCGGTCCTTGTTGCTCTCGTCGTCGTAGAATGTGGCGTCGAATTTGAGCACGCTGCCGTCGCTCAACTGGATGCCACCGGCCTCGTTGACCTGATTCATCCACAGTTGCAAACCGTTCATCTGGCGCGTCGACTCGACGTTGAGATTGCCGGTTTGCGACGCGGTGAATCCAACGGTGAGCATCTCCGGCTCGGTGGCGGGTGGAGCCGGCGGCGGCTCTTCTGACGGCTGGGTCGGTTGGGCGGGCGGCTGGGTCGGAACCGGCGGCGCTGTCGTCGCCGCGCCGCCGCAGGCGGAAAGGACAAGGGCGGCCAGCACAAGCAGGCCAGTCACGAGATGGAACTTGCGGGTCATCTTTTCCTCCTCAATGTGAAAGGGATGCAACACACAGGATGCGGATACAAGAGGGCAAGAAGAGGATCAAGCCATCGCCTCCTTTCAGCAAGTGATGTATCGACGGGCGACTATCACCACTTTACTGCCGAGGTCGATAACGGCGCATAAACGCGCGGAGGCGAGATATAAAAAATGTGTAAATGCAACTGCTCAGCCTCACCCCCCAACCCCCTCTCCCGAAGTGAAGAGGCGCACTTCGGGAGAGGGGGAGCGCCAACTCCCCTCTCCTGACGACAGCCGTTGCGTCGTCAGGAGAGGGGTCGGGGGTGAGGCAGCCTGCGGGGAGCAGGCGCTAGGGTTCGAAGCGATACCCTACACTCTGTTCGGTGAGGAGATGCCGGGGTTTCGAGGGATCGACTTCGATCTTGTGGCGCAGCCGATTGACGTAGACTCGCAGGTATTCGGCCTCGTCGCCGTATTCAGGTCCCCATACTTTCTGGAGCAGCGCGCGGTGGGTGAGGACTTTTCCGGCGTGCGCGATCAACTCGGCCAGCAGTGTAAACTCGGTCGGGGTGAGCCGGATCTCCTGGCCGCCGCGCGCCACGCGCCGCCGCTCCGGATCGAACTCCAGGTCGCCGAAGCGAACGGCTTCGCCCGACGGCGGCTGGCTCTCCCAGCGTGTCCGGCGCAGCACGGCTTTCAGGCGGCCCAATAGCTCGCCGACGCCGAACGGCTTGGTGAGGTAGTCGTCGGCGCCGAGATCGAATGCCGTCACCTTGTCTGATTCCTCGCCGAGCGCGGTGAGCATGATGATGGGGACGGTCGACGTCTGCCGGATACGCCGGCAGACGTCGAAGCCGTTCAGGTTGGGCATCATCACGTCGAGGATGATCAGATCGGGCGACTCGCGGTCGAGGACGGACAGCGCTTCGAGTCCATCGGCTGCCAGCGCGACCCGGTAGCCCCGCACGTCCAGGTTGCGAGCGATGAAATCGCGAATGGGCTGCTCGTCGTCGACGACGAGGATCGTGGGTTGGGGCAAAGGCTTATCCCACCGCCATCGGCAGCATGAACGTGAAACTCGCGCCGATCTCGCTGTCCTCCAGCCGGATCGACCCGCCGTGCGCTTCGACGAAGCCCTTACAGATCGCCAAGCCCAGCCCGGCCCCACCGCTGGCGCGGGTGTAGCCGTCGTCGGCGCGGTAGAAGCGATCAAAGATGCGATCGCGATGCTCCGGCGCGACGCCGGGGCCTTCGTCACTTACCGTAACCTGCACGTGTCCATCTCGGCGCTCGGCCCGAATGCGCACCGCCGAGCCGGGCGGCGAGTATTTGACAGCGTTCTCGACCAGGTTGCGGACCACGACCTCGATGCGCCTCGCGTCGAGACGCAGCGGCGGAAGGTCGGGCGGCACATCCGTGGTGATCGTGTGACTGGCCGGGTCCTTCACCTGCGCGAGCGCGCGGGCGATGACATCCGGCAGGCGCTGCTCGGTTCGATGGAGCCGCAGGGTGCCGGCTTCGATCCGGCTCATGTCCAGCAGGTCGTCGACCAATTGCGTCAGTCGATCGGCCTCGTCGCTGATCACCTGCACGAACTGGCGGACGGAGATGGCATCCCACTCCACGTCGTCTTGCAGCAGCGTGCTCGCATATCCCTTGATCGACGCGAGCGGCGTGCGCAGCTCGTGCGAGGCGGTGCTGATCAGCGCCGACTTCATGCGATCGACTTCGCGGTAACGTGTGATGTCCTGGAAAAGCTCGCCGTGCCCGATCGGGTTGCCGTCCTCGTCGATCACGTCGAACACGTGCGCACGCAGGTCGCGGCGGCGACCGCTGCGTAGGACGCTGAATTCGAAGGATCGCGGGCCTCGGCCGTCGAGCGCCGCCGAGAGCGACGCTTCGAACGCGACCGGATCGATCACCCGCGCGAGCATCTCGCGGCGTATCTGGTCGAGCGGCCGGCCCTCCAGATCGGCGGGCGTGGCGTCCATCGCCTCGGCGAAGCGGCGGTTGACGAACAGGATGCGCCCTCCCGGATCGTGCAGGATCAGTCCGTCGTTCATGCTCTGCATGACCGATTCTAGAACGCGCGTCTGCTCCTGCAACTGCTCGTCGGTTCGCCTGTACAGTGCGGCGTTCTCCAGCGCGATCGCGGCGTGATTGGCAAAGTTCCAGATCAGCTCGACCTCGTCGTGACCGAAGAGGTGCGGATCGCGCCGGTAGACGATGAGCGCCGCCGGGCCAATGTGCGGCGCGTGAAGCGGCACGGCCAGCAGGGAGCGATAGCCCTCGCGCCGCGCCCGATCCCGAAACGGCTCAAATGACGGATCGGCCTCGATGTCTGAAACCTGCACCGGCCGGCCGGACGCGATGGCGCGCATGGACGGCCAGCGCGGATCGTGCGGGTCGATGCGCAAGTCGCGCCCGTAATCTTCGCTCAGGCCGCGGCTGGCGCGGATACGCAGCACCTTCTCGCGCTCGTCGAGCGCCACCAGCGCGCACGTGTTCACTTCCATCAGGCGCTGTACCTGCTCCAGGATCGTATCGATGACCTCGTCCGCGTCGAGGCTGGACGACGTGGCGCGGCTCGTTTCCAGCAGCGTGGCCAGCTCGGTGAAGCGCCGCTCGATCGATTCTTCCATGCGCTTGAGCGCGCGCGTCAGGTGGCCCATCTGATCGGCGCGCGCCAGCGTGTGCGTGAGGTCGGGTGCACGGTAAGCCGAGCGCGGGCGATCGTCGCGCCGGCCCACCGTCCGGCTGAACTCGGCGAGCTGCTCCAGCGGCCCGATCACCCGCCGTGACAGCATCATCCAGAAGAACAAGCCGCCGGCGACGAACACGCCCATCGCGAGCAACAGCCCGTTGTGGAAGGCGCGCGGCGAGGCGAAGGCTACCTCGGTCGGGCGCTGCACGGCGACGATCCAGTCGGCGCCCGAAATCGGCGCGTAGGAGTACAGCCATTCGCGGCCCGACGAATCGGCGGCGATCTCGCTGGCCGGAAGAGCGCCGCGCAGCGTTTTGAGTCTCGGCAGCCCGGTGTAGGCGTCGCTCAGCAGTTGCCGCGGGTCGGGATGCGCGATGACCTGCCCGCCCGCGTCGATGATGCTGATGATCAGAACGGAGCCGGCGCTCCCGTCCTGAACCGCGACTTCGGCGAGCGTCTCGCTCAAGCGCTCCAGCGCCAGATTCGTGGCGACCACGCCGGCAAACTGGCCGCGCTCGTTCAGAACGCGATGCACAACCGTCGTGACCGGCCGGCCGGTGGTGGGAGAGATGCGCCCCGTCGAGACGACGGGGCCGTCGGTCACGCGGGCATCCTTGAAATACTGGCGAAACGAGAAGTCCTGGCCCACCGTGCTGCCCGGTCCGACCGGCGCGTGGTACACCATCGTGCCTTTGTCGTCGAGGAAGTAAAACAGGTTGATGTCGGGGCGGGCGGCCATCGCCGTCACGAATAGAGGAGCGAACTGGGCAGCGTCAGCCGACCGCACTTCGGGCATGGCCGCAAACTCGCTCACGGCCGACATCGCCTGCTGCAAGAAAGCGTCGGTCTCGAGCGCGATCGCGCGCCCAAGCGCCAGGTCGGCGGCTTTCACGTCACGCTCGAGCTGCGCGCTGGCTGCGGCGTCGAAGATCAGCGCGGCGACGACGACGGGCAGGACGAACAGCAGATACAGCGCCAGGAGTTGAACGCCCAGATCGCGTCGCCAGAAGTTCAGCCGTTTCATGCTGTGCAGTAACTGCTCCGGTCGCCTTTTTTCTTCCACGAATTCACACGAATCTTCACGAAGGAATGTTCAACTTCGTGTCGCTTCGTGTGGCTTCGTGGACAACTCCGAAGCGGGCGAGTAGTTACGCCGTGCAGAACAAAGGAAAGTGCCAGGCCGGGAAAGACTGGTAGCAGTATAGGCGAATCTGCGCCGATTGTCCATACCGTGCTACATGGGTGCCAATGCGAATTCTCCGCCGCGTGGTAGCGCGTTATACTTGTGCCGATGACCGTACACGTGTATGCGCTCGCCGATGCCGGCGTGATTCTGACCGATCTGACCGGACCTACGCTCGACGCCGTCTCTCTGCATTTGCCCGACGGCGTCTACACGACGCTCCGCACGTACGATCGAACGCGCATTCTGGGACTGAGCGCCCACTTGCAGCGGCTGAGCGACTCGCTGACCCTGCTTCATGGCGGGCGGTCTTGCGATCCGGCGGCGGTTCGCGCTGCGCTGCGAATCGTGATCGAGCGGGAGAACCTGCCCGCCGCGCGCCTGCGCATCACCGCGCCGTATGACAATGACCGCGTGTTCATCAGTATCGAACCCTTTGAGCCTTTTCCGCCGGAATGCTATTCGCGGGGCGTTCGCTGCGGCACGACGAGACGGTTGGCGCGGGATACTCCCCGAGCGAAAAGCTCCGAGTTCATCAAGCCCTCGCGCAGCGAGAAGGCAGGACACGACTCGGATGTCCAGGAGCTGCTGCTGGTGGACGCAGAAGGCTGCATCTTTGAGGGCATCTCCAGCAACCTCTTTGCCGTGCTGGACGGCGCGCTGCGCACGGCTGGAGAGGGGGTACTGGAAGGCGTGACGCGGGGAGTCGTGCTCGCACTGGCGGTAGAACTACTGCCGGTCGTCTGTACGGCGATTCACCTCGCCGATCTTCCGCGTGTGTCGGAGGCGTTCATCACCAGCTCCAGCCGGGAAGTGATGCCCGTCGTGCAGATCGACCAGACGACCATCGGCACAGGCAAGCCGGGACCGATCACCCAAATCCTGATGGACCGCTACCGCGCCTACCTCATGGAAGCCGCCGAATCGCCCTGACGGGCTGTATCCAGCAGGGTGAAGTCGAATCGGGCGTGAAGATTAATCAAGATATGGTCGGTACTCGGGCCGGATGTGTTCTGGTGAGCGATCGGGAACCGGGAAGGCAGGGGCAGCGTCTGTATATAGTGCCAGGCGAGCATGAAGCCCGCTTGTGCACACCTGGAGGTAAGCAGACACAGGAGGACATCATGCCACGAAGAGGATTCTTCGCGACGCTGTTTGTGGTTGCTCTGATCGGCGCAGCCTGCGCGCCAGCGGTCATCCCGCCCGCGCCGACGCCGACTGTCGAGCCGACGCCATCGATCGAGCCGGCACAACCCGGCAGCGGCAAAGTGATCTCCGGTCTGGCCACGGTCGAGAGTATCACGCTCATCATGCTGGAGTCCTTCCCCGTCCAGGTCAGGGTGACCGCAACCGGCTACCTGCCCGACCCGTGCACGAAAATCAGCGGCACGGAGCAGACGATGGAAGGGGACACCATCTATCTGAAGATCATGACCAGCCGTCAGGTCGACGTGATGTGCATTCAAGTGCTGGCGCCGTTCGAGGAGACTTACCCGCTCGACGTGGCCGGCCTGCCCGCCGGGACGTACACGGTGGACGTCAACGGTGTGACCGACACGTTCACGCTCGACGTCGACAACGTGCTGCCGCCGGAAGCCACGCACAGGACGCTATCTTGGACGGAGGCAGAGAAGATGATAGGGAACAGGATCCAGGGTGTCATTCGAGACTCAGAGAATCACACCGCCACTGTAGGCAGCGACTCTGCGCCTGACGGTTCTGCTGCCGCCGTCTCGGCGCTTGCCAACGTTTCGGGCACCGCGTCCGGCAGTTCATCCTCGACGCGTCGAATGCGCGGACTGGCGTAGGCGAACACAGTGGCCACTGCCAGTGTCAACGCCGATAACACGAACATCAGCCCGATGCCCCGGCCCGGTCCGACGCCTAGTAGAGCGCCGACCGGCGTGCTCGCCAGCGCGCCCCCTTCGCTCAGTATCGGGCCGAATACCTGATCGGCCAGTGGCCCAGCCAGAAGATAGGCAATGGGCATCATCGAGCGCGAAATCATGGCGCGGATGGCGAACACGCGGCCCTGCACGTCGAGCGCCACCTTGGACTGAAAAATCGCTTGGCTGGGGCCCGAGGCCAGTGGGATGCAGAACAGCATGAGCAAGAAGCCCACGCCGATCAGGACGACGCTCGGCTGCAGGCCGATGAGCAGCAGGCCGAGCGACGACAACCCGATGAAACCGATCACGGCGTTGATGCGGCGCTTCGGCCCGCCCCACGCGCTCATCACAATACTGCCGATCAGCATTCCGATCCCTGAGGCCGTCTGCACGACGCCCAGCGCGTCGGGTGTGCCGAAAGAGAGCACCAGCGGACCAGCCAGCACGCCGGAGAAATTCAGCAGGAAGTTCACCAGGGCGTAGTACAACAGCAGGCCGAACAACCCGCTCCGGGCGCGTAGATAGCGCCAGCCATACACCGCGTCGTTCCAGACCGACTTGCGCTCACGGCTATCCGGCGACGACGCTTCCGGCTGGGGAATGCGCACGAGCAGCAACGCCCCGACGGCGAAGAAGAAAGTGACGAAGTCGATGATCACGATGCCGCGCAGACCGATCGCCACGAACAACACGCCGGCCAGCACCGGCGACACGAGCATCTCGGCTGCCTGGGCCATCTGCATCATCCCACTGGCGCGCGCCAGGTCCTTTTTCGGAACGAGCAGAGTGACCGATGCAGTGTAGGCCGGTTCCTGAAAGGCCGAAAACACCGATCCGATCAGCGCAATGAGATAGATATGCCACACCTCGAGATCGCCGAAGGACAGCAGAACGACGACGGCCAGGGTGACCAGAGCGTTGCCAGCGTCGGACAGGATCATGACCCACCGACGATTCCAGCGGTCGGCCAGGGCGCCGGCGACTGGCAGCAACAGAATGCGCGGCAGGCTGGCGAGCAGCACCGTCAACGCAAAGGGCGTCGCCTGGCCCGTCTTCTGAAAGATCCACACGGCAAGCGCGAAACTGGTCAGGCCGGAGCCGATGATCGAGATCAGCTGGCCCAGCCAGATGATGAGGAACGTTTTCATGCCGCGCGGCTCAGTCGAAGGCTGCACCATGCTGGTCTTCTCCATGGGGTTGGTTCAGTCCCTGGTTTCGTCCGTCTGGCCAGAGTCGCGGAAGTAGAAGCTCGGGTAGAACGCAACGGTGAGAGCGTACGTCTGCAGGTCGGGTGAATCGGTATCGGCGGCGTTGAATTCTTTCAGAAGAGCGTCGAGCCGCGCGGCGAACTCGTCGGCGCGTTCGTCGGGAATGCGGCTGAGCTGGCGTGTGACGACGACGCGCCGCGAGCGCTGCTCGGCGCCCTGCTCGAGTTCGAAGTAGCGCGCCTGGAGGCTGCGCAGGATGTCGTCGCGCGTCGTGTCGATCGTCGCAACTAACACGGTGTTGATGTTATCCTTGCCCGCGTCGGTCGTGAAGGCGAGCAGGCTCGGATCGATGTCGAGATTCGTCGCCGTCGCCCGATACGTCTTCTCGATAATGCCGGAAACGACGCGGGTATCGACGACGCGGATCAGGCCGTGCTTCTCCATCAGATTGACGTGGTAGTACAGCTTGCTGGCAGCCAGGCCCAGTTTCTCGGCGACCTGCTTAACGGTCAGAGGCTGCAGGATGAGGACTTCGAGAATCTGTGTGCGCAATGGATCTGCGATGACCTTGAGGGTATCCAGATCGCGGATAATGAAGATTGGTTCCTGTTGAGGTTGGTCAACCATATGATCATGATCAATCATTTAATTTACTTTCACCGACAAGAAATATTATACCGATAAACTTGATTTTGTCAATAGGCAATGTTCGATCTCAACAAGAATATTGGTTTACATAACGAAATGATTGTTGCCTCAATGGTGTACCTCCATCCATCACTGAAGGTGTTGCGCCCTCGAACGGGCGCCAGTTGAGGTGATAGCCCCATCTGGATCACTTGGGCGACGGCTGACACGCGCCCATCTGATCGGAAAATGCGCGTCATATTTAGCTTGACCCCACTACTTCCTTGTGCGATAGTTACTTTGTGGGAAGAAGGCTTATCGATGAAAGAACAGGATTTGATCGATCAATGGAAGCGTGAAGAGCAGCAACCCTTCAGCGGTTGGGATTTCTCACACCTCAAGGGCCGCTACTTCGAGGCGGTGCCGCCCTGGTCCTATGAGGAGATAGTGCGCACCCTGTTGAGCGGTGCAGATTCTATGCTGGATATGGGCACGGGCGGCGGGGAGAAGCTGTTAGAATTCAAGGATGCCCTCCCGCCCAACACGATCGCCACCGAGGGCTGGGCCCCAAACATTCTGCTTGCGCGCAGAAATTTGGAGCCACATGGCATCAAGGTCATCCCGCATAATATTGAGAAGGAAGATCGAATGCCCTTTGCGGATAACACTTTTTCTCTGGTCATCAACCGCCATACAGCGTTCGATGCGTTCGAAGTAGCTCGCATTTTGAAGCCTGGCGGCGTGTTTCTCACCCAGCAGGTCGATGGGCGCAGTGGGGCGGATATGTCCTCTCTATTTGAAATGGAGCCGCCCCACCTGCATGTCACACTGGCCATATGTGGTGAAGAGGTCGAGCAAGCGGGCCTTACCATCGAGCTTGCAGAGGAATCGACCGGCCAAATGCGCTTCACGGATGTGGGTGCATTCGTCTATTACGCCCATGCAGCGCCATGGGATATGCCTGCGGATTTTTCGGTGGATCGTTATGCCGCTCAACTGCTTGAGATGCACACCGGCGGAAGGTTGAGCTTCAACATGGGTCACTTCATCATCCAGGCCCGCAAGCCTTCATAGGGCGACTCATGTGATGCGCCAGTTAGCCCGCATTTCTTAGCCGAAAGATATTCATGAATTGTGCTGATACTAAGCCACCTCAAGGAATATTTCCTTGAACAGAAATGAGGTGAACGACGTGACAACCAAACAAGTTTTGATCCAGTCGGGCCGCGTGACGACGGAAGGGGATGACCTTTATTACGAAGTGCGTGGATAGGGACAGCCGCTGCTGATGATCGCCCCCGGTGGCGGGGATGGATGGCAATATCCATTCGTTGCGGATATTCTCGCGGATGAATACAAAGTCATCACCTACGACCGCCGCGCCAATGCCCGCAGCACGATGAACGTCCCTCAGAATTTCGAGATCAGCCAGCAGAGCCGCGACGCGGTGGCCGTACTGCGCGCAGTCGGCGAGACATCGGCCTTCGTTTTTAGCAACAGCAGCGGCGCCGTCATTGCTCTGGACATGGCCAAGACCCAGCCTCAGGCAGTCCGGGCAGTAGTGGTGCACGAGGCGCCGATTCCGCGCTTGCTCCCGAATGCCAGGAAATGGCAGCGTTTCTTTGCAGGCGTCTATTTGACGGCCTTCCGCTTTGGCACGTCACTGGCCGCGCTCCGGTTCATGCTTGGCGTTGAACTCCCGGTCCGACAGCTGATCAAGGCTACCAAGGGAATAAACATCCACAGGGAGCAGAGCAGTGAACGCTACATCAGCGATAAGGTTGCTGCCGATGTCCTGGTGAAACTGGAGCTGCTGCCCGTCACCAACTACCTGCCAGACGTCGAGAGGATCAAGCAAAACGGGGTCAAGGTATTCATGGCGGTTGGAAAATGGGCTCTGGGAAAAAAGACCTGGTACGCACAAGCGGCTCAAATTCTGGCGGAGCAACTCGGCTGCGAGTTGGTTACTTTCCCCGGCCATCACGGTTCTTTTATGGATATGCTGCATGAATTTTCTGCTACGCTGCGCAGTGTCTTACACAAAGCGGAAAGTGTAAACCAATGACTGGAAAATCAGCCTATTTTGGCGAACATTGTGCCTGCGGGAGCTGCTGGACAGGTGGCTTACTGGCACGTAGAAGACTTCGACGCCGCCCTGGAACGCGCGGAGAATCTGGGAGCCGTTCTATATCGCGGCCCCTTGAGGCGGCTGGACGGCCAGTACATGTGCCAGGTCAAAGACCCGTTTGGCAACTTGATAGGCTTGATCGGTCCAAGAGCAGTACTCGAGCAGAATCGCATTCGCGCGCTCATTTTGAAACATCAGAGCCGTCTTTTGGAGGAATAGGATGAACATTGTCGACGGCTTGACCTTCTTGCGAATGCGAGTATCCTTGAGAAGCTCGGTGCGAGACCTGCGTCCGCACCCCGGGATCTGCGCAGGAGGCAGTTGGGCAACTGGCTATCCTACTGTGATGATCGCCAGAGTAGCCTCGAGCAAAAGCAGACTGCTAGCAGAGGGGTGAAATGAGCCCGAAAGTGCTAGAAGAGAGGGGTCTTATCTTCTGGTTTCACAGCTACGACGCCCTTCATGAAGATCGAGCGAGCGTCCACGTCGGCAAGGGCTCGCAGGATGACTACAATGATGCTAAAATCTGGCTAGAGCCACAGATCGAAGTCGCCCGGCCGGGTCGCACGCTGAGGGCACACGAGCTGAATCGGGCGATCACAGTTATCAAGCAGAATCACGCTTTTCTGTTGGAGGAATGGCATGGCTACAAAGGCCGAGCAGGTTGAGGAGCAGTTCGAGGTCAAGCGCTACAAGGTTCAGTACCCCATTTCGGCTTACACGTTTCCCCGTGAGGCACGCATCCACCAAGTTCGTTTCGACGATGAGTATATGCATGTGGAGCTGACGGATGGGCGGATGCTTTCGGTTCCGCTGTGGTGGATTCCGACGCTGTACAATGCGCCGGCTGAAGAGCGGGCGAAGTACGAACTCGACCGAAGCGGGACCCTGATCATCTGGGATCCAGACAAGTGCGCCATCAACGACGAAGTGCGCATCGCTGACTACCTGGGTCCGGGCAAAGAAAGTCCATGAAGTCCCTGCGCGTCGCCCCGAGCGTGTGACACAACCTCAGCGTCGCAAAGCATCCCGGTCGATCAAGCGCCAGAAACAGGCGGCTTGATAGATGAACTCGAGTCCTCTGCTTCCAGGCCGGGAATGCCGACCACTTCACAGCATTACTGTTGGAAGCTTTAGCGGGCCCAGAGAAGGGTGAAGAGTACCGAAGATGGGCTAGCTTGAGCGTGCAAGCTCAGCCATCAAGGCGATGAGAGATGGCTCACGCGGTCTCGATGAAAAATGGCTGTCGGGGTCAGTTGCGTGATGGAATCTTCACCCACGCTGATGACCGTGG
>DASSFZ010000458.1:0-4001 GCA_035693785.1 Anaerolineae bacterium | reverse complement strand
CGCGCATGGCGCCTTCCTGGTGTTCAGCGCCTACATCGCCTACTGGCT
The DNA here is from genome assembly GCA_035693785.1 of Anaerolineae bacterium. Lineage (GTDB taxonomy): Bacteria > Chloroflexota > Anaerolineae > Fen-1058 > Fen-1058 > DASSFZ01. The sequence continues at coordinate 3,953 of DASSFZ010000458.1, read as the reverse complement.
GTTCACGCTGTACGGCCTCGATCCGATCCTATCGATCCTGATCACTATCCCGTTGTTTTTCCTTATCGGAGCCGTCGTGCAGCGCTTCATGCTGTCCCGCGTGCGGAGCGAGCCGGGCCTGTTCGTGCTGGTGACATTCGCACTCGCCATCACGCTGGAGGGCATCATGGGCGCGCTGTGGAAGTCCACCGGCCGCTCGGTGCGCACGGCGTACACCGGCGAGGTGATCAAGCTGGCTGTGCTGGATTTCAACCTGCGCCTGCCGGTAGTGCGCATCGTCGGGTTTGGGGCGGCGATAGCCGTGCTCGGTTTCTTTCACACGCTTTTGCTGCGGAGCAACCTGGGACGGGCCATTCGCGCGACGATCCAGAACGCGACGGCGGCGCAACTGGTGGGTGTTAACGTGAGCCGCGTGCAGGCGGTGGCCTTTGGACTGGGGTTAGCGGCGGTGGCTGCAGGCGGGTCGATCTTCAGCCTGATCTGGGCGTTCAACGCAGCCAGCCACCAGGAATGGATTTCTAAGATGTTATCCATCATCGTATTGGGGGGTATGGGCAGCCTGCCGGGTGCGTTCATCGCGGCGCTGATTATGGGCGTCGTCGAATCGGTGGCGGCGGTCACCATGACCACCTATCTGTCACCCATCGTCTTCTACCTGGTTTTGTTCCTTGTCCTCATCCTCCGGCCGCAGGGGTTGATGGGCACGCGCATACGGGAAGGCTGAATGGCGCAACTTCAAACCCCAAACTTCAAATCCCAACCTCCAAGATGATGGGCACGCGTATCAGGGAAGGCTGAACGATGCGTCGAAACGTGCTCCGCTGGTGGCCGCTGCTGGCCTTCGTGGTGTTGCTGGCCTATCCCTGGCTTCTGCGTGAACCCTACTTTCATCTCCTGGGGTTCAACGTGCTGCTGTCTGCCACGATGGCGACGAGCTGGAACATCATGGGCGGCTACACCGGTTACAAATCGCTGGGGCATGGCGCGTTCTTCGGTTTGGGCGCGTACCTGGTCGCCATTGCGGCCAACCAGTGGGGCTGGAATCCGCTGTGGAGCGCGCCGCTGCTGGCGATCGCGGTGATGCTGGTCGCGATGGCGCTGGGCTGGATCATGCTCCGCACCAGCGGCTCGGCGTTCGTCATCGCGACGATTGCGATGCTGTTGATTTTCCGCCTGCTCGCGCTGAACCTGGGTGAGATTACCAAAGGCGCGCGCGGCCTCAGCCAGCCACTGCCGCCCTGGCCGCCGGAGTTTTCGCGCATGCCCTTCTTCTATTACATGCTCGTCTGGCTGATCGTCGCGCTGGTGATCTCGGCCTACGTACGCCGCTCGCGCTTTGGGTTAGGGCTGCTCGCCATCCGCGACGACGAGGGCAAGGCCGAGATGGTGGGCGTGAACACCACCTTGTACAAAGTGATCGCCTTCGGACTGAGCGCCTACTTCGTCGCGGTGGGCGGTGGCATCTGGTCATACGTCCAGACGCACATCAGCCCGGTGTTTGCCTTCGGCATTCTCGTTGGCGTGGAGATGATCCTGATGACGATGCTCGGCGGGCTGGGCACGCTGTGGGGGCCGGTGCTGGGCGCGTTCATCCTGATCCCGGCGTCGGACCTGATCCTCTTCACCTTCAAGTCGCAAATTCACCTGGCCATCTTGGGGGCGCTGATGCTGACTGTCATCCTGTTCCTGCCGCGCGGCATCCTGCCGACGCTTCAAGACTGGCTGGAGCGCCGCCGCGCCCCGCGACCGGCTTTCGCCGGTGCGCGCGCCATGGCCGACGTGATCGCCGAGCAGGCCCACGCAGCCGGCGGCGTTCAGCCTGTGCCGGACGAGCTGGCCGTCCCGGAAGAGGCGAAGCGATGACGGCTCTTCTTCAGGCGGAAAAGGTCACCCGGCGATTCGGCGGCATCGTCGCCGTGAATGAGTGTTCGATCGCCGTTCAGGAAAGGAGTATCACCGGCCTCATCGGGCCGAACGGCTCCGGCAAGACGACGCTGTTCAACCTGATCACGGGCGTTTATCGGCCCCATTCGGGCCACGTGTACTTGCGCGGTCGGCGTATCACCGGCTTGCAGCCCAGTCGAATCTGTCACCTGGGGCTGAGCCGGACCTTCCAGATCACCCGCCTGTTCTGGGACCTGACCGTTCTGGAGAATATGATTGTGCCCGTGCGCCAGGTGGGCTTCCGCCCACTGTTCGGGCGTGGTATGTATCAGCATGAGCAGGAGCGAGCGCTGGCATTGCTGGATCGGGTGGGCCTGACTCACTTGAAGGACCAGCCGGCGCGCAAGCTGTCGTTCGGCCAGCAGAAGCTGCTCGAGTTTGCCGCGATCCTGATGGCAGAGCCAGAACTGGTGTTGCTCGACGAGCCGGCCGGCGGAGTCAACCCGACCATGATCCGCTTCATCATGGATCTCATTCGCAGCCTCAACCGGGACGGCGTCACGTTCCTCGTCGTCGAGCACAACATGGGTGTGGTGATGGATCTGTGCGATCACATCCTGGTGATGGATCAGGGCCAGAAGATCGCCGAAGGTCCGCCGCACATCATCCAGTCCGACCCGGTCGTGCTGGATGCTTATTTGGGGACGTAGTAACTGTTCAGCCGTCACTGCGAGGAGCGTTGTGTGCGACGAAGCAGTCTCCTGCACGATCAAGGAACTGAGGGGACCTCAGGGGAACTTGCCCATCCGTGTCATCCGTGGGAAATCCGTGTGACAGGAACTCGGGGATGCTGCTTGAATTGAGAGAAGTCGAAGCCGGTTACCTGCCGGGAATCAGCGTGCTGCAGGGCGTCAGCCTGCACGTGGACCCCGGTGAGCTGGTGTGCCTGATCGGGCCGAACGGCGCAGGCAAGTCGACGGTGCTGCGCGCCATCTCCGGACTGTTGAGGCCCACTCAAGGTTGTATTCAATTCGACGGCGAGGATATTGGCGGGATGAGGCCGGACCTGGTTTTGGGACACGGGATCGCGCACGTGCCGCAGGGGCATAGCACTTTCCCGGCGATGAGCGTTCACGAGAACCTGCTGATGGGCGCGTACACGCTGCGCGATCGCGCCGAGCGCCAGCGCCGGTTGGATCGGGTGTATGCCATGTTTCCGTTTCTGGCAGAGCGTCGCAAAGACAAGGCCGGCAATTTGAGCGGCGGCCAACAGAAAATCCTGGAAATCGGCCGCGCGCTGATGATGTCCCCGCGCATGATGCTGCTCGACGAGCCATCGCTCGGCCTGGCGCCCAAGATGGCCCGCCAGGTGTTTGAGACGATCAGCCGCCTCAAGGACGAAGCCGGCATGACGATCCTGATGGTCGAGCAAAACGCCAAGAGCGGGCTAGCCATCTCCGATCGCGCTTACGTGCTTGAACTAGGCAAAGAACGGCTGGCGGGACCAGCCGGCACATTGCTCAACGATCCGCGCGTGGCCCAACTGTACCTCGGCGGGACGCTGGCGAGCTAGGCGGCCTGGGAGGGAACTTATGGGAACTCAAGGAAACGCAGGTGCCACGCAATGGTACGACATTCCCTATCCGGCATCGGCCTACACCTTCCCGCGTGAGGCGCTTTTGCACCGCGTGAGATTTGATAATGACTACATGCATCTTGAATTGACCGATGGGCGGATAGTTTCGGTGCCCTTATGGTGGATCCCGACCCTGCACAATGCGGAGCCACAGGAACGGGAAAAGTACGAGATCAGTCGAGACCGCAAGATGATTATGTGGGACCCAGACAAGTGCTCCATCAACGATGAAGTACGGATTGATGATTATCTGGTCCCCAGAAGCGGTGGTTGATGAAAAACAGTGTTGGCACATGAGCGGAGCATTATGGGCTATCGTGGCGGGCGTGGGCTTCGGCGTGTTTCAAAGCCTCAACCGGCGCGCCGTCAGCGGCATGGATGTGTACCTGGCGACGTTCCTGCAGCTCCTGATCAGCGCGCTGGTGCTGGCGGC
>DASSFZ010000457.1:0-7681 GCA_035693785.1 Anaerolineae bacterium | reverse complement strand
TGCGCATGGCGTTTCGCACCGCCCTCAGCGGGCGGCGCGGCCCGGTATACCTGGGCCTCCCGCGCGACGTGCTCAAGGCCCGCATGCCGATCGAGGCGCCACCGCCCGAGACGTATCGCGTGCTCGACCAGCGCATGCACCCTGACCCCACGCAGGTAAGCCTCGCCGCAGATCTGTTGGCCCTGGCCGAGCGACCGGTCATGATCCTGGGCGGCGGATTGCGTTGGTCGCCCGGCGCGTTGGAAGCGGCTGTATCCCTGGCCGAGGCCTGGCACCTGCCCATCGTCCATACGCTCAAGGGCCTGGCTCCGGAAGACCATCCGCTCGTCTTCGGATTGATCGGCTCTACCAACAGCCCGGTCGCCACGCAGGCCGTGCAGGAGTCCGATTTGATCTTGGCGGTGGCGCACACCTTCAGCCAGGTGGCGACCAATAGTTACGGTTACAAGACGATTCCGCGCCATTCCCGCATTGTGCACATTGACCTGGATGCGCTGGAGATCGGCAAGAACTACCCGGTGGTGGCCGGGCTGGTCGGAGACGCCGCCGCCGCGCTGAACGATCTGAGGCTTGCGCTGCCTCCGGCGCCTCAATCCAACCGGCGGGCCTGGCTGGCGACGTTGGAACGGGCGAGGGTGCTGTTCTGGGAACAGTTGGCCGCCATGGCCGACAACGACGCCCGGCCGATCAGCCGAATGCGTTTGCTGCGCGACCTGCAGACCGTGCTGGATCGTGACGCGATCATCAGCGCCGAGGCCGGCGCCACCCACCAGTGGTATCGCTTTGGCTATTGCGCGACGCAGCCTTTGCTCGAGCCTGGCGGATACAGCATCATGGGCAGCGCCTTTTGCATGTGCCTGGCGGCCAAGCTGGCTTACCCGGAACGCCAGGCCGTGGCGACGCTGGGTGACGGCGCGTTCATGATGATCATGCCCGAGGTGGCGACCGCCGTCGCGCAGAATATCCCGATCCTCGCGATCGTGTGTCACAACAACGTGTATGGCAACGTGCAGAGCAAACAATATCTGAACTTCGACGGGCGGCGCATCGGCACGGACCTGTACATCCCGGACCTGGCGGCGGTAGCGCGCGATCTCGGCGCGTACGGCGAACGAGTGGAAGCACCCGAGGCTATCATCCCCGCGCTGGAGCGCGCGCTGGGCAGCGGTAAGCCGGCCGTGCTGGACGTGATCATCGAGGCGGCGCCCGAGACGCTGGAGCCGCCGACCAAAGTTCGTGTGGCGGACCGTTACTGACCAGTGATCAGTGGTCAGTTACCAGTGACCACTGATCACCGGCGACGGATCACTGATGACTGATTACTGATCACTGATGACTGGTGACTGATCACCGGCAACGGCACACATGCAGAGCCTCATCCAGGTCTATGTGGTGATCTTCCTGATCACCTGTTCCGAAGGGACGATCCACGTGATCTTCCCACCCTTTCTCGAGTCGCTCGCCTATGCGGTCAGCCAGATCGGCGTGCTGTCTTCCTTGTTCGCCGTGCTTCAACTCGCCGCGCGGCTGCCAGCCGGAGCCTTCTATGCGCCCCAGCGCGCCCGAGTCATCCTGGTGGGAGGCCTGGCGCTCCTGGGCTTGACCGCACTGGGCTTCCCGACTGTTCAAGGCCTCGTGCCGCTGGTCGCTCTGATCGGGTTGCACGGCTTTGCCTTTGGCACGATCACCACGGTGGCGCTGGCGCTGTGTATCGACACCAGGCCGAAAGACTACCCCAGCGGCGCGATGATGGGCTGGTACACCTCTGCCATTGCCGCCGGCTATGCCGTGGGTCAACCCATCGGCGGTTACCTTGCGGATGAGTTTGGCTTTCCGATGGGGTTCGGCGCCCTGGCCGGGTTTTCCTTGTTGGCGATCCTGATCCTCTTGAGCCTGCCCAGGCTGGGACAATCCCACCAAAAGACGGGGCCTATTCCGTCTGCCCACCCGGCGACCGCCGGGCACGCCGGGCACACACGCCATCAGTGGTCATTGCGATTCGATCCCCGGCGACTCCCGGCCGAGGTGCTGCTGGCGACGCTGATCGTCTTCTTCGTCAATATGATGTTTCGCTCGCTGCACACGTTTTTTCCGCTCTACGCGCTGGCGGCTGGCATTACTCTGACCCAGATCGGTCTCTTGCGCAGCATGCTCTCGCTAGCCGCAGCCGTCGTGCGCCCCTTCTCCGGCAAGCTCTTTCAGGTGATTCATTATCGCCGGGTCAACCATATGGCCATGATCGGGGCGGCGGCGTCCGTCCTCTTGTCGCCGCTCATGGTCGGCTCAATGACGCTGCTGGCGGTGCTCCACACGCTCATGGGCCTGAGCCGCGGCCTGACCCGTGTGACCAGCGCCACGATGCTGGCCGAAAGTAATGCGACGGAGGCCCCCCCTCTATCCCCCCCGTCTGACGGGGGGGATGACAGGGGGGGTCGCAATGCCCGCATCGGAATCTGGTCCGGCGTGTATAACGCCGGCCTCGATCTGGGTTCGATTACCGGCCCGGCGGTGGGCGGCATCCTGGCCGGCTGGATCGGGATTCCCAATATGCTGGGGACTATCGCGATCGGCGTATTGGGGACGTACGTGTTCATCAGCCTGCTGGCGCGCCGCCGGCGGGTGCCCGTGGCGGCGGCGGTAGACTAATGCCTGCTAAGGTGCGACCTCGCTCCACACTCCACGCTTCACGTTTTACGCTTCACGTTACCTTGCCTTGAGGCGGAGGGCATAGCCATGCCATACACAGACTTACGCGATTGGCTGCGACAAGTGGATGAGATGGGTGAACTGCGCTGCGTGAACGAGGCCACGCTCGACGAGGATGCGGGGCGCATCGCCGAAATGCTGCAGCACACCGACGATGCGCCGGCCGCGCTGTTGGGCCATTTTGAAGGTTACCCGCCTGGATTCCGCATCCTCGTCAACGCCCTCAGTAAGCGCACGCGCATCGCGTTGACCCTCGGCCTGCCGAACGATATTGGCCCCTGGGAACTGATGGATCGCTTTCTGGAAATGAACACGGCGGTCAAGCCATCCCCGGTTCAACAGGTTGGCGATGGGCCGATCCTGGAGAACGTGATGACCGGCGACGAGGTGGACGTGACGATCTTTCCCACCCCGCTGTGGCACGAGAAGGACGGCGGGCGCTACATCGGCACCGGCTGCGTCAACGTGATCAAAGACCCGGATAGCGATTGGGTCAACCTGGGCACCTATCGTGGCATGATCCAGGACAAGACGAAAGTGGGCATCTACATCTCGCCGGGCAAGCACGGGCGTCTCTTCCGGGACAAGTATTTCGAGCGGGGCCAGCCGATGCCTGTGGCGATGGTCGTCGGCGGAGACCCGCTGCTGTTCATGGCCAGCTCGCTGGAGCTGCCTGCCGGGATGAACGAGTACGAGTGGGCCGGCGCGATCCGGGGTGAGCCTTTCCGGGTGATCCGGGGAAAGGTCACGGGGCTGCCGATCCCGGCCGAGGCCGAAATCGTGCTCGAAGGCTTTGTCGATCCTGTCGCGCGGTTACCGGAAGGGCCGTTCGGTGAATGGACCGGATATTATGCCAGTTCACAGCGGCCCGAGCCGTTCATCGACGTGAAGGCTATCTACTATCGCAACGATCCGATCATCCTGGGCATCCCACCGCAGAAGCCGCCCTACGAGGCCCACCGTTACCGGGTGTACCTGCGCTCGGCCCTCCTTAAGCAGGCATTGCTCCAGGCCGGCGTGCCGGATGTGACGGCGGTTTGGTGTCACGGGGTGGGCGGCTGCCGCCTGCTCAACGTCGTCGCCATCAAGCAGCGTTATCCCGGCCACGCGCGCCAAGCCGGGCACGTGGCCGCCATGTGCCGTGCCGGGGCCTACCTGGGACGCATCGTGATCGTCGTGGACGACGACATCGACGTGACCGACCTGGGCGACGTGATGTGGGCGGTGTGCACTCGCGCCGATCCCGAGCGCTCGCTTGACATCATCAAGCGCGCCTGGAGTGGCCCGCTCGACCCTGCCATTCGACCCGGCGAGAAAGGCTTCAACTCGCGGCTGATCGTCGACGCCTGCCGGCCCTGGGAATGGCGGGAGGAGTTTCCGCCTGCCATCGGGCCAAGCCCGGAAGTCAAGCGCGCCACGCGCGAGAAGTGGAACCATCTACTGCGGGAGGTTGCCAGTGGCAAAGCTTGAGGTTCAAAACGTCCACATCGAATACCTCATTAAGCGCACCGGCCAGCGCATTATGGCCGTCGGCGGGGTCTCCTTTGCCGTCCAGGGAGGCCAGTTTGTGACGATCGTCGGGCCTAGTGGTTGCGGCAAGACCACACTCCTGAACGCCATTGACGGACTGGTGCCGGTGAAATCGGGGCGCATCTTGCTGGACGGCCAGGAGATCAGAGGCCCGGGCCACGAGCGGGCGATGGTCTTCCAATCTCCAGCCCTGATGCCCTGGCGGACGGTCATGCGCAACGTGACTTACGGCCTGGAATTGCGCGGCAGCGACCCTGCGGAAGCCCGCGCCACGGCGCAGCGCTTCATAGACGTGGTCGGCTTGCACGGTTTTGAGGAATCCTTTCCCCGCGAGTTGTCCGGCGGGATGCAGCAGCGCGCCAATCTGGCTCGGGCCTTGACGGCCGGTCCCGAACTGTTGCTGCTGGACGAGCCGCTGGCCGCTTTGGACGCGCAGACGCGCGAATACATGCAGTTCGAACTCCAGCGCATCTGGTGGGAGACCCGCAAGACGGCGGTGTACGTGACCCATCAAATCAGCGAGGCCATCTACCTCGGCGATCAGGTCATTGTGGTGTCCGCCCGGCCCGGCCGGGTCAAGGAAGTGGTGCCGGTGGACCTGCCGCGCCCGCGCTCGCTGCGCGTCAAGCGGCAGCCGGGGTTCATCGAACTGGAAGAACATATCTGGAACCTGATTCAGGAAGAGGCGGCCAAGACCGGCATGCTGGTTCATGAAGAAGAGAGAGTGGAGGTGCGATCATGGCAGACGTGACCGAAACGATCGGCGTCGAACCTGCCCTGAGCGAAGTCGAAGGGTCGAGCGCCGGCGAGGCGGAAGCGCCGGCGAGCCGCCCGACAGGATTGCGGGCATTCTATCGAAAGCACGAGAACACGATCTTGCCCCTGACCACCGTCGTCGTCTTCTTTGCTGCCTGGGAACTCGTGGCCGGACTCGGCCTGATCAGGCCCCTGCTCATCAGCTCGCCCAGCCGCATCCTCAAGGCAGCCGTTTGGCTGTTCGAGCATGGCTTTTGGAACGACATCCTCGTCAGCGCCAACGAGTTCGGAGTCGGCTTCGCCTTGTCCGTCGTCATCGGCATCCCGCTGGGGATCCTGATGGGCTGGTATCGGCGGCTGAACGTCATGTTCGATCCCTTCATCTCGGCCCTATACGCCATGCCGCGCATCGCGTTGTTGCCGATCTTGATCCTGTGGCTGGGCATTGGCATCGAATCCAAGATCGCCGTCGTCTTCCTGGGTGCTTTTTTCCCTATGCTGGTCAGCACCATGGCCGGGATGAAAACGATCGACGAGTCGCTGCTGAAATGCGCCCGTTCCTTTGGCGCCCGCGACCGCCAGGTCTTCACGACCCTGGCCCTGCCCGGTTCCGTGCCGTTCATCATTACCGGCATGCGGTTGGGAATGGGCCGGGGGTTGGTGGGCGTTGTCGTCGGCGAACTGGTGGCGTCCAACGCCGGCGTGGGCTACGTGATGAGCCTGGCCGGGGCAACCTTTCAGACGGACAAGGTTTATGTGGGCATTCTGATTCTGGCCCTGACCGGCTACGTTCTCGTCGAAGTGTTGAAGTGGCTCGAAGCGCGCTTCGAATCGTGGCGGCCAGAGCGAGGGTAGATGCCCCGAAACGTGAAGCGTGACGAGTGACGCGTGGCGAGGAGCCCTCGTCATTCGTCACCCGTCACCCGTCGGCGGGGCGCCTGCGAAAGGAGGTCACACTACTTGCCAATCCGTGTAATCCGTGCCCAGAATCCGTGTCGTGCTACGCGTCTGGACCATCGCCGCCTGCCGTGCGGGCGGCAACCTTGAGCAACTTGGAGGAGGAGTCAAATGAAACCACGAATGTTACGGAACAGTCCCCGTCTTTTGGTGGGATGGCTGGCCAGCCTGATCATCCTGAGTCTGATCGTCGCCTCGTGCGCGGCGCCGCCGGTGGCGCCGCAGCCGGTCGTCGAAACTGTCGTCGTCACCCAAGCGGTGCCGGTCCCCGTCACCCAGGTCGTGGAAATCACGCCCGTCCCGCTCACCAAAGTGGACGCGTGCTTCAGCGCGGCCAGCGGCACGATGGCCGTGGCCTGGTACGCCTATGAAAACGACTTGTTCGAGAAATACGGTCTGGACGTGAACCTGACCTTCATCGCCAGCGGCTCCAAGGCGGCTACGGCCATGATCGCCGGCAACGTGGAGTTCTGCCAGATCGCCGGCAATGCGGTGACCAACGCCGTGGTGGCCGGCGGGGGCCTGGTGATGATCGGGGGCCTGTTCAATACCTACACCTACTCGCTCATGGCGAGCCCCGACATCGCCAGCGTCGACGACCTCAGGGGCAAGACCCTGGGTATCAGCCGGCCTGGCTCCTCGTCGGATGCCGCCTTGCGCGCGGCCCTGAAGAGCCTGGGCCTGGATCCCGATACGGACGTGACCATTGTCACCATCGGCTCGGAGCCTGAGCGCATCGCGGCGTTGGAAGCGGGCGCGATCGCGGGGACGGTCATCAACGTGCCCGAATCGAGCGAGGCCAAGGCGAAGGGCTTCAAGGAACTGGCGGACCTGTCTACGCTGGGCATTCCCTTCCAGCACACGGGCATCGCCACCAGCCGGGCCTACATCGAGTCAAACCGCGAGGTCGTCGTCAACTTCATGAAGGCCATCGCCGAAGCCATCGCCATGATGAAGCAAGATAAAGAGGGCACGATAGCGGTCATCGCCGACTACCTGCTGCTCGATCCCGAGGAGAGTGAGGCGTCGCTGAACGAAGCCTACGACGTGCTGGTCGTGAACTTCCTGCCCCAGGCGCCCTACCCCACGCTGGACGGCATTCAGACCCTGCTGACGGCTGCCGCGGAAGAAGATCCAAACGCAGCCAACTTCAAGCCGGAGGACGTCGCCGACCTGAGCATTGTGAAGGAGCTAGAGGACAGCGGCTTCATCGCCAGCCTGTACAAGTAAGGCATGCTTCCAAATTCAGCGATCCAGAAGGACCCTGCCCTGCGAAGCCCGTCCTGAGCGAAGTCGAAGGATCCCCGACCGAGCCCCCTTGCAGGGGGCAGGCGGAGTGGGAAATCGGCTGACCGGGGCAGGGTCATTGACCCGCCGCTGTCCGTACATAGAAGGGGAGCGTGAGTCCGGGATATTTCGCCTGCGCCCACTCCTCAACTTCTGCAATGGCCTGGCGGCCCAAGCCCCGTCGTCGATGGCTCTTGTCGATGATCATACTGCCGATAGAGACCAGGTCTTCGCGTGGGTATCGCGGCGCGACGATGATGATTGAGGAATACCTTCCCATTCATGCCCGTCACGCTGTTCTGATTATCGCGGGTGCGCCTAACTACAGTTGTCTCATTGGGCGGCCTGATCCTATGGTAAAGGCGGTATGCTGAATGCCACCAACGAATGCACACGAAAAGGTTTGCCCGCCAAGGCCCGTACCAGTTTCTCATCTGCCGTAATG
>DASSFZ010000456.1:0-6590 GCA_035693785.1 Anaerolineae bacterium | reverse complement strand
CAGGGCGTCGAACTGCTCGCTCGTGGCGCGGTCGTCAATATAGAACCAGCACTGCCATTTGGTCTCGCGCATGAAGCCATCACAGCGTTGCACCATGATCACGTTCAAGCCGTCGAGCGGCACATCACCGTATCGGCCCTGCTTGACGTGCCAGGCGCAATTGCCTTCGCAAAAGCCAAACGTCGGCGGTTGGGCCGAGTAACACGGGCAAACTAATTCGCAGTTGCACGCTTCAAAATAGAGGCCGGAAATTTTCCATGAGGCGGTTGTGCTCATTGTTTATCTCCTTTGAATCGCTCGACTGCTGATTGCGCTGATCCCACTAAATCGTATCTCAACGATCACCTTCAGTGTTTCAGCCGTTTCCACTCTCCCGCTCTTCTCTCGCCTCCTTCACCACCCGATCCACCATCTCGCGACACAGGCCGATGTGCCCCCGATAGTCGAATAGCGATTCGATCCGCTCGGCCGAGAGATGCTTTCGGATTTCGGCGCTGTCCAATATCGCTTCCTTCAACGCGCGGCCCGACTCGTGGGCCTTCATCGCCGTCTCGTACACGAGCGTGTGCGCCGTCTGCTTGCCGACTTTCTCGGCCAGTGTGAGCATCACCCTCTCCGACAGAACGTGGCCCTTACTGGCTTCAAGGTTGGCGAGCATCCTGCCGGGATGGACGACCAGGTTGGCGGTCATCGTGTTCGTCAGCGCAACAAGCTTGGCGGCGGCCATGCACGTCTCAGCCAGCACGGCCCACTCTGCTTTCCACGCGCGGCCGTCGCGCTCATGATCGTGCACATGGCTTTCGGCGATGAGCGCCGCGTTGTGGCGGATGACGCGCGCCAGCGTCCCGAGATGCTCGGCGATCTCCGGGTTGCGCTTGTGTGGCATGGTGATGCTGCCGACCGTGCCTGACACGAATCCCTCGCTCACTTCTCCGATCTCCGGCCGCTGAAGGTTATAGACTTCGTGGCCGATCTTGTCCGCCGTGCCGGAGATGAGCGTGAGTAACTGGAACCACTCGACCAGCACGTCGCGCGCAGTCGTCCAGGTGATATCGGGGGGACGGAGGCCGAGCCGTGCGAAGAACCTCTCCTGCAGATCGAACCCCCTCGGGCCGAGTGACGACAGGCTCCCCACGCCACCCGCCAACTGGCCCACTTCCAATCTCGGTTTGATCTCCTTCATGCGTTGAAGATGCCGCCCGACTTCACCGGCCCACACCGCCGCCTTGAACCCGAACGTGATCGGCAGGCCCGGCTGGCCGTGCGTGCGGCCGGCCATCACCGTGTCTCGATGCGCCTCGGCGAGCCGGAGCAAGTTGTCTTCAATCACGCGCAATTCGCGATAAGCAATCTGCCATACGCGATTGAGCGCCATCATCGTCCACGTGTCGGTGATGTCCTGCACCGTCGCGCCGTAGTACACCCATTCACCGGTATCGCCGGGGCAGCGGCGCTGCACGGCCTTGATGAGGCCCAGCGTGGAGTGATTCGTCTCCTCGAACCCCTTGCGAACTTCCTCGAAGAACTCAGCATCTAGTGGAAGCGTCCGGCATGCGTGGGCGACCTCACGCGCAGCGTCGGCGGGGATGAGGCCGACTTCGGCCTGCGCCTCGGCGAGCGCGGCCAGGATGTCGAGCCAGGCGCGGGTGCGCGGCTCGTCGTCGAAGATGGCGCGGGTCTCTTCGGTGCCCCACGAGTTGCGGTAGATGAGAGAGTCCAAAAGATGAGCGGGCATGGTTCTAAACTCCAAACTCCAAATTCCAAACTCCAAAACACAGAGGGTCAAAGAGCAAAGGGCCTAATTACCAATTACTCGTATCAGGAGGAGGACGCCAGCGGCGGCGGTTGGGTGGCTGCGGCAGATCGTCGAACAGGTCTTCGAGCGATTGGGGTCCGGGTTTGGGTTCTTCCGGGACAGGCTCATCGGATTGACGCGTGTAGGCCGTTTTCAGCGCGGCGGCCGTCATGAGCAAGAGCGACTCGGCCTCGGCCAGCCGTGCCTGTGTCTCTTCGCGCCACTGCCGGTGATCGGCGAGCGACTGGCGGCATTCGGCGATCATGTGTGTCACCGAAGACTCGGCCGCGCCGCCGAGGCCTGTGCGCGCGGCGACGATGCGCGCCGGGTCGAGCGCGCCGGCGATCTCTTCCGGCGTGAGGCCGAGGTCGTGTCCGGCGGCGGCATTGAGCGAGTCGGCGGTGAGCGTCGCCGCGCCTGATTCCATTGTGGCGCGGACGGCGCGGCCGACGACATCGTGCGCGGTCTTGTAGTCGAGGCCGGTTTTCAGCATGATCACTTCGGCCAGGTCGGTCGCGCCGATGAAGTCCTGCGCAACGCGCCGGGCGGCATGTTCGGCATTCACGCGCAGGCCACGCAAAACGCCAGCCGTCAGGTGTGCGGCCCCGATCGCGCTGTCGAGCGTGCGCGGAACGTCGCCGTAGGCGAATATGCGGTTGTCGATCTGGCCCGAGGGCGTCTTGCCGACGGCGGCCATCGCCGCGAGCGCGCCGATCGTTTCGCCGCAGACGCCCCGCACGTAGGCCAGCGAGTACGGATTCTTCTTCTGCGGCATGATTACGCTCGTACGGGTGTGGCGGTCGGCCAGCTGGACGAGGCTGAACTCAGCCGTGGAGAAGATTTGCAAATCCTCGGCCAGGCGATCGAGGTTGACGAGCGCGGCAGCGACGAGCGCGGCGATCTCAATCGGGCCGTCGGCCTGCCACATCGCATCACGAGTGTGGGGGATGACGGCATCAAAGCCGAGAAGGTTGGCCAGGCGCGCGCGGTCGAGTGGGAGCCGGCTGCCGTTGACGCTGCCCGACCCGGCGGGACTGACGTTGGCACGAGCGAAGGCGGCGCGTGTCCGGTCGAGGTCGCGCAGCATGGGATAAACAAAGGTGAGCAGGTAATGCCCGAAGGTCGTGGGCTGGGCCGGCTGCAGGTAGGTGTAGTCGGGGAACAGTGTGGCGCGGTGCGCTTCAGCCTGGTCGAGCGCGGCGACGGCGCCATCTTCGAGCGCAGCAGCCCACGCGAGAAGTCGCCGGCGAAGGGCGATGCGGTAGCCGATCGTCGTGGCCTCCCGGCGGGCGCGTCCCGCCGAGAGCCAACCGGCGGCCGAGGTGAGCATTCGGAGATAGACTTCGCGGTTGGAATACAGGTCGCCCCGAGCCGGGTCGAGCGCGAAGTCGAGCGGCGGGGATGGGTGAATATCAAGCAGCGCGGAGAGCAACTCGCCCCCGGCCTGGCGCGGGATGATGTCGCTTTCGATCAGCGCGACGACGTGCGCCATGTCGGCCAGGCTCATGCCTTCGTAGAGAATGGCCGCATCGCCGACCTCGCGTGTGTACGCCGAAGCGATCAACTCAGGCGCGGGCGGCTCAGTCAGGCGGGATTCGGTCTCGGCGTTTCCGGTGGCAGTCATGTCGGGTTGCGTCTAATTCTCGCATGACTTCGTCGGGTGGTCAATCTATTCGGCTAAGCCTACATGCCGCCCCTCGGTTCCTTCTCCCGCAGGTGGCGCCGGCGCAGCAGGCCCGCCTCCCGGATGATCTCCGCGACAAGCTCTTCCTGGCGGTAGGCCATGACGTGCACGCCGCTGACGCCCTCGATCTCACGCACTTGCTGGATGATCTCGATGCATACGCGCTTGCCTTCCTGCCACTGCCGGCCTGCCGGTGCGCCCTTCAATCGACGGATGATCTCGTCCGGAATCACGACGCCGGGGACATGCGCCTGCATCCACTCGGCGGCCTTGGCCGAGCGCAGCGGCCCGACGCCGATCAGAATAAAGGCGCGCTCGTGCAGGCCCAGGTCTCTGACGCGAGCCATGAACTCGCGCAGGCGCGGCACGTCGAAGCAGTACTGCGTCTGGATGAAATCCGCGCCCGCCTCGATCTTTTTGCCCAGCCGCAAAGGGCGAAAATCGTACGGCGGGGCAAATGGGTTTTCCGCCGCGCCCAGGAACAGCCTGGGGGGCGATTCCAGTTTTCGCCCGCTGAGGAACTGCCCCTTGTCGCGCAGGATACACGCGGTGCGCAGCAGGGAGATCGAATCGAGGTCAAAGACAGGCTTGGCCTCGGGCTGATCGCCGACCTGAACGCCATCGCCGGTGAGGCACAACACGTTGCGCACGCCCATCGCCGCCGCGCCCAACAGGTCGCCTTGGATGGCGATGCGGTTGCGGTCCCGGCAAGACACTTGCATCACTGGCTCGTAGCCGGCGTGGGTGAGCACAGCGCACATGCCCACACTCGACATGTGGACGTTCGCGCCGGAGGCGTCGGTCGCGTTGATCGCGTCGCATACCTCGGCCAAGACCAGTGCCCGGCGGTAGACCGACTGCGGGTCAGCACTGTCCGGCGGGTTCAGCTCGGCGGTGACGGCGAAACGGCCCGAGCGCAGCACGCGCTCCAGCCGCGAGCCGGACCTCATTCGCTCCAGCCCGCCGGAAGCTTCTGCGCGATTCCCGCCAGGTCGTTGATCCATGCGGACGTGCCCGACAGTTGGCGATTGAGGGGCGGCAGCACCTTGAGAATGTCGCTTCCGTAACCCGGCATGCGCTGCGAGCGCTCCCATGCCTGCACCCAGACGCACATCATGTCAGGGATGATCTCGCAACGCCCGTCGGGCCGCACACCGCCGCAGGGGCCGTTGCGAAGATTCTTGGGGCAGGTCATCGGGCAGGTCATGCCGGTGCTGTGCAGGACACAATGGCCACACATCTGGCAGTCGAAGAGCGGCCTTTTCGTGACGATCTCAACTCCGACAAACAGACGCTCGACCCGCCCGCCCGGCTTCAGCCAGCGGCGAAAGGGGCGCAGCAGCCGGTGCGTGCCCGCGTACGCTCGCTCTAGCAGGTGCGGCGAATTCTGCAAGAAGCTCACACTGCCTCTCTGACCTCGACGCCAGCCAGTAATTGTTCACCGTGCCGCAGCTACTCAGGCATCATCGCGAGTCCTCCGTAGCAAGGCACGCCATACGGTCTGGCACATACGGACGTACCACTAGATCCGCGCCAGATGTGTCATGCCGAGGAGGAACGACGAGGCATCTTTCCCCCGCTATCCTCGGCGCAACCAACGCCGCCGGGGACGGCGGCCGGAGCCTGGCAGTCCGCACTCCGGTCGCTTTCGGATAGGCGCTTAGCGCCTTCGTGGTTAAGGTTTGTCGGGCTCGATGGCTGCCGCGCTCTCGGGCATGAGATCTGTGGCCCGACCATCGCTGGCCTCATCTGCGGCTTGCTCCTGCTCGCGCGATGTGCGGCGCTTCTCGCCAAGCGCCTGCTGCCTCTCCATGAGTCGGTCGCTCTTCGCGGCGCGCAGGCCCTTCATGAACTCGACTTCTTTCGGGAAATGCTTGTTGAGTGGGTGATTGGGCGCTTCGGGCAGTTCGAGGCCCTCGTCCCACGCCATCACCGTCACCATCGCCACGGCGGCGGCGACGGCGGCGAACACCCGGCGCGTGCCGGTGATCGGGCCATAGGCCATCCAGTCGTTCCACATCACTGCGGCGATGCCGTGCATGGCGGCGTCCATGCCTTGAAATGCGGGGCGGCCCCATCTCTCGACAATCGCCTTCCACATGTAGGAGCCGTTGGCGGGCGCGTTGCCGACCGGCAGACCGAACTCCTCTTTGACCATGCGATTCGCCAGGTAACAGAACCCCTGCGTCGGCAGATTCATCGTCGTCGTATCCACCAGCACGGACATGAACTCGCCGCCCGCGATCTCGTTCAGCATCCTTCGCAGAGACTTCAAGCGGCCGCTGGCGCGCTTATCCTCGCTGTCGAAGGGCTGGAGAATCACCGACTTGATGCCGCACTCCTTCAGCTCGGCGATCTGATCGGGAATGTCAGGGTCCCAGGCGGTAATGCTGTTGTAGTTGAAGCGGTGCTGCACGCCGGCCGCTTTCACGAAGCGCGCCCCGGCGCGGCGGGCTTCTTCGGTCCACGTGTCGATCTGGAAGACCATCGTGTCGTTGACCGAGAGGAACCACTCGCAGTAGGCTTTGATCTCGTCCTCCGTCGGCGCGACGAGGCCGATGACGGCAGGGATGCCCGTCTCGTTCGACATCTCCTCGACGAGCTTGATCTCGTCGAGCGCCCTGGCCTTATCCCAGCGGGGCGGCTTGCGGCTCTCGACGATCTTGTGGCCGGTCTGGAACATATTGGCGAACAGCACCGGCGGCCGCTCGCCCGGCTGGCCGCCGCACTCGATGTGGCCGATCTTCATCACTTTCTGGGGAGTGTCAAAGCGGAATAATCCCATAGCCTGTGCTCCATGTGTGGGGCGTATCGCTTATTGCATATCGCGTATTGCCCACCTCTGACGGGCACATGTCATCGGCGATACGCGATAAGCCATCAGCGATAGGCGAGTCTCATGCTTCCGGCAAGCGGCGGCGCGCCATCCGCGAGATGCGCTCGGCAAGTGTCGGGATGTCTGCGGCTCCTTCGCGCTCCATTTGCTCGACGAGAGGCTGCAAAGTCTCGAAGCGCAGGCCGGCGCGAAGGGCTTCGACGCCGAGCACGTCGCGCGGCTGGATATTGCCCAGGTTCACGTCCGGGCCGAAGTGCAGGATAAAGTACTCCTGT
>DASSFZ010000455.1:0-5255 GCA_035693785.1 Anaerolineae bacterium | reverse complement strand
CGAACGCCCAGCCCTCGGCCAGATTCGGGTGGATCGTGTTCCACCACGTCGTCGCGAAGTACGTGATCGTCACGCTGGCGAAGGCGATAATGGCGTACACCGCAGCGAAGCGAGCGCGCCGCTGCGGATCGTCGATCGCGCCGCGCAGCATCAGGTAGGCCACGTAAATGAACAGCGAGACGGCCGTCGTCGTCAGGCGCGGATCCCACGTCCACCACGTGTTCCACACCGGCCGCGCCCACAGCATGCCGGAGAGAACCACCATGATGCCGAAGACGACGCCGATCTCGACCGATGCGAGCGCGACGATGTCGTGCTTGCGCTGCTCGCCGCGCCCCAGGTACAGGATGCTCGCTACGAACGACACGAGCAGCGCCAGCCCGGCCACCCAGGCAATGCCGACGTGGAAGTAGAAGATGCGCTGAACGTGGCCGCCGGTTTCGCGCTGCGCCGTCGGGACGGTGAACGCGAAATAGGCCGCCGCGGCCAGGAGCAGCGCGGCGATCCCGATCAACAGCGCGCTCAGCGTGTCACGTTTGACCATGTCCTCCTCCTTGCAGTAAGAATAATTATACCCTCATACCCCCGCGCTTCACATCCGCTAATCTTCCAGGATGTACTCGAACGTCAACACCGCCAACCCGCCTAACGCCAGGTCGTACGCGACCAGCAGCCCCAGCCAATTGCCCCACAGCTCGAACGGCGCGTCGTCGAGCGCGCCGGCCGTCACTCTCACGGCCGCCAGGATGGCCGGCAGGGCGACGGGCAGCATCAGGATCGGCAGCAGCACGTCGCGCAGCCGGGTGTTGGCCGCCATCGTCGCCAGCAGCGTGCCGACTCCCGCGAATCCGATCGTGCCGAGCAGCATTGCCACCAGGATCATGGGCTTGAGGAACGGCAGGTTCAGCGCGGCGGCGAGCATGGGCAGGACGATAGCCTCGACCGCCGACATGAAGACGAAGTTCCCCAACGCCTTGCCGACGAAGATCGCGCTGCGGTCGATCGGCGCCAGACGCAGGCCATCGAAGCTGCCCCGGTCGAACTCGGCGGCCAGGGATCGGTTCAGCCCGAGCATCCCCGCAAACACGATCACTACCCACAGCACCCCGGGCGCGACGATCGCGGCGGCGCGCGCCACGCGCAGGTCGAACGCGAACGCGAACACGAAGATCACCAGGGCAGCGAACGCGCCCATCGAGCTGAGCATGTCCTTGCTGCGGACCTCCGTCGTCAGGTCCTTGGCGACGATGGCCCATGCTTTGCGAAAGTAGTCTGTCATCCCGACTCACGTCATCACGCCATCACGCATCACGTTTTACGCTTCACGTTTTACGTTTCGCGCATCATGCCGCTGCACCGCGCGTGACCCTGCTATACGTCTCCCGGAAATTCGACGCCGCGATCTCGTCGCGGCGCGCGACGTAGACCAGCCGCCCGCGCGCGATGAGCAGCGCCCGGTCGCACAGCGCCAGGCCGCGATCGAGGTCGTGCGTGGTCATCACGACGGTTCGTCTTCCGTCGTGCAAATCGCGCAGCGTCCCGGCCAGCCGGTCCGCCGCGTCAGGGTCCAACCCGGTGAACGGCTCGTCGAGCAGAACGACGCCCGGATCGTGCAGCAGCACGCGGGCGATGGCCAGACGCTGCTGCATGCCGCGCGAGAACGTGCGCGCTCGATCGCGCCGCCGGTCGTCCAGGCCGACCTGTTCGAGCAGCGCGTTGATGCGCCCGCCGTTCTGCGGCAGGTCGTACAGGTGGGCGAAGAAGCGCAGGTTCTCTTCGGCGCTCAGCTCGCCGTACAGCAGGGGCTGGTGGGACAGGAACCCGATATGCCGGCGCGCTTTGTCTGCGCCCTTGGGCAGCGTGTGTCCGGCAATGGTCACCGTTCCGCGCGTCGGCCGTGACAGCGTCGACAGGATGCGCAGCAGCGTCGTCTTGCCCGCGCCGTTCGGTCCCATCAAGGAGACGAACTCGCCCGGCTCGACCCGGAAATCCACCTCGCGCAGCGCGACGAACGGGCCGAATTGCTTGACGAGTCCGGAGACTTGAATCATGGGTGTCTCGTGAATCCGCGAATCAGCGAGTCAGCGTTCGGGCCACCCGTTCCGCTGACTCGCTGACTCGTCGACTGGCTCTACTCTTCTCGCATCAGGCGCAAGGCTCTTGCCTTCAGTGCTTCGCGCTGCTTGCGATACTCGGATTCCCGGATCTCGCCGGCCTCGAAGGCATCGTCGAGCGCGGCGATCTGGTCGATCAGCGCATCCTGGCCGGCAGGCCTGGCTTTGGGCGCCGGGCGAGCGCCCCGGCTCGGCTGTTCCTGTTGTGCCCGCGTGCGCCACACACCGTAGCCTACGACGGCCACGCCGACGAGCAGAATCGCAATACCGGCTGCCAGCTTCGGATCGAAAGCGGGGCGCGGCGGCGTCAGACGCAAGGCCAGCGTCTGCCCTGCGGCAATCGGCCCGCCGGAAAATTGCTGATAGGTCTGGCCCTGGATGACCTGGGGGCCTCGATCGAGCAACTGGCTGCTCGAGCCTTGCCAGTCTTGCGAGGCGACCAATACGTTCACCGACTGTGCCGGGTAGCTCAGCGTCCGATCGAAGACCGCATCGGCCGCGCCGAGAGGTAACTGGTAGGCGATGACCAGCCGGGCGGTGTCTTCGCCGGGCGAGACCGCCTCGTAGTAATCGAACCCGTCCGGCGATGCGGCGAACGCGCCCTGCACCGCGCCGTCCAGTAACTGCACGGCGCTCGCCTCGTCCGGCAGATCGAAGCGGAGCGCCGGCTCACCGGTCGTGTTCACCAGCACGCGGTCGCCGAGATTGGAGATCACGTAAATCTCGTTGACGTCGATTGCATCGCTTCCGGGCATGGCGATCACGTGCAGCGTCTCGAGCCGGATGGCGCCCGTTTCCGAAGTCGGCTCGAACACCCGAAACTGCAAATCGGCCGTCGACGTCGTCCCGTCGTACTCAAGGCCGTCGCGATAAGTCACGTCGGCGTAGGTGAGGCTGGCCATGACGATGTCGCCGGGCGCGATGTCCGCGTAAGACGCCGTGAACGCGCCCGCCTCGTCCGTGGTGACGGTGCGAGTGATGACCGTGTCGCCTGTGCCGCCGGGGAAATGGAACAACGTCACTTCAAGGTTGGCCGGCGTGTCGACGCCGCCGGTGCCGTTGGCGATCGTTCCGTTGACAGTCAGGCCCGGTTCGTCGGGGCCGGCGGGGGCGGTATCGAGCGCAGGCGTCGCGGCCGGTTCCGGCTCGGCGACGGTGGGCGCGCTGTCATACGTGAAGCTGCGAACGTAGTCGATCACTGCGCTGCGCTCCAGGCCGTTCAGCTTTCCGCTGAACGATGGCACGTGCGTGCTTTGCAGGGCGTTGTCCCATGCGCCGAAGGCCGTGTCGCGATACACGGCAAGATCGGACAGATCGGGCACGGTCCCGTCGGCCTGCGGGCCGTCCCCTCTGCCGGTTTCGCCGTGGCATTGCACGCAGCGCTCGGCGTAGATCGCCTCGCCTTCGGCCAGCGTCGAATCGGGTGATCCCAGCGACCACACGTAGGCGATCACGTCCCATCGATCGTCCGCCGACAGCGATCCGCTGAAGCCCGGCATCCCACGCGGCTGGCCGTTTTCGTCGAGCCGGCCGGCCGTGATAAGGGCAAACCACTCCGCTACCGTCGACGTGCGGACGATCTGCTCGGATGTCAGATCCGCTGGCGCGACTCCGAAGGTGGACTGGATTTGCGACGCGCGCTCGCCGTCTCCTTTGCCACCCGGGCCGTGACACGCGGCGCACTTCTCGGCGTAGATCGCCGCGCCCTGGGCGACAGAAGGCCTGCGCGCCGGCAGCTCAAACGCGGCCTCGGGCGGTGGCAGCGGTGTGAGGATCGGCGCGCTCCCGCGCGGCGGCGGCGGCGCTGACAGGGCGCAGCCAGACACAATGACTGCCAACATCAGACACATCGCTATCATCGGCAGTGTCTTACCACGAAGGCACAAAGACACCAAGTTGCCTTCGTGCCTTCGTGTCTTCGTGGTTAAGAAAGGCCGGGCTTGGCGAGGCGCTGCGGGGTGAAGGAGTCTCATCGGGCGACCTGGGTGCCGAGCGGCGCACCGCACTTGGGGCAGAACGCGTCGCCGGCCTGGATGGGCTTGCCGCAGGCGGGGCAACTGAGCGCCTGGCGGCGCGCGGCGACCGCCGCCTCGATTTCCTCGTCGACGGTTGTCGCCGGCGCAGGCTTGCGCTTGCGCCGCGCCTCGATCGCGGCTTCGAGGTCAGCCCCGGTCGAGGCTGTGGCTGCCAATTTGCCCTGGCGGCGCGCCGCGACAGCGCGCTCGATCTCATCTTCCCGAGTCTCGACCCTCGCGCCGGGCATCGCTTCAAACAGCGCGTCGATCTGTCGCAGCGCGCCGGCTGCCTCGCCGACGAGCGACTCGCGCAGCGAGGCGTGATCCTCGTCGGTGACTTTGCCGGTCGCGTGATCGAAGTCCTGCTCGCGGATCTGCGTCAACAGCGATTCGTACTGCGCCTGCAGCGTATCCAGTTGCGATTCAGCCTGCGCGGCGCGGCGCGCCTTCCAAAGCGGCCGGCTGACGAACATGACCAGCAGGGCCGCCAGCGCCGCGCCGATGAGAATGGAGAGAATGTCCATTATTGATCCGCCAGTAGTTTATCGAATTCGGCAGCCAGCTCCTCGCGCGTGACCGGGCTGGGCTTGAAGAAGACCACGTTGCCGTCCTGATCGATGATAAACGTCTCCGGCACGCCTTGAATGCGGTACAGCGGCTGCGAAATCTTCGAGCCGAGGTCCGGCCCGTTCGCGTAAGTGATGTCGAGGCGCTTGAGATAGTCCAGCGCGTCGGCTTCGTTGTCGGTCCAGTCGACGCCGAGGAAGACGACGCCGCGGTCTTTGTACTCGCGCCACGCCGCCTCCAGGTCGGGCGCCTCTTCTTCACACGGGACGCACCACGATGCCCAGAAGTTGATCAGCACCACATTGCCGCGCAGATCGGACAGCGAGACGGACGGCTGCCCAAGTCCGCCATCGTATCCCTCGAAGAAGGTCAGCGTGAAGTCCGGGGCCAGGCCACTCATCGGCTGCGTCCGGTTGGTGTCGGACAGGCCCCAGGCGATGAAGCCGACAAAGACGACGACCAAGCCCAGCGCCACGAACGCGGCTTTCGGCGGGCCGGATCGAGTTTCAGAAAGGCCGCTCTGACTCATAGTAGATATTCGTCATAGATTCTGTTTCAG
>DASSFZ010000454.1:0-2554 GCA_035693785.1 Anaerolineae bacterium | reverse complement strand
CAACTGCCGACGACGCCGTATCAACAAGGTGACGCGTTCGCGCCCGGCCTGCACGTCTTTCCGCCGCTCCCGGCGAATGTCACGGTGAAGTTGACCCATTTGCCGTATTCCGATCCGGCGCAGGCGCGCGTCGTGACGGTCACCGGCCAGGCGAATCGCTTTGGGTATTTTCAACCGCCGATGGGCACAGCCATCACCTTAACGGCGCCCGGCGAGTTTCGGGTCGACATCCTGGCCGAGTACGTCGATCCGGACGGCACGCTATGGGTCGGCGCGATGACCTGGGGCAACGTCGTCGAGGGGCCAAGCGCCATGATCGAGGCGCACGGCCGGCGCGGCATGGACTACAAGAGCGACACGATTGACGATATGCCCGCCTGGTTCGAGGTGTTCAATTTGCCCTCCAGCAAAGTCGGCCTCGAGAACTACTATCCATACTTCAGCGGCGACATTCACTGGGGCAACGAAGATCGCCAGCCCGGTGACTCGATCCAGTCCGTCGTCACCGTCAAGGACAAGACGCCCGGCCAGATCATTTACAACCTTCTGCGCGCCAACTATCCACGTTCGCGCAACCGTTTTCGCTTGCCGCCGCTCGATCAGACGTTGACCGGCCTCGACAAACGCATCGCGATCGGCGAAGCGCCGCTGTTCATGTCCACAGCCAGCGGGATCGATCCGGCGGTAGAACCGGAAGATATCGATCAACTGGCCTACTGGTATGGCTCGTCGGAGCGGGCTGATGTGCGTGTGCGCGAGATTCTGTCAGAAGACAACATGGGCACCGCCTACTGGCGCTTCGGCGACACGTATGGCTATCAGATCGGCGAAAGCGCCGAAGGGGATCTGCCTGGCGATCTCAAGTGGGAATTCGGCGGCGCGGTGTTTCGCACCATCACCACGACCAATCCGATCAACGAGTACGCGATTTATAGCTCGCTGTGGGTGCTGCTGCCGCACGGCTGCGATGCCTATGGCTGTGCGCGTGTGACACCGCCCTTCCAAGATGCAACCGGCGCAAGCCTCAACGGCGGACCGATCATGACGCTGCAAGGCAAGGACATCGATATGCTGTTCCTGCCCAAGAGCATTCGCCCCGGCGATGTGCTGGAAGTCGGCGATGTCGTCGCGTTCTCCGGTCACGTCGGGCCGCCGCTCGACAGCCGCGTGAGCGTGACGATTACGGCGCCGAGTGGCGTCACACGCTCGCGCACGTGGCACGCCAATAAGATCGGCTGGCTCTACGATCCGTCGTTCGACTTCGCAGCGAACGAAGCAGGACGATGGACGGTCGACGTCTTCGTGGCACACGATCGGCCTTACGTGGGCAATGGCGTAACACCCCTCAGCCATAACACCGGCACGGTGCTGGGCACGAACGGGCGCTATGAGTTCTACGTGGTGCCGCCTGGCTCATCTGAATTGTTCGTGTATGCGCCACAGCCCGGTGTGATCCGGTGGCCGACTGGTCACATCGAGCCGATTCGCCTTCGCGGCATCGCGCCGACCGGGACGACGGCCGTGCGCTACACCATCCACGACAAGGGCGTGGTGATGGCACAAGGCAGCGTCACGCCGAACGCCAACGGCGCCTTCACGATCACGTATGATGCTGTCGCCTTGAATGCGACCTTCCCGTTCGTCAGCCTCACGGCCCACGAGGGACTGTGGGAAGGATTGGCGGATGAAGTCGAGATCAACTTGACGGCGGTGGGTGGCGATGTGCGCGCGAACACCGTCACTTTGATCGGTGAAGAAGTCTTCATCGGCAGCGCACCCCGGCAGGTGTATCTGCCGCTGATGTTGAAATAATCGCGCCGGCCGGCCCACTCGGCGCGACACAGGAGGTGCAGAGTGGTGGGTAACCAGAGATGGCAGCGCGTGACGCTCACCATGCTCATCGCGCTGCTGCTGATGGGCGCAGGACTGACCATCGTCGATATATCTGCCGACTCTTCGAGTATGGTGAGTGGCGTCGTCGTGAATCAGGCCGGTCAACTGTTGGACGGCGCGCATGTCCGCGTGCGGGCCACCGACAACCTGACTTACACCTCTGCCGATGGGCGCTTCTTGCTGACGGGCCTTACACCTGGGTTGGGTGTTGAAATAGCCGCATGGGCCTCCGGGGGATACTACATTGCCAGTCAGGTGATCACGCCGCCTGTGTCCGGCATCACGCTGACACTGCGCCCCTATCACACTCAGGACAACCCTGATTATGTGTGGCTGGAGCCAACGGCCAATCCCAGCGTGACGCTTCAATGCGGCAACTGCCACACGCCTATTTTGCCGCAGTGGCAGGCAAATGCGCATGGCACAGCCGTGTCTAACCCGCGGTTCTTTTCGCTCTACAACGGCACGGACCTTACCGGCACGGCCATCGTCTCGCCCGGCTTCCAGCTTGACTTTCCCGGCGTGGCCGGCAATTGTGCCACTTGCCATGCGCCGGGGGCGGCGGCCAATGCGCCATTCAATACCGACATGAATGCCGTGCGCGGTGACATGACCGCCACCCTTCACTGTGACTTCTGCCACAAAATCGGCGGCGTATACT
>DASSFZ010000453.1:0-5955 GCA_035693785.1 Anaerolineae bacterium | reverse complement strand
GGTTTTCTTGCATCTGGGCGGAGAAATAATTGTCGTAGACGATAAGCCAGGCTGCCGGGCGTAAGACTCTACTCGCTTCCGCAAAGAACGCCTCCCGGTCGATTTAACAGGTTGAATGGAACACGCCGCCGACCTTCTGGCCTCGTTTCATCAAGTCGTTGAACAACTCTACCGCTCGCCCGGTTTCTTCGATATGATACTCGATTCCTCGGGAGCGAAGCAGTTGCTCCGTCTCCGGGCAGGTGTGGAGCATGAGCTGCATACCCCGCGACAAAATCATCACTTCGACACCCTGGTCTATGATTTCTTCGATGTCGGCGGGTTGGATACCCGGCCGATGTCGTGTGCCCGTCATCGTCCAATCCCACGCTTTCGCGCCGCCGGGCCAGACTTTGCAGTCCTTGAACTTGTGGGCATGGCCGTCAACGGTGACTTCTATATGCCCCCACGCCAGATAGGTAATTGAGGTGGTGGCTTGAATGTTTATCCTATGGCGCATCTGCGACCTCGACTGCGCCGGCTGACTGAGGGTCGAAGTCTTCCGGCCAAACCGTGCGACGATCGTAACGGGCGCCGTTCAGGTCTGCCCCATTCAGATCCGCGTCACGCAAATCCGCCCCACACAGGTTCGCTTCGCTCAGGTCTGCCCCGACGAGGTTAGCCCCACTCAAATCGGCCCGGCACAGGTTGGCATCGCTGAGCAAAGCACCGCCCAGGTCTGCGCCTCTCAAATCTGCGCCGGCCAGGTCTGCGTCGAAGAGATCGGCTCCGCTCAGGAAAGCGCCGCGCAGTTCTGCTCCGCGCAGATAAGCACGGATGAACTTGTCCATCTCATCGGGGGGTGGCTGGTTATCAGTGCTTTTCCCGGTGCTCATTGTTCCTGCTGCTCTTTGATTGGGGAGACATGGTGTCTCTGACAAAGACCGGAAATATCTAGCCGCCCGTTTCTGGCGCTTGGTCGACCGGAATGCTTTGCGATTACTTCCTGACATTTGTTTCCCAGAAGCTCCGATAACTCTGTCGTGTGCGCTGCACGTAGGGCAAGCGCTGTGCCACGAGTTCGTCAGGTGTCAGGCCATCCAGCTTCAGACCGCGTTGTTCAACCAAATCGAAATAGCGATTATCGGCCGTGTTACAGAAACCGCAGGCTGTCACCATGTAATCCGGATTGTCTCGATTGGGATCGCCTTTGGGCAGCAGGTGATCGACCGTCAAGGTGAGCCAGGTATCAAAAGATTTCGTGCCGTCGGCGCCACAATACCGGCACGTGAAGTTGTCTCGCTTGTGGATGTCGTAGGCGTAACCGCGTAGAGAATCACTAAAGCCGGTCATGTTTCTCTGCGTTGATCGATGGCGTATCCGGTAGTCGGGGTGGTATAACCGCTCAACAGCAGTGGAGTCTCAGCAGATCACGATTTCGTAGTGACGACTTCAGTCGTCCAAGCCAGCCAGCGACTAAAGTCGCTACTACGAATCAAACCCGTGATCTACTGAGTCTACCCCTCCAGCACACGCTTGAGCCTGTCCAGCGCCTGCGCCCAATATGCCTTGCTCTTCTCACCGTCCTCCGCACTCACCAGCTTGCTGTGCTGCACGGTCACCTGGCTCCTGGCCTGGCCCCTGGCGTAGAAGCGGGCTTCGACGCTGCTCTTGCCCGTCCACGTGATATGGATCGTCTTCGGTGGCGTCGCGCCGCGAATGGCGAGCGACTTGCGCTTCAGCCAGCGGGCGCGCATGGCCTCGTCCGCCCAGGCCGCGTATAGTGTCCCGACCGGGACGTCCAGCGTCTTGCTCGCGCTGACCTGATAGCCTTCAGGCCGCTCGTGCTTCTCGCGCAGTCCGCGCGCCTGCTCGTAGCCAACCGTGACCATCTGGGTCCACCAGTCGGGAACCTGGTGCTTCTCGCTCAGGTAGATGGCAATGTCCTTGTGAGGCATCTCGTAGGCTTTGGCCTTGTCGAGAACCCTGATCCACTCGGCCCACGTTCTGCCGGTCCTTGCTTTGACGGCCTCATCGCTGATGCCAGCGATCTTGTTCGCTTCCCGCTTCTTCATCCTGCCCGACCTCCCCCGGTCACGTACTCAGCCACAGCCCGAATCCAGTTCTCGTGCTCGGCGTAATGCTCATAGGTGTTGCCAGCGATCCATGCCAGGATCGGCCGGCCGCTGCCCACGCCGGGTTCATCCGGCTGGTAGTAGGAGTACGTCTTGAGGAGATCGTCGAAGGTCAACTGCCCCAGCACGGCCAGCAAGTCACGATGTGTCTGCTCGAAATCGGCGAGCACGTCCGCCAGCGCGCGATCTTTGTTGTGCCCGTCGATGATGGCGTTGACCCCCGCCTCGTCGTTCTGACGCACAGTCTCGTCGTCCAGCCCCATCGCCGCCCAGCGCGGCTCGCGGCGCAGCAGCGCGGCGATGCCGGCCTCCCACGTCGTCAGATGCGCCAGGTGATCCTTGACCGACCAGCCGCCGTCCGCTCCGGGCGCGACCATTTGAGCGTCGCTGAGGTGAGCATAGGTCTGTTTCAGCGACGACCGCGCCCGCTTGATACGATCGAATAACCCGACCATATCACGCGGTTCGGCTGAAAGGTTGTCGAATACGGATGTGTCGTCCATTCCGTGTGTCACATCTCGCTGCGGCCCGCCAGCGCTCTGGCCAGCGTGATCTCGTCGGCGTACTCCAGGTCCCCGCCGACGGGCAGCCCACGCGCCAGGCGCGTCACCTTCACCCCCATTCCGGCGAGCTTCTTCTGAATGTACATCGCCGTGTTCTCGCCCTCGAGGCTGGGGTTGGTGGCGAGGATGACTTCGCGCACCGCACCCGTCGCCACGCGGTTGAGCAGCTCGCGGATGCGCAAGTCGTCCGGCCCGACGCCGTCGATCGGCGAGATCGCGCCGTGCAGCACGTGATAGCGGCCCTTGTACTCGCGCGTGCGCTCGATCGCCTGCACGTCGAGCGGCTCTTCGACGACGCAGATCACGGTGCCGTCGCGCTCCTCGCTGGCGCACACAGCGCACGGGCTGGTATCGGCAATGTTGAAGCACGTCGAGCAAAAGACCGTGCTCGTCTTCAGATTGCGCAGCGCTTCGGCGAGCGACTCGACAACGCCCGAAGCATCCCTGATCAGGAAGTACGTCAGCCGCGAGGCCGACTTCGGGCCGATGCCCGGCAGTTGCGCGAACGCTTCGATCAATCGAGTAACGGCTTTGGGTGTGGTGTCCATGGCAGAGACGAAAGACCATTGACGATCGACGAACCTCGTTCGTCCATCGTCATGGGTCGCGAATCTAGCGGAGCGGCGGCAGGCCCAGCCCGCCCGTCAGGCCCTTCACCTTCTCCGCCGCATACATCTGCGATCGCTCGATCGCCTCGTTGACGGCGGCGACGATCAGGTCCTGCAGCATCTCGACGTCGCTCGGATCGACGACTTCCGGGGAAAGCTTGATCGATCTAAGGCGCTGCTGGCCGGTGATGACGATTGTGATCGCGCCGCCGCCCGCCGTGACTTCGATCGTCTCGTCGGCTAGCGCGTCCTGCGTCTTGGCCATCTCGTCTTGCAGCTTCTGGAGCTGCGACATCAGGTTGGCGGGGTTGGGACCGCCCTGCGGCATTCGGAAACCACCTTTTTTGCTCATCGAGTTCTCCTGTGGCGTATCGCGTATCGCTGATGGCTTATCGCTAATGCCAATTACCAATCTCCAATATCGCTTGCCTGACAGACACTGTCTTGCACAACACACTCATTGGTCGGACACTAAACGGACCTGCGCGCCGAGACGGCGCGCTTCCTGGACGACGGGATCGTCGTCCACGATGCAGCGCGTGCGCACGCGCCGGCCGATCATCTCGCTCAGCACGTCTTCGACCAGGCGCTTGTCTTTGCCTTTCTCGAACTTGTCCCGCAGCATCGCCGATGGCCACTGTAGGACGATCGTATCGCCTTCGACGCCGATCAGTTGGCACGAGTTCATCAATCCCCATGTTTGCACGCTGCGCGATCGCAGCTCGGCCAGCAGCGCCGGCCATTGATCCGACACAATGTCGAAAGCCAGGCCCGTCGCCGGCGCCTCCGGCGGGGTCGATTCGATCGGATCGGGCGAGCCTGGAGCAACAGACGCCGTGGCCGCCTGAGATCGCGCCGGCGCGGACGGGGCCGGCGCACGAGTCGTCTGAGCCGGCGCAGGCGCCGCTTGCGCCGGCTGGGCCGGTCGATTCAGCGCGTCGACGAGCGCCAATTCGAGCGGAAGCTGCGGCTGCCAGCCCGGCTTCAGCTCCGAGGCGGCTTGATTGAACAGCTTCGTCGCCCGGATCAGGCGATCCGCCTCCAGCCGCGTGGCCTGCTCCTCCATATGCCTGCGCTGCTCACTCGCGACGTTGACT
This sequence comes from Anaerolineae bacterium, assembly GCA_035693785.1. Classification (GTDB taxonomy): domain Bacteria; phylum Chloroflexota; class Anaerolineae; order Fen-1058; family Fen-1058; genus DASSFZ01. Next base: position 1,573 of record DASSFZ010000453.1, on the reverse strand, counting down.
TGCGAGGTATCGCCAAACGCGATCAGCATCAGCCCGCGCAGATATTCGACAATCTGCCGCGCGAGCTGGCGCGCATCCGCGCCCCGGTCGATCGCGGTATTGATCGCGCTCAACCCACCGGCCGCGTCTCCCGAGGCCAGCGCGTCGGCCAGCGCCATGACGTGCTCGAGCGCGCCCGCACCCAGCACGTCCTGCGCCCGCTCCACGGTGATTGCTTCGCCACCCGCGGCGAGTTGATCGAGCAAGCTGATCGCGTCGCGCATCGAGCCGGTGGCCTGGCGGGCGATCATCTGCAGTGCAACACGGTCGGCATGCAGCCCTTCGGCATCCGCCAATTGCTGTAAGCGTGAGACGATCTCGTCCAGCGTCAGGCGCCGAAAGGCGAACGGCTGGCAGCGCGACACGATGGTGACGGGGACTTTCTGCGGATCGGTCGTGGCGAGGACAAAGATCGCATGCGGCGGCGGCTCTTCGAGCGTCTTGAGCAATGCGTTGAACGCCGGCTCGGTCAGCATGTGAGCTTCGTCGATCACGTAGACTTTGTAACGCGCCTCGTTCGGGGCGAAGTTGATCTTGTCGCGCAGGTCGCGAATCTCGTCGATACCGCGATTCGACGCGGCGTCCAGCTCGATCAGGTCGAGCAGGCGGCCCTCGGCGATCGCCGCGCAGATGGCGCACGTGTCGTCGGGGCGCTGCGCGGGATCGGGGTTGAGGCAGTTGACCGCTTTCGCCAGCAGGCGCGCCATCGTCGTCTTGCCCGTGCCGCGCGGGCCGGAGAAGAGATACGCGTGCGCGATGCGGCCGGACGCGACCGCGTTGTGCATTGTCTGCACAATGTGCTCCTGGCCGACGACGTCGTCGAACGTCTGGGGTCGCCACTTGCGATACAATGCCTGCGCCATTCGATCTCCTTCGCGTGCGACAAGTGTAGCATGGTCGACAGGCTGCGGCAAGTAAGAGCCTATTGCTTATCGCCTATCGCTGATGGCGTATTGCCGATAACCAACTGCCGATAGCGACCACTGATCGCAAATCGCCGGAGACAATCGACGCTGCACGACAAGTGATGCGCGATAAGCGATACGCGATGAGCGATACGCGATATGTGATACGCGCGTCACGCGCGGCTGTCCCAGTAGGCGTCGCTCACGCCGCGCGCGTGATTCTCGTAGCGCGCCATCATGAACAGCGCATCGGACAGCCGGTTGAGATACGCCAGGACGTGGGCGCCGATCGGCTCGGCGCGGCTGAGCGCGATGCACTCTCGTTCGGCGCGGCGGCAGGCGGTGCGCGCCACGTGCAGCGCCGCCGCGCCCGGCGAGCCGCCGGGCAGGATGAAATTCTCGAGCGGGCCAAGTTCCGCTGCGAATCGGCCGATCACCTGTTCAAGCGCGTCGACATGGCGCGGCTCGATCTGCGGAACCTGGACCCGTTGTTTGTCTTCCTCCTGCGTCGCAAGGTCTGCGCCCAGGTGGAACAGATCGTTCTGGACCGTCCTCAAGATGCGCACGAGATCCTCGTGCAGGCCCAGGCTGATGGCCAGGCCGATCTGCGAATTCAGCTCGTCGACGGA
>DASSFZ010000452.1:0-3025 GCA_035693785.1 Anaerolineae bacterium | reverse complement strand
TCAAGGGTGAAGCGGATGTCCTCTTTCGACTCCATCCAAAGCGGCGGCACGATCGAGCCTGTGATAATGACCTCGCCGGCGCGCAGCCTCTCGCCAAGGGCAGCGAGAAGATCTGCGACATGACGCACGATGTCGACGAGGCCCCCTGTCAGCGCTTGCGGGTCCGTGGTCGCAGCGACTTCCCTACCATTACGGTAGATGCGGCCGACCAAGCCGTCAAGCACGCAACCTGCACGAGCGGAATCTGCGCGCCCCAGGATGACATGGCGGTTGTAGATATTCCCGGCCAGGATCGCTTCTACGTCCTCCGGCGGAAAACTGACGTCGGCAAGCTCGATGGCGGGTCCTACTGACGCGATGGCTGCCTGAGTCGTCTCTCGGTCTGAGACGTCAAGGAGATCCTTGCCCATATAGACGGCAATTTCGGGTTCCGCGGCGGGTTTCGTCCAGCCGGCGAGAGAGAGCGTCACGCCCGAGCGCAGGGATGTTCTGTCTGTGAGGAAACCGACCAGGGGTGCATCGATCCGCAGGCGCTCCATCGCTTCCGGCGCACCGAACCCGACCTTCCAGCCGAGCGGTTTCTCGCCTGCATTCAGACGATCCTGCCGAAGCTTCAACTGAGTTTTCATTCCACGCAAGATGCGCGGATCGTCGCGTGCAGTGCTCATACTAGTGAGAGGGTTCCTCACCGTGCGCAACTTCGTAGCCGGCCGACTCCAGCGATCCGGCGCCGCTCCAACCCCAGATCAGTATCACTTCCTGGTCGGACGTGTTGTTGAAGCCGTGCCAATGGCCCCGCTGCGTGAACACGACGTCGCCTTCACCCGCCGGCTCGTCACCCTCGTCCGTGTAGATCACGCCATGGCCTTTGAGCACCAGGAGGAACTCGTCAGCCTGGAAATGGCGGTGGCGGTCGTGCCGGGCGCCGGGCGGGAGAACGGTCCGCCCGAAGACCAGCTTGTCCGAGTTGGCCGACTTCTGGTCGATCAGGAACTGAACCTGCATGTCGATCCAGCCGTCTTTGGGCGAAAGCCCTCTGACGAATGGCACCTCTCGAAGATTGGTGCGATAGGGTCTCACTTGGACATTCCTCCGAGACGACGATAGACTTCGTGTGCGGTGACAAAGTCGCGGTGGTCGAGGCCGAGACCGCGGCAGGCGTTCATCATCTCGTTGGCCGCCGCCGCGAGCGGGACCGGCATGCCGAGCTTTCGGCCCAGATCCAGCACCAGCATCATGTCCTTCTGCTGAAGGTTGACGTCAGCCAGCGGGACCTCGGGCATTCTGCCTTCGAGGATGAGGGGACCGCGGTAGCCGAGCACCGGCGACGCGACCACGCTATTGAGCATGGCTTCGACGGCGACTTCGCGCGGGACGCCGCCCTTTTCCGCAAGCGCGATGCCTTCTCCGAAGGCGATGACCTCGACCATGAGCACGAGGTTGATGGCGAGCTTCATCTGCACGGCCAGCCCACTTTCGCCGATATAGGTCACTTTAGGGCCGATGGCGAGCAGCACGGGCTGGACGCGTTCGAAGGCGCTCTTGTCGCCGCCGACCATGATCGAGGCCTTGCCCTGGGCAAGCGTGATGGTGCTGCCGGAGATGGGCGCATCGAGCATCGTCAACCCGGCTTTGTCGAATTCGGTCGCGATCTCACGGCAGGCATCCGGCGCGATGGTGCTCATGTCCAGATAGATGCCGTTCTTCGGAAGCCCGGCGATGATGCCGTCAGGTCCGAGTGCTACGGCCCTGACGGCCACCGCATCCGTGACGATGGAGAAGACGATCTCCGACCGGCTTGCCACTTCACGCGGGCTGTCCGCCCAGCGCATGCCCGCACGGACCAGCGTCTCCGCCTTCTCCCGGGTCCGGTTCCAGCCCGTGACCGTGTAGCCGGCAGCAAGGAGTCGAGCAACGATCCCCGCACCCATGGCGCCAAGCCCCACAAATCCAATATTCACCGATCACCTCCTCACGCACTACTTCGCCGCATTTCCGATAGTGGCGATCGACTTAGCGTTCTTGGTGCACCTCGCCAGAAGCAAATTGCCAGATACGTATTCCGTGTTGCGTGTTCCGTGCCCCCGTGACGCGGGCTGAGCAGTTACCTCAGCCGAACAAAATGAGCATCAGCGCGCCACCGACGATGAGCGCCGCGCCACCCCACAGCGCCACGGTCACCGGCTCCTGGTGTTTGCCCGACACGATTGGCGAAAGCAAAATGACCACCGGCACCGATACGAGTGTCAGCGCCAGGACGGGCGCGACGGGAGCCAGGTCCAGCGCGACCCAACGCGCCCATGTCGACAGGCCCACCAGGACGCCGGCCGCGATCTTGAACAGCAGCGCCTCGCTGGAGGCCGGCAAGGCCCCTTGCTGCTTTCTCCGAACCATGAGCGGCAGCCCATACGCCGCCGCGCTGGCGGTCATGCCGATGGTCACGCCCAATAGCGGCGACGATAGACCTTCGAGGCCCTCCCGGGTGAAGATCGGGCTGATCGCCCAGCACAGCGCCGCCGACAGCCCAAACAGCGACGCGCGCCACAGGTTCGCGCCGGCTAACGGGCCGTTGGCGACAACGCCGGTTGCGCTCGACGAGACAGAGCGGTTGGACACAACATACACGCCCGCGACGATCAACACGATACCCAGCAGCGAGACCGCATTGGGGGATTCGCGCAGCGTCGCTGCCGCGATCACGGTCGCGAACAACGGCGTCGTGCCGATCAACGGGCTGGTGCGCGCGGCGCCGATGCGTTTTTGACTGATGTTCAGGAATGTCCAACCGACGAAAAAATGAATGAAGCCGGCCAGCGCGAAACTGATCAGCGCCTCCATCGGCGCACGGCTCACCAGGCCCACGTCCACCGTGAGGAGACTGATTGCCGCCAGCACCAGCGCGCTGATCAGGAGCTGCAGGAACGTCGCCAGGTACACATCCATGCCGCTGACGGCGCGCCGGTTGAGGCTTTGAAACACGCCGAAGCCCACGCCCGCCACGATAGCCCATAATGCTCCGCTCATG
>DASSFZ010000451.1:0-12090 GCA_035693785.1 Anaerolineae bacterium | reverse complement strand
GCGTCAGCTCAGCGCAGCCGACTGCCGCAACTGGCCGCAGCCGGCGTCGATGTCGATGCCTCGGCGCACGCGCAGGGTGTTCGGAATGCCGCGCCGATCTAGCTCGGCGCGAAAGGCGGCGATCCGCTCGCGGCGCGAGGCGGCCCCGGCGTAGCCGCGCGTCGGGTTGAGCGGGATCAAGTTGACGTGAACGAGATGCTTGGGCATCTGCTGCGCCAGGCGGGCAAGTGCCTGCGCCTGCTCGATCGTGTCGTTGACGCCGTCGATGAGCGCCCACTCGAAGCTCAGGCGGCGGCGCGTCGCTTCGACGTAACTGCGGCAGGCTGCCATAAGCTCGCGCAGGGGATAGCGCTTGTTGATCGGTACGAGCCGGTCGCGCAGGTCGTCAGTCGCGGCATGGATCGATACCGCCAGATTGACCTGCCCGCCGTCGCGCGTGAACTTCTCGATACCCGGGACGATCCCGACGGTGCTCACCGTCATGCGCCGGGCGCCGAAGCCCCAGCCGGCCGGATCGCCGAGCCGGCGCAGCGCCGCGAGCGTCGCATGGTAGTTGGCAAACGGCTCGCCCATGCCCATAAACACGATGTTAGTCAGCCGTGTAGTCGCGTAGTCCTGTGGTCCAGTGGTCGGCGGGCCGGCGTGCTCTTCATCCTTCATCCTTCCGCCCTCATCCCTTCGGAGTTGCCGCTCGAAAAAGAGGACCTGCTCGACGATCTCACCTGCCGTGAGGTTGCGCTGCAGGCCGCCCTGGCCGGTGGCGCAGAAAGGGCACCCTATCGCGCAGCCGGCCTGCGTGCTGACGCAGGCCGTGCGGCGCGTGTGATAGCCCATCAGCACCGTCTCGATTTCTTTGCCGTCAGGCAGCACGAACAACACCTTGCGCGTCCAGCCATCCTTCGAGAGCAGATCGATGCGCGGCGCGAGCCGCGCGAACTGAAACTCGGCTGCGAGCCGCTCCCGCAGCGAGCGCGGCAGATCGGTCATGGCGTCGAACGAATCGGCCAGCCGGCGGTACAGCCATTCCCAAATCTGCTGCGCGCGGAAGACAGGCTCGCCCCAGCCGGCGACCCGGTTTTGGAGTTCGTCGAACGTCAGATCGAACGGGGATGGTCGTGGCCGCGTCGTCATTGATCTTCCCAGCGTTGCATCAGGTCGAGTATATCCTCGAACACCCAATCCGGCCGGTATTCGCTCGCGGCAAGCTGCTCCGGCGTTGTGACGCCGCTCATGACCAGAATAGTCTTGATCCCGGCGCGGATGCCGCCCAGGATGTCGGTTTCCAGGCGGTCGCCCAGCGCGGCGATCGCGTCGAGTGGTGTCCCCAGGCGCTGGATCGCTTGCTGGTACAGGATCGGCTCGGGCTTACCGACGACGATCGGCTTGACGCCGGTCGCGGTCTCTATTGCGGCGAGGAGCGCGCCGTTGCCGGGGATGATGCCCTCCGGCGCCGGGTAGGTCGCATCTGGATTCGTGCCCACGAATTTCGCGCCGGCGCGAATCAACAGCGAGGCGCGTTTCAACCTCTCGTACGTCACGTGCCAGTCGATGCCGACGACGACAGCCGCAGCCTCGTCGCCTTCGCTCAGGACGAAGCCCTGTTTTGCCAGGGCCTCGCGCACGCCGTCCATGCCGATGGCGTACACGCGCGATCCTCTCGGCACGAGCGACGTGAGGTGCTCGGCCGTCGCAGTCGAGGACGTGACGATCTCTTCGATGGCGACCGCCGCGCCGTAAGAGGCCAACCGCTCGGCGTACTGTGCCTCGGTGCGCGAGGCGTTATTGGTGGCCAGTACGAAGCGAATGGCCCGGCGGCGCAGAAACGCGAAGAAATCAGTGATGCCGGGGAGCGCTTCGCTGCCGCGCCACAACACGCCATCCATATCGATGATGAGCGCCTGAAGTGACGACAATGAAGATCGGGTCATGCCATATTGGCGGGCGGAGTAGTCCATGACGAAAGCGGAATTGAAGCCGGCACGCCGTGCCAACGCATCCGTTTACGCGAAGCGGCTGCTCATCCGTTGCCAATCCTCCCATGTATCGACATCCGCGAGTTGCAGCTCGTCTCCGGCTTCGACCTGAACGACCTCGTGCGGGTTCGCTTCGATGACCGGCCGGCCGCCGAGGTCGCCTGAGACACGCATGAGCTGATCGAACAGCGAGCGGTCGAACAGCGCCGGCGATGCGCGGCGGCCCCGGTGCGCCGACACGACGATGGCCTTCTTCAGTCTCTCGTAGGTGTCGATCAGGGCGCGCAGGTGCGCCTCGGACAGGCGCGGCTGATCGACGAGCAGCATGATCGCGGCGTCGACGTCGCCGGGCAGCGCCCGCAGTCCGGCCCGCAGTGAAGTGCTCATGCCTGCCTGCCAGTCCGGATTCTCGACGATCGTCACCGGTGACTTGAGCGCAGCGCGCATATCCCCCGCGCGGCTACCGATCACGACGACCACCGGATCCAGCCCGGCACATAGCGCCGTCCGCGCCGCATGCTCGATGAGCGGCGTGCCGTTCCATTCGAGTAATTGTTTCGGCTGCCCCAGCCGCGCCGACTCCCCGGCCGCCAGGAGCAGCCCGGCGATGCGCTTCGTCGTCATCGCGTGAAGACCTCGAGGACAGGGCTACGCGCTTGCAGCGATGCGCTGAGCACGCGCTCGTATCGGCCGGACGCCAGCACTGCCCGGGCGACTTGGCGCGTTTCCGGGCGCGGCGCGGATTCGTCACGTTGATTCAGCACGGCCACCACGCGCGGCCCGGCAGGAACGGCCTTGAGTCCGGCAGCCGGATCGACGAGCAAGCGTGAGATGTGGCTGGCGGAGATCGGATGACCCATCGGTAAGCCGAGATACGCTGCCAACGCCTCGGGCCGGTGCGCGGCGACCTCGTCGAGCGGATGGCCTATCACGTCCATGTGCATCAACACCGCGACGAGGGTCGTTCGGGCCGGAATGACAGGCTCGCGTGCCGCCGGGAGCTTCAGGCCACGTCCACGCGCCCCGTCGGCTTCTACAAGCCACGTCATTTCTGGCAGCGCTTCGATGAGCCGATCGAGCTGCTCCGATTGAAGCCCGGCGAGTTTGCTCGGCAGCGCGGGTGCGATGGGATTGGGCAGGGCATCGTTCACCGCGTCAGGGAGGCGTGACGCGGCGAGGATCAGCCCACTGACCTCACACATGACCTGTCGAATGCGCGCCGGGCGGGGATCGTTCGAGAGGAGTAGCGCCGAATCGTCGGAGAGTATCGGCTCGAGTATGCGCGTCGTCGTCGTGAATATGGGCAGCCATCCTCTTGCCCGGGATTCCGCCCATAGACGCCAGCACGTCGTCGTCTTTCCGCCCGCGCCGACACACGCGAGCGCGTCTCCCTCTTGCAGCCCAATCGCATCCGTCAACAGCACAAATCGAATTGTACCAGAATCCTATTGCATCGGCTCCGCCAACCCAAACCCAACGCTGGGCAAATTGACATCAAACTTACCCAAATGACCTCACCTGCGATACTGTAGGCGACATGACCGCCCACAGTTTTTCGGCCACATTTGAGGGGCGGGAGCATGAGAGGTGAACGAATGAGCGAATATGCAACCGAAATGCGATTGAGTCCATACGGCGATCGGGTGGACGGGCTGCTCACGGCAAGGGAGGCCGCCGCATTCCTGCGTGTGAGCTTGAACACGCTGTGGCGCATGGAGAGGCGCAACCTGATCACCCCGTACCGCACGCCCGGCGGCCACCGACGCTATTCGGTGGACATGCTCCGCACATATCTCGAGCGCACGCGCGTGCGTAGCTGGGAGTTGGAGTAATCTGGAGTGATTGGCGCAGGAGTGCACGAATGAATATACTCGTCGTTGAGGACGATCCGGATGCCCGGAAAGTGTTGAGCCTGATTCTGAAGCTCGACGGTTTTGAGGTATCCACCGTCACGGGCGGACACGAGGCGATCGACGCGATACGCGCTGCCGCTCCTGACCTGATCCTGTTGGATGTGATGATGCCGGGCGTGGACGGCTACGAGGTGTGCCGCCGCATCCGGTCGGAGCCGGCCACGAGGGGCATACCGATTGTGATGCTGTCCGGGAAAGCCGATCGGGAGAGCGTTGTGCGCGGATTGGCGGCCGGCGCGAACGAGTACCTGTCCAAACCCATCAAGCCCAGCAGCCTGACCAAACAACTACGCGCCACGCTCATGCGGACCGCGGCCAAGATGCCGGCGTCGTAGCGGACGCACCATTAAGAAGCGCCGCGCTGCCCGCCCGCCGCGAGCGCCAAAAGAAACTCCCCGACCGCCTCAGGTCGGGGAGTCCCCCGTTACGGTCCACGATTTTTGCAGGCGCACCCGGCACATCGCCGGTCATGCCTACCTCTTCTCCCACCAGACGTAGATTTGCGCTGTATGCCCGAACTCGAAGTATTCCACCGTGACCGCATGGGCCCCGGCGCTGAGCGTCACATCGCCGACCAACGTGACGCCGTTGTGCTCAAACCATTCGTCGATGACGAGCTTGTTGTCCACGTACAGTCGCACCCCGTCGTCGATCAGAGCGAAGAAGCGGTAAGTTCCGGCCTGGAACGTCTGGCTGCTCGTCCAGCGCGCCGAGAAGACGTCGGGTGAGATCAGGGCATCGGGCGAACCTGTTCCCCAGTTGAACGCGATCCACGGATCGAACCGGCAAAACGTCGGCTGCCCGCTGACATCGCGGTTTCGATTGGTCCAGAAGCACGCCGTCCACGCGCCGCCACCACCGCCCGGTGCCGGGGTCGCTCCGCCGGGCGTGGGTATCGGGAGGGTAGGGCCGGTGACGCGCGCCCAGGTGAAGAAGGCAGAGGCTAAGCCGCTGTCTTCGAAGTATTCCACTCGAAATGTGTGATTGCCGGTCGCAAGGGTCACGTCGGCAGTGTATTGCTGTCCGGTCGCCGGATGCCACTCGTCGATGATCAGCACGTTGTCGACGAATACGCGAATGCCATCGTCGGCGCGGGCCGTCAGCCGGAATGTGCCTGCGTTGAAGAGAAGCGTGCGCGTCCAGCGAACCGAGAAGTGGTCGGCGCTGATGCGCGTGTCGGGCCAGCCCTGGCCCCAGTTGAAGTTGATGGCCGCGTCGTTACGCACGACAGAGGGCGCGCCGGCCAGGTTCATGTTGTTGAAATATTCGCCTCTCCACTGTGGGAAAGCGGGCGGTCTGCCGCCAGAAGTGGGAATGCACAACACTTGCCCGGCGTAGATCACGTTCGGGTTCCTGATGTTATTTGCCCGCTGGATGGCCGACACCGTCGTGCCGTACCGGATGGCAATCGATCCCAGCGAGTCGCCTGGCTTGACGGTGTAGTAGATGCACTGGCCGGGGGGCGGGGGCGGCGGGGGAGGAGGCGGATAGCCGCTGCCTGGGATACATAGCACCTGTCCTGCGTAGATTCTGTCCGGGTTGACGATGTAATTGGCCTGCGCAAGCGCGGCCATGGACACGCCGAATTTCAGGCTGATGCGGTACAGGTTCTCGCCCCGCTGCACAACGTATGTCGTGGCGCACGCTTGCGCAGAAGCGACGGGGACGATACCAGCCAGAACACCCAGGACAATTGCGAGCGACACAAGCAATCGCGCGGTTTTCATAAGAGTCTCCTTAGATGGTGGCCCACCCAACGATGTGCAGCGCGGCTCCGAGCGCCGGGAATCATACAACGTAAGGGCACAATGCGCAAATCCTTTGACACCGCCTTTCTTTCGTGCTAATCTCTCTAGCGCGCCGAGGGGGGATTGGTCAGGGCGAGGCTGGCTTCTGGAGGGGTCACATGTATGCGACAGATGTGCACTCGAACGTATATTCTAACGTGCTGGAAACGATCGGCCATACGCCGCTCGTTCGTTTGAATCGAGTTGTGAGCGGCCTGCGCGCGACCGTGCTCGCCAAGCTGGAGTTTCTCAACCCGGGCGGCTCGGTGAAGGATCGCATCGGCGCGGCGATGATCGAAGACGCCGAAGCGGCGGGTAAGCTGAGGCCCGGCGGCACCATCGTCGAGGCGACGTCGGGCAATACCGGCGTGGGGCTGGCGATCGCCGCCGCGATCAAAGGGTATCGCTGCGTGTTTGTCATGCCCGACAAAATGAGCCAGGAGAAAGTGCAGCTCCTGCGCGCCTTCGGCGCGCGCGTCGTCATCACGCCGACCGCCGTCGAGCCGGACGATCCACGCTCCTACTACAGTGTCAGCCGCCGCATCGCCGCCGAGACGCCCAACAGCATCCTTGCCGATCAGTATCACAATCCGATGAACCCGGACACGCACTATCGTACGACCGGCCCGGAAATCTGGGAGCAAACGGGAGGCCGTGTGAAGGTGCTCGTAGCCGGGATGGGCACGGGCGGGACGATCACCGGCACGGGTCGGTACCTCAAGGAGAGAAACTCCGACGTGAAGGTCGTCGGCGTCGATCCGGTGGGCTCGCTGCTCTACGACACGTGGCGGCTGGGGCGCGTGCCGGAGGAGCCGTTTCTCAAGACGTACAAGATCGAGGGCATCGGCGAAGATTTCTTGCCTGGCGCGCTCGATCTGAGCGTGTGCGATGAGGTCGTGCAGTCCGACGACAAAGAGTCGTTCTTAATCACGCGCCGCCTGGTGCGCGAGGAAGGCATCTTCTGCGGAGGATCGTCAGGCTCGGCAGTGGCCGGCGTGCTCAAGTCCAGGCTCGTGCGCGATCTGGATCGCGACGCAGTCGCGGTAGTTATCCTGCCTGACTCCGGCTCGCGCTATCTCAGCAAGGTCTTCGACGACGAGTGGATGCGCGAGAACGGCTTCCTGGAAGCGCCGTGGGGTGCAGCGACGGTGGCCGATCTGCTGGCCGCAAAGCCGTCCCGCGAAGTGATTTCTGTATCGCCGCTCGAAAAAGTGCGCAACGTCATTGCACGCCTGCACGAGCACGACATTTCGCAGATGCCCGTCATCAGCGATGGAAAGCTCGCCGGAATGGTGACGGAGACCCAATTGCTCAATCATCTCGTGTCCGGCGAAGCAGCGGCGGATGACCCCATTGCGCCGATCGTCCAGCGTCAGGTCACTACGGTCAGCGGCGAGACCAGTTTGGAGACGGTGATGGGCCTGTTTGGCGACGGCTCGGTTGCGGTCGTCCTGGATGGGGACGAAGTCGCCGGAATCATCACGAAGATCGACTTGATCGACTTCCTCGCCGCGCGCTCGAAGTGAGCGTGTGCACGCAAAACATGTCAGCGGAGGCGGCTCCCACGCCGCCGGATAAGCCGGGCGTGGGAGCCCGGCCTGCTTTCCTGACACATTTGCGTGCACACAAGTGAGCCGGCCGTTTGACCTTTTGTCGTTTGAACCTTTGGAGTTTGAAGTTCACCCAACGCAGTCCGAGAGGAGCGGTCTCCGACGATGCAACCCTTGCGCACCGATACGGAGCTTCCCCGCCTGGCGATCGTGCCCACGCGGTCGCTCGTGCCGCATGAAGAGTTCGATCTGAAGCGGAGCGAGCCGCTCGCCGAGCGCCTGCGCGCCGAGGGTGTGCTGAAGAACCCGCCGGTCGTCGCGCCGGTCGAAGGCGAGGATCGCTACGTCGTTCTCGACGGCACCAACCGTCTGGTCGCCTTGAGCGTGCTGGCGTGCCCTCATACCGTCGTGCAGATCGTCGATTACGACGATCCGAACCTCGTGCTCGATACCTGGTCACACCTGATCACGGACATGCCGCCTGACGAGTTCACCGTTGCCATGCGCACGGTCGACGGCCTACGCATCGAGATGGCGACGCACCTGCATGCCCGCGCCGAGCTGGCGCGGCGTCAGGCGGCCGCGTATGCCGTGCTCCCCGGCGCGCGCGCGCCGGACGGCGTTTATCTGCTCTACGTCGACGGCGACGCGCGCCAGCGCACCGCGACACTCGCGCGGCTCGTCAACCTGTATCAGGCGCGCGGGCACATTCATCGTGTCAAAACCGATCACCTGGAGTGGCTGCTGCCCCTGCATGAACACGTCACGGCGCTCGTCGTCTTTCCGCGCTACGAGCCGTCCGAGATCATCGAGCTGGCGCGGCAGGGGGCCGCTCTGCCGACGGGCGTCACACGCCACGTGATTCCGGGCCGCGCGCTACGGCTGAACTTTCCGCTCAGTGTCCTGCTCGACGATCGTTCGCTCGACGAAAAGAACGCCTGGCTGCAGGATTGGCTCCGTGCGAAGCTGGCCGGCAAAGAAGTACGTTATTACCAGGAATCGACTTACCTGTTCGACGAGTGAGGCTACGCCATGGATGTCACAACTCTTTCACCCGATCTCCGCCGCCTGTTCGGTTCCGCGCGGTTATACTCGGACGGCAGGCTCTACGCCGTCGTGAGCCTCCCGCGCGACCAGATGCGCGCGGCGACGATCCTCTTCGGTGGGCTTGCCGAGCCGTTTGCAGCTATGATCGTCGACCGAGACGAGATCACGATTGTCATGCACGAGATGGACTGGTCCGTGGCCGGCCGCGATTTGCCGGGAATGCGCGTCCTGAACGACTACCGCCTGATTACGCTCGACGTCGAACTGGCGGCGGACGTGACGGGCTTCATGGACGCCGTGTGCCGCCTGCTGGCCGGGGCCGGCGTGCCGATGCTGCCGCTCGCGGCGTATTCCCGCGATCATATCCTTGTCCGTGCGCGCGATCTCGACCGGACATGGCAGGTTCTGTCTGACTGCATTGCGGCGTGCAGGTAAACAAACAAGGAAGTGAACATGGATAATCCATCTTGGGGCGGCCTTGACCCTGAGCAGTTCCGCCTCTACGGCAAGCAGGTGATCGACTGGATCGCCGATTACCTGGCGAAAGCCGAACGTTATCCGGTGCTCTCTCCTCTCAATCCCGGCGACGTCAAGCGACAGTTGCCGGCCGGGCCGCCTCAGACGCCCGAGTCGATGGACGCGATCCTCGCCGATTTCGACCGGGTGATCCTACCCGGCATCACGCATTGGAACCATCCGGGGTTCTTCGCCTACTTTGCGATTAGCGGATCTGCGCCGGGTATCCTGGGCGAGCTGCTCAGCGCGGCGCTCAACGTCAACGGCATGCTGTGGCGGACCTCGCCGGCGGCGACCGAGCTGGAAGACGTCGTGATGGACTGGCTGCGCCAGATGATCGGCTTGCCGCCCGTGTTTGAAGGGGTGATTACCGATACGGCGTCCGTCTCTACCCTGATCGCCATCGCCGCCGCGCGCGAGGCGTTGGACCGGCGCGTGCGCGAGGATGGGCTGGCCGGCCGGGCGGACCTGCCGCGCTTGCGACTGTATTGTTCGGAGCAGGCGCACTCGTCGGTGGAGAAGGCCGGGATCGTGCTGGGATTGGGGCAGGCCGGCGTGCGCAAGATCCCGGTCGACGACGAGTTCCGCATGCGGCCCGATCTGCTCGCCGCAGCCGTCGACGAGGATCGGCGCGCGGGCTGGCTGCCGTTCTGCGTCGTGGCTACCGTCGGCACGACCTCGACGACGAGCATCGACCCGGTTCCGGCTATCGCCGGTCTATGCGGTCGCGAGCGGATCTGGCTGCACGTCGACGGCGCGTACGGCGGCATGGCGGCCATCGTGCCGGAGATGCGGCACGTCCTCGACGGCTGCGATCGCGCCGACTCGATCGTCGTGAACCCGCACAAGTGGTTGTTCACGCCGATCGACTGCAGCGCGTTCTATACGCGGCACGTCGATACGCTGAAGCGTGCCTTCAGCCTGGTGCCGGAGTATCTCCGCTCGGCGGATGGCGATGTGAAGAACTACATGGACTATGGCATCCAGCTCGGGCGCCGCTTCCGCGCGCTCAAGCTGTGGTTCGTCATTCGCTCCTACGGCGTGGAGGGGCTGGCGGCGCACCTTCGCGAGCACTGCCGCGTGGCCCGCGAGTTTGCCGGCTGGATTGACGCCGATCCGTCTTTCGAGCGGCTCGCGCCTGTCCCGTTGAGCGCCGTGTGCTTCCGTTATCACCCCCAGGGCGTCGACGACGAGGCCGAGCTAGAGCGCCTGAACAGCCGGCTGCTCGATGCGGTGAACGCCACGGGCCACGTGTTTCTCTCGCACACGAAGCTGAATGGCAAGTACACCGTTCGTCTGGCGATTGGCAATGCCGGAACCCAGGAGAAGCACGTGGCGCGAGCGTGGGATACCCTGAAAGAGCAGGCTGCTCGCCTCACTCCTTCGATGAGGCATTCATGAGCGTGAAGCCGCTGCGATTCATCGACGAGCCGATCGAAGCGCAATATGACCAGCCACCGGCGCTGGAGAAGAAGCCCGGCTGCCCGGATCGCTTTGTGTGGCGCGGCGCATCGTTTCGCGTTGTCGAGAAGCTGAGCGAATGGCACGATTACCGGCTGCGGGGCAAGACGCTGAGCTTCTACGTCAAGGAGCGAGGCTCTTTTCGGGCCAAAGCCGCCGAGCGCCAGGGGACGTGGGGCGTCGGCCGCGACTACTTCCGGGTTCGCACAGACGCCGGGCAGGTGTTCGATCTGTATTTCGATCGCGCGCCTAAATCGGGCGAGGGCCGCAAAGGCGCCTGGTTCCTGTATCGCGAGCTGTCCTCGTCCGAGTCATAGACCACACACGCGGATTTCCCACGGATTACACGGATTGGCGGGGATTCCCGCCCCAGTCTGTCAACGAATCAGGTCTAATCACACCGTGCTTCCGGTGAAGTTGAACGCCTCGATCTTCAGGGCAGGCACGCGTTGCGCGCCGCCGAATTCTGTGATGAGCGTGCGTCGCTCCCGGCTGACCGCCTGCACTCCCCCCATCGCCTTCACGTAGCTCTGCGTGAAGCGCAGGTTCTTGACCGCGTAGGCCAGCTCTCCGTTTTCGATCATGAACAACCCGTCGCGCGTCATGCCCGTGACGATGCAGTCGCGCGGGTGAACCGGGCGCGTGTACCAGAAGCGAGTGATGTACAACCCTCGCGTCGTCGAGCGGATCATCTCGTCCACCGACGAGTCGCCGGCAGCCACGAAAAGGTTCATCGCCAGCGGACCGCTGACGAATCGCATCGTGGGCGGCGTGGCATGGCCGGTGCTTTCGCGACCTTCTTTCTTCGCTGTATAGCTGTCATACACGGGACCGCGCACGACGCCTCGATCGACGATCGGCACGCGCTGGCGCGGCACGCCCTCGAAGTCAAAGGGGAGGGGCGACCCCTCCGGGTCGTGCCCGTCATCCCATATCGAGACGAGCGGGCTCATGATCGGCTGCCCAATCCGATCGTTCATCCACGAGCGGCCTTCCTGTACGGCCTGCGCACCCATGCCCGTGGCGTTGAGCATTCCCACCAGGTCTTCCGTGGCATACGGATCGAGGACGACGGTGTATTCACCCGGCTGAATCGCGCGCGGATGCTGCGCGCGGATGGCTTTTCCGACCGCCTCCCGCCCGATCGCTTCCGCGTCGATATCGCTTATCTTCCAGCTCGATATGCGTGCCTGCCCCGTGCCGTCCTCGCCGGTCACGACGACCTGAAGGTCGGCGGACGTGCCTGCATGGTAAGCCATGACGCCGTGCGAGTTGGCGATGGCCAGCTCGCCGGCCGAGGTGCGAAACGCGCCGGAGGCGGCGAACTTGTGCTCGGCCGCCCGATCGCACACAACCCCGACGCTTCGCGCCCGCCCTTCAGGCGCCAGCGAAGCCACCTCTTCGTCGAAGGAAGGCGCCGGCTCGATCGGCTGTGGATCGGGCAAGCCGGGGAAGTCGGGGTCTTCCGGCTGGCGGCGTGCGTGCGATAAGGCTCGTTCGGCAGCCTGCGCCAGCGCCTCGTCGTCCGTGCGATTCGTCGTCGCCGTGCCTGACCGCTTCTCTACTACAGCGCGTATCGTCAGGCTGACGTTCGCCTCGGCGACATTTTGGTGAATCACGTTATTGGCGAATCGAGTGAGGTAGGATTCATGCGCGCTGACCACCACCTGCGTCTCGTCGGCTTGCGAGAATCGCAGCGCGCGCTTCAGCAGGTTTTCAGAAGCGTATTGTCCTAACACAATGCTAGCTCCTGTATCAGGGATCAGTAATCAGTGATCAGTAGTCAGTGATCAGTAGTCAGTATCGATGGTCAGTTATCGGCGATCACGTGTTACCGATCACT
>DASSFZ010000450.1:0-5521 GCA_035693785.1 Anaerolineae bacterium | reverse complement strand
CGAGCCTGTCCCGGCCCTCGAACAGGCACCCCAGGACACGGCGGTGGAAGCCCGCGCGGTGCCCGCGCGCGCCGAAGAGGAAAGCCGCCGCGTCGAGCACAGACCCGCCAGACGCCGGCCGGTTGTGCCGATTCTCATCCCTGCCCTTATCGTGGTTGCAGCCGCTGCTGCTGCTTACGCCTTCTTCTCGTCGCGTTCCAGTGAGCCGGTCGCCGCGCCTGTCGTGACCACGGCAGGTCGCCTCGTCGCCAGTCTCGACCTGGGCGGAGACGCCGATCTCGCCATGATCCAGTCAGATAGCTCCAACGTGACCTCGCTGCTGCAGCGCGACGGCGCGGATATCGATCCGTCGTGGTCACCGGACGGGACGCGCATCGCGTTCACGGCCGAAATGGGGGATGCGCTCGTCATTGCCGTCGTCGAAGCGAACGGCCAGGGCTTCACGGCATTGACGGCCGTCGACGTGCACAGCGTCGATCCGGCCTGGTCGCCGGATGGGACGCGCATCGCCTTCGCTTCGGATCGCGAAGGCGACCTCGACATCTACGTGATGAATTCGGACGGCACAGGCGCGCTCAACCTGACGCGCTTCGAAGGCGACGATCGCGCGCCGGCCTGGTCGCCGGATGGCCGGACAATTGTGTTCCAGTCGAATCGCGAGGGCCAGATAGACATCTACCGCATGGACGCCGACGGCTCTGGCGTGGCGCGGCTCACGAGCGATCCCGCCGACGATACGGACCCATCGGTGTCGCCCGACGGCAGCCGGATCGCATTCATCTCGACGCGCGGTGGCGATGCCGACGTGTTCGTCATGGGCCCCGATGGGAGGGGGTTGAGCGACGTCACCAGGAATGACGTGGACGATCGCGCGCCGTCGTGGAACCCACACGGGGCGATCCTGTTTACGTCCGCCGTCACAAACAGCACGGCTCTTTTCGCGGTGCGGCCGGACGGTTCGGGCCTGAGCCGGGTCGCGGACGGCGTGACCGGCGTGAGCAGCGCCGCCTGGCAGCCGATCGACGTCGATCCGGCGGCGTTGACGGCCCGGGCAACCTCGACGCCAACGGCGATAGCTCCGCCGTTCGAGCTGCCTGAAGGCGCGTTCGCGTTCGCCTCGAATCGCGAGGGCCAGTTCGACCTGTTCAGCATGGACTTCGGCGGGGAGAACTTGACCGCGTTGAGCGACTTGCCAAATGACGAGAGACATCCGGCGCTCTCGCCTGCCGGGTCGCAGCTCGCGTTCGACGTCGCCTTCACGGATACGCAGCGCATCTTCGTCGTCGACCTCGGCAGCCCTGCGGCCGGCGTGATCACGCTGACGCAGGGGTCGGAGCCGGCTCACACGGCCAGGTGGTCGCCAGATGGGACGCTCATCGCCTACGAGGTCGACGCCGAGCGCGGCCCCGACGTTGTTTTAGTCCGGCCGGATGGATCGGGCGCTGCCCGCCTGATCAGCCGGCCCGGCTACGACGGATGCTTATCCTGGCGACCCGAGGGCGAGCAGATCGCCTTCACGTCCGATCGCGATGGCGACCTGAATGTGTACCTGATGAACGTCGATGGAACGGATCTGAAGCGGCTTACCCAGCACGCGGGCGTCGATCGCTGCCCGGCGTGGTCACCCGACGGCGCTCGAATCGCCTTCATCTCGAATCGCAGCGGCGAAGGCGTGTACCTGACCGACGCCGAAGGCGCGAACGTCAGGCTGCTCGTCGCCCTCTCAGGCGCTTCCCAGCCGGCGTGGTCGCCGGACGGGCACTTCCTGCTCGTGGCGTCCGATCAGGATGGCGACTTCGACGTCTACCTGATCGCGGTCGACGAAGCATCGATCTGGAATCTCACGGCGGACTCGAAGGCGGACGAAGTCGATCCGATATGGACACGCTGACTTCTGAAGGCATTGACGCCTTCCGCAACGGCGAAACCGAACGAGCGCGCACGCTGTTCATGCAGGCGCTGGACGCCAACCCGCGCAACGAAGACGCGCTGCTGTGGCTCAGCCAGATCGCCGAAAGTGACACCGAGCGTGCGGGCTACTTTCGACGCATCCTCGACATCAATCCGGGCAACGCCACTGCGCGGCGCGGGCTGGAGGCCATCGAAGGCAGGCCGGTCGTGGCGGCGCGCCGCCCCACGCCCCGCGCTCCACGCCCCGCGCCCCGGCCGCGCCGCTCCGGCCTGTCGCTGTGGCAGCGCGCGATCGGCTTCGCGCTCGGCCACCTGGCCGTGACGCTCACGTTTGCGACCGTCGTGCTGGTCGGGCTGGTCATTCTCGTCGTCGCCGCCGTGATACGCAGCCGCCCGGCTGCTCCGACCCGCGCGCCGGTCCCGACGCTGGCTCCACTCGGCGAATTGATCGCCTACGTCTCCGATTCCGAACGCGGCTCGCCCGAATTGTACGTCGCGCGCATCGACGGCAGCGGCGAACCGCGCCGCCTGACGTCCGACGATCGAGCCGAAATCGATCCGGTATGGTCTCCCGACGGCGAGCTGATCGCGGTCAAGGTGACCGTCGACGGCGATCGGGCCGACCTGTTCACCGTCGATCCCGACCGTCAGGAGCCGATCTTCCTGGCGCGCGCCATCGCGATCGATCAGCCTGTCATTTGGTCGCCCGACGGCCAGCGACTGGCGTACGTGGCCGAGATCGATGGCAACCTCGACGTCTACGCGCAGGCTGCCGCCGGCGAGGCATCCAGCCGCGTCAACCTCAGCCTCTCGCCCGCGCGGGATTATCAGCCCGGCTGGTCGCCGGATGGGGGATGGATCGCGTTCGTGGCCGAGCGCGAAGGCGAACCGGCAATTTACATCGCCGCCGCCGGCGGCTCGGCGGCTGCCCGCCTCTTGGACGATGGGACGATCCAGACTCACCCCGCCTGGTCGCCGGATGGGCGTTATCTTGCTTACGCATCCGACTGCCGGGGTGATACGGCGGTGTCGATCGCTAAGGTGGACAGCGCCGAAGTCACGCGAGTCACGTGGACCGACGCGCCGGTGTCCGCGATCGTCTGGTCGCCGGACGGCAGCGCGCTGCTGGTTCAGGCAGGCCGCCACGCTTACCTCGTCTCGCTCGACGGCCGTCGCCCGGCGCGGCTCGACGTCGACGCGGCGGAGACGATCAACGCCTCGTGGTCGCCCGACGGCGGGGCGCTCGTCTTTGCCGCGCGTACCGGATCGCAGTTCGACGTCGTCGTGGTCAATGTGGACGGATCCGGACGGAGGCTCTTCCACGCCGCACCCCGACAGGAGACCTGGCCGGCGTGGCGGCCTCCAAAGGACAGCGTGGCGATCGAGGTCAAGCCGCCTGCGCTGGCCTTCGCTCCGGCGACCCGGCCCTGCCTTCCGCGCGACCGAATCGCCTTCGCCGGCGAGCAGGACGGCAACGTCGACATCTACGTGATGCGCGACGGCGAAAACGTGCCCGCGCTCCACGCTCGACGCTCCACGCCTTATGCCCTACGCCTCACGGACGACCCCGCCATCGATCGCGCGCCTGCGCTGTCACCCGATCGCCAGCGCATCGTCTTTGCCTCGAACAGGGACGGCGACTTCGACCTCTTCTCAATGAGCGTCGGCGGCGGCGACGTGCAGCAATTGACGGACGATCCCTCGGACGAAGATGCGCCCGCCGTGTCGCCCGACGGCCAGTTCATCGCCTTCCAATCGAACCGGGATGGCGCTTTCGGCATTTACGTCATCCGCGCCGATGGCAGCGGCCTACAGCGCGTGACGCGCGGCGAGGACGACGCGACCCGGCCCTCGTGGTCGCCGGATGGCAGGCAAATCGCGTTCGCGCTGGGCGGCGACATCTTTCGCGTGAACGCAAACGGCGCCGACCCGATCAACCTGACGAATAGCCCTGCCGAGGACGCTGCGCCGGCATGGTCGCCGGATGGCAAGCGTATCGCCTTTGCCTCGGCGCAGTCGAGCGGAGGCCAGCCGCGCATAGTCGCCGTCGCGCTCGACCCCGCTGGGCGGGGCGTCCCCTCCGCTCCGCTACGAGGATCTGCGTCAAGCAGCGGCTCGATTCCCGAGCCGCTGGTCGACGAGCCAGGGACGAATCCGGCCTGGTCGCCGGACGGCAGGCGCATCACTTACGTCACGGGCGCCGGAACCCGGCGCGAGATCGTCGCGTACGACTTGAAGCTTGGAAAGCGTGATGTGCTGGCGGGAACGGGGGGAACTGAGGTGTCGGTGGCCTGGTCACCCGCGCCCTTCGATCCGGCACTGGTCGTCGCGCCGATTCCTACGGCCACGACCACGCCATCGGCTACGCCAACGCCGTCGAGCACGCCTACGCCGAGCCGGACGCCCACACCTTCGCCGACCGCTACGGCGACGCCTTCGCCGACGCGCACACCGACGCCCTCGCCGACGCCGACGCGCACATCCACGTCGACGAGAACGCCGACCACCACCCGGCCACGAGCGACGGGCAGTCCAACCGCCACGCCTTCCCGGACCTCGACCGCAACCCGGGCGGCGACGCGGGCGCAGACCAGCGCCACGGCGACGCGGCGGCCAACCTCGACGCTGCCCCCGACGCGCACGCCGTCACGCACGCCGACGGCGACGCCCAGGTAACCGAAAACACAACGTGCGACACACTTCCGGACCCCCTTCGCTTCGCTGCGAGAGCGAGAGTGCGCCGCACGTATGATGCACCTGGGAGAAGAGTGTTACTTGCGCTCCCTGAGCAAGTCGCGGATCTCCCCCAGCAGCCTCACCTCGGCCGGAGGCTCGGGCGGGGGCGCGGGCGCTTTCTCTTCCTTCTTTTGCGTTTTGTTGTAACTGCGCACGATCAGGAACAGCACGAATGCGATGATCAGGAAGTTGACGACGGCCTGGATGAAGTTGCCGTACTTGACCACGGCATCACCCACCTGGATGGAGAGGCTGGTGAAATCGATCCCGCCCAGCACCAGGCCGATCAGTGGCATGAGGATGTCGTTGACGAGAGAACTGATGATCGCGCCAAATGCGACGCCGATAATCACGGCCACGGCGAGGTCGATCACGTTGCCGCGCGCGATGAAGTCACGGAACTCTTTTAGCATGGTTCGCTCCTTCTGCCGGCGTGGGGATGTCCAAAATTATACTTGTAGATCGACGCAGGTCAAGATCGAAATCGGCGATACGCGATAAGCGATAAGCGATCCGCTGCCGTAGCCGGCAGCGGCGACGGGTTCGTCACGAAGTCTGCGGGGCAGTTATCCGTATCTTGCCAGATAGGCGTTCGCTCGATGGATGCGTACGGCGGCGGCGCGATCGCCGGGCAGGATGCGTGACCCGGCAGCCCTCCAGTTCCCCACGCCACGCCGTCGATCAATTGATCGCCCGGTCCCAGCAGCAGCACCTCGTCGCCCGCGTTGGCCAGGGTGAGCGTCGCCGCGCTCGTCCAGGCGAGATACGGCGTCATGCGGTTGACGCCCGCCACGCCGTCGAAGAAAGCGAAGTTTGGGTCGTAACCGAATCGAGCGTAGAAACCGGCGAACGTCCCGGCGATGTTGATCTTCTG
>DASSFZ010000449.1:0-5299 GCA_035693785.1 Anaerolineae bacterium | reverse complement strand
AGGCCTGCATCGTGCGGACTCGTATTCCAGTATGGGTCCTAGAGGGCTACCGGCGTGTGGGATGGAGTGAGGCACGGCTTCTGGAGAACTTCCCGACTCTGCGGGCCGCCGATCTGGTCAATGCCTGGGCGTATGCCGATGCTCATCCCGATGAAATGGAAGCGGCCATCCGCCAGAATCAGGAGGCCTGACCTGTGGCGCGTTTATACGCGAATGAGAACTTTCCGCTGCAGGTGGTGCAAGCTTTACGTGGTCTGGGACACGATGTATTGACGGTGGCTGAAGCGGGCAATGCGAATCAGGCTATTCCGGACAGGAGGTGCTAAGTAGGTATGCAGAATTATCTTGACACTCCAATTAGTTCAGGAGGTCGGCCAACCAGAAATCAGGAGCAAAGACACCGGCCTTTTCCAAGCGTTCCTGTGGTGATAGATTGGCGAGATAGTCTCTGGCACACTTGAGCACGGCATCCAGATCAGGTGTGGGCAGATTGGCAATGACGTCATCTTTCAAGTGACGCCACAAGCAGTCCAGCACGTTGAGTTCCGGACACGCCTTCGGGAGCCAACGCAGTTGGATGCCAAGTTGCCGAGCCAATCGCCGACTGGCTGGCGTACGATGCGGGCTGTTCCGATCCAGAAAGAGCACAATGTGCCAGCCGCGCCAATGTGACCGCATCCGGTGCAAGACCTCCTGAAAGTTCGCCTGTCTGAAGTGCGCGGAGGCATAGTCGAGATAATCACCCGTCTGGATGTTCAAGACACCGGTCAGGAAGCACTTGCGATGTGTCCCGCTAATCGGCACGCGCGCTTGCTCTCCGATCGGCGCCCACATGGCTCGCAAAGGTGGAATCTCATTAAAGATCGTTGAATCCAAGAACAAAATGACCGTGCGTGTGCGCCCTTTTAAGCCTTTTTTCAGCCCCCTTTTGACTGACGCCAATAGGGTGAGCGCTGGGCCAACACCAAGCGCGGTCGTTTGTAACGATGGCGCAACTGGTGCAAGGCGCGCCGCACAGTATCAATACTGATGCGGCGTCGGAGGCGTTTCTCGACCTGTCGCCGCAGCCTGGGCGCAGTCCAAATAGGCGAACGATAGCCCAAACGCGAGGGAGGTCGTTGAAGCAGCTCATGAATCACTTGCTGCGTCCGCTGGCGGATGGTCGCGGGTCGGCCGGGATGCGGCTGATCTTGCACGCGCTCAGCCACCGGCAAGTGAGAACGAGCGTGATAGCGCTGCACAATGCCGTAGATGGCTTGGCGCGAGAGGCGTAAGCGATGCGCAACGGCCTGAACCGTTTCGTTCTCATGCAGCCACAGAAGCGCCTGTGCGCGGCGGACTTGACGACCATTCGAACCGGATTGCACGATCTTTTGCAAAGTGCGATACGCTCGCGAGCCTAAACGGAAGAGTTTCATGCTGACTGAGCCTCCTCACTTTCATGATGAGGATATGTCAGGTCAGCGATTTGTCAAGAAAATTCTGCTTACCTACTTAGCCTTCGCAATTCGTGAACGACGCGCCGTGATCACGCTGAATCGGCGCGAGTTCATTCTCATCCACAACCATACGCCGAATCACACTGGCATCATCGTGTGCGCCCAAGACCCAGATACGGACGGACAAACACAGCGCATTCATGAGGCCATTATGCAGGTAGGTTCTCTCGAGGGTGTGTTATTGAGGGTCAACCTTCCTTGGCGTAAGTAGGTTGCTCGACGTGAGAATTGTGTATTGACAGACTCGTCGTTATCGGGTATATAAGCACTGCATCACTGCATTGACTGGCATCTAGAGGACGACTAAGGGGCTTATACTCGGATCTCATCAACTTTTCCGTTGTACCTGATTCGTAATTGCTCGAATGGCGACTGAGGGTGCGAATTCGTAGGTGTTTCGTCCTGCAAAACCCTCATGCGCGGGTTCAAATCCCGCCGTCGCCTCTGTGACAAAGAACGTGCCTAAAAGCGGCTAAGGGTCTGTGCCCAAAGCACAGAGCCTTAGCCGTTTTTGGCCTTACGGCAAGGGACGTATCTGCTCCTGGGACGAATCCGAGACTTGTGTCGTCTATCCCGTTAGATGCGACCGGAGCAGAATGGTACGAGTCGTCCAGGGGCGCTACGGCTTCGGGGCGAGGAACTCGGCAAGATCGAGCGATGTGTACAGCCGCTCGCGTGCGGCGGTGGGCATCTCGGGCTGGGGCAATTCCCGGTAGAGTGATACCGTTTTGCGCAGCGTATCCACCAGCACGCGGCAATCGGCGCACTCAGCTAGATGTCGCTCGACCTCGGCGCACAAATCGGCCGAGGCTTCGCCGTCGAGGTACTCGGACAATCCGCCCAGCAGATGTTGGCAGGTCTGTTGATCCATAGTCACCCTTCTTCGCGGGCGCGCACCAGTTCGGTGAAGTACAGCGACAGGCGCTCACGCAGCCACAGCCGCGCGCGATGCAGGCGGGTCTTGACGACGTCGATCGACAGATCGAGCGCCTCGGCGGTCTCTTCGGTCGATAGCTCTTCGAGTTCGCGCATGACGAACACGGCTCTCAGTTTATCCGGCAGGTCGCGGATCGCCCGCCCCAGCTCGGCACGAGTTTCGGCAGTTTCAAAGTCTCGTTCCGGCAGGCAGCACCAGTCGAACAACGGCCGCGGCGTCGGTAGATCGTCGCCGAACAGGTCGGGGTCGTCGACTGAAACGGCTTCGGGTTGAACGCGCCGTCGTCGCATCATGGCCGCGTTAGTGGCGATGCGATACAGCCATGTGCTCAAGCTCGATCGACCCTCGAACGAGTCGATGGCCTTGAACGCGCTGAGGAACGTCTCCTGCACGATGTCCTCTGCCTCCGTCTCGTTGCCGGTCAGGCGCAGCGCCAGGCGGTAGACCTCGGCCGAGTGTTGTTCGATACACTCGGCGCAGGCGGATTTATCGCCGCCGCGGATGCGTTCGAGCAGGCGGCGGTCGGCGTCGTGATCGCTCACTAGATTTAGATGCAGCTCCAGGCAAAAGGATACACGCCAGCGGGGATTATACAGCAAACAGTCCGCGGCCGAATCGGCGCGGGCTGCCGAAGCGTTCGGGGATGAAGATCGTTGTACAGAACGGCGGCCGGCTGGCTCAGCGGGATGAGCGTTGAGCCGGGGCGTAATACTCGTTCTGCTACTCCTTCAGGGCAGCCGCCACGCGCTCTAGCCGAATGCGGGCCTCTTCGGCAATCGGCTCGAGTTCGGGGCGGCCCACGATGCCCAGCATCCCCAACGGGTCCACGATAGAAATCTCACACGAAGCGTCATCGAGTTGGGCCACCACGACGTTGCACGGCAACAGCAGGCCTACTTCAGGCGCGGCGGTCAGCGCGCGGTGGGCCAGCGGCGGATTACACGCGCCCAGAATCTTGTACGGGCGAAAGTCCACGCCGAGTTTCTTCTTCAGCGTGTCCTTCACGTCGATCTCGGTCAGCACGCCAAAACCCTCGGCCTTGAGCGCGCCGGTGACGCGCGCGACGGCCGATTCAAAGTCCGCCGCAAGACGCACCGCCAGGCCGAGCGAGGTCTGAATCCGGTCAGTCATAGGCATCTCCTCTTTGAGCGCGAGCGCAGGCGACACACAAGCGCAGAATGTGCCCGCGTCGCGTATAATTGATCCGACCACCTGTCTCCGATATGCGGAGACGGCCGCTTTCATGCAATGGCCGGCTCGCCGGTGACGGTCGTAATCTCAAACGCCGGCGGCTGCTCGAAGTGCTTCTTCACCGCGCATTGCTCGGCTGCGCGGATGACCGCGGCCTTGTATTTTTCCGGGAAGTCCGGTGGGAGGTGAATGTCAAGCAGCACCTTACCGACCAGCCCGGTGAACGGATCCACCTGCATCCGCTGGATCAGTCTGATGCCTTCCGCCGAAATGCCGCGCTGGCGACAAAAGCCCAGGACGTAGATGCCAGCGCACGTGCCGATGGAAGCGAGAAACGTGGCGAACGGCGTCGGGGCCGAACCGTCGCCACCGCCTTGCGGGGGTTGATCCGTCCGCACGGTGTACGGGCCGAAGTGTGCATCGACCCGCGCGCCACTGGGAAAGTCGATGATCATATCCATGACGTGAATCCTCTAGTCTCCGTTCGAGGTGGGCGGGACATCGCTGTGCAGCGTGACATTCACATCGAGTATCATCGCGAGGCGACTCCTAAGCGACCCATGCGCCTGTGGCTCACGAGTTGAGGCGCGCCCGCACGTCGGCGCCTTTCAATGGCGCGCCGAATAACAGGGCGCCGATCAGGCACACGTCCAGCAAGCCCGCCAGCAGCGGCACCAAACCGATCACAGCCAGGATACCGGCGTTGTTCACCAGTCCAATTGCAATCAGCGCAATACCAGCGACGATGCGCAACCCGCGCCCCAATCCGCTCGACATAAACTTCGCGAAACTCATGATATACCTCCCAAGCGTTGAATTCGGCCTTCATTCTATTGGATGCTCATCGGTCGAAAAGGTGACAACCATGCCATTGCAGCCCGACTACATCTTTCGGCTGAGCTTTCCCATACATCGAACGACGCGCAAGATTCCGACTCATTTATCAGGACATGTGGTCGGCCTTGGCATAGAATTTATGTGCGACGGGCATTCGGCTGGCGTCTTGCAGCGTCAACGTATCGCACACCGGGGAACCGGAGTTTGGCGACCACCACATCTGGTGCTGGAGTCGAGGCCGGTGTGGGCCGCCAAATATAGACATCTAGGGCAGTTTCCGATTGCGTTTACGCCGCTCCGGAATCGAGGCTCTAGCCGGAAACCGCCTGAAGGCTCGACTCCGGAAATTCGCCGGACTCTGACAGGGAAGAAGGAGACAACATGATCGCGAGATTGTGGCACGGCGTCACACCGGCGTCGAAGGCTGACGTCTACCTGGACACTCTGAACCAGACTGGAGTCGGCGACCTCCGCGCGACGCCGGGCAATCGCGGCGTGTACGTCCTCAGACGAATCGACGGAGATGTTGCTCATTTCCTCTTGATCTCGCTCTGGGACTCCATGGACGCGGTGAAAAGCTTCGCCGGAGCTGAAGTCGACAAGGCCCGATACTATCCCGAGGATCGCGAGTTTCTGTTAGAATTCGAGCCCACGGTGACCCATTATGATGTGCTCGTTCGTGACATGTGAGGTCCATTGATCCTGCATCACGATGTGGTATATGGCCCGGCCGAGATTGGCGAGCCGATCCTGGTCGAATTGATGCATTCGGCTGCCGTGCAGAGACTGCACGGCGTTTTGCAGCACGGCATCAGCGGGCTGATCGGGATCACGC
>DASSFZ010000448.1:0-7054 GCA_035693785.1 Anaerolineae bacterium | reverse complement strand
CTGCAAACGAGTCCTGCTGCTGTCAGTGGCAATTTGATCGCCTACAACAACGCGTACCTGGGTGGCGGCGTGTCAGCCGCCGGCGTCAGCGCCACACTCAGCGGCAACCTCATCCGCTTCAATACCGCCACATATCGAGGTGGTGGCGTGAGCCTTGCCGGCGGCTCTCCCATGCTCATCGGGAACACGATCGTCTCGAATACTGCCCCGTCCGGAGGCGGATTGTTCTTCATCCTGAGCGGTGCCACGCTGTTCAATAATGTCGTGGCCGACAATCGCGCCACCGAGAGCGGCAGCGGACTGTATGTCGGGTGGTCATCCCCACGCCTGACACACAACACGATCGCTCGCAACACGGGTGGAGATGGCAGCGGTATTCTTGTCGCCTCGTTTACCGATGGCAGCGCAGTAACCTTGACCAACACGATATTGGTTAGCCACACGGTGGGCATTACTGTGCTGGCCGGCGACACGGCTACACTGCAAGGCACGCTATGGGGCACTGGCGCTTGGGCTAACGACATGGATTGGGGCGGCGCAGGTACCATTCTCACCGGCACGATCAATGTATTCGATGATCCGGCGTTTGTCAATCCTGACACGGGGGACTACCACATCGGCTCGACGAGTGCCGCAATCAATGCAGCCGTGAATGCGGGTGTCCATACAGACGTTGACAACCAGCCGCGCCCCTATCAGACCCCAGACCTGGGCGCCGACGAATACTGGCCGCCCGGCACACTGAAATACGTCTACCTGCCTATTGTGCTTCGGCAGCTTCCATGACACAGAACCTCCCGAAGGCTTAAATCCATCGGGAGGTTTGTTGTTACGTCCTTGACGGGTTATTGCTCCGCCTTGGGTTGTTGTTGCATGAAACCCATATAGGCATGCTGGAAAGAGTTGCACATTGCGCATCACTAATTACCAATTACTTATCACTGATTACTGATCACTCCTCATTCCCCCATCTTCTCCTTATCAATCGACAGATACCGCTCGATCGGCACGGCTATCGGCGTCAGCGCGTAGCCCTCGATGTACGGCTTGACCAGCACGAAGCTCAGCCCGTGATTCAAGAAGATGCCGGCGGCGTCCTCGACGATCATCCGCTCGGCCTGCTGGTACATCCCGATGCGCCTGCCCACGTCGCGCTCGACGCGGGCAGCCTCGAGCACGGCGTCCAGCTCTGCATTGCTGTACCTGCCCAGGTTCTGCTGCGCGTCCGAATGAAACAGCACATCGGCGAAGTTCTCCGGGTCGGGATAGTCGGCGCACCAGCCGTAGGAGAATAACTGCCCGTGCTCCCCGTCGTGCAGTTTGTCGAAGAACTTGTCAGGCTCGAGATTCTCCACTTCGATCGTGACGCCCAGGCTCGCCTGCCACATCTGCGCCAGCGCCGCCACGTCAGAATCCACGTCACTGCCGAAGCCGCCGCTGGTGAAGACGATGGGGGGCAGGTTTTCCGGGCCGCCGAAGCTCGACTCGGCCAGCCGCTGCCGGGCCAGCTCGGGATCGAACGGCAGGCCCTCGTAGCTCATGTCGTAGCCCGGCATCGCCGGCGGATACACGCCGTGCGCAGGGAGACTGATACCCCGCAGGACGACGTCGATGTAGCGCTGCTTGTCGACGGCCAGGGCGAAGGCCTGGCGCACCTTCGGATCTTCAAACGGCGGCTCCGTCACGTCGAAGGTGACGAACGAGGTGCACATGCTCACGCCCTCCCGCAGGTTGGCGTTGAGCGGCTCCTCGGGATCGCGCACGCGCTCGGCGTCGTACGTGCCGACGCCGGCGATGTCGACGTCGCCGGTTTCGTACAGGCGAATGGGAATGCCGGAGAAGAGCGGCATGACGATGTAGCGGATCTCAGGCGGATCGAGGTAAAAGTCCTCGTTGCGCTCGTATAGACGAAGCTCGAACGGATCCCAGCGAATCAGCTTGTAAGGCCCGCTCCCGTTGGGAGTGCGATACCATTCGGGCCCCGATTCGACGTTGGCCCGGTCGACGACGGCGGCGGTGCCGTAAGCCAGTTTCATCACGAAGTACGGCTTCGGCGCGTCGATGGTGACCTGCAGCGTGCGTTCGTCGATCGCCTTCAAGCCGCCGATCGATTCGACCTTGCCCTCGTGCTTGTCGCGCACGCCGACGATGTCGCCCAGGTAGGTCAGAACTGTATCGGAATCCGTTTCAGGATCGGCGGCCCTCTCCCACGAATAGACCACGTCCTGCGCCGTGACCGGCCGCCCGTCGTGGAAGCGCGCGTTCTCGCGCAAGTAGAAGGTGTAGAGCGTGCCGTCCGGGCTGACGTCCCACGACTCGGCCAGGTCGGGCACGACTTCGAGCTGCGGGTTGAAGGAGACGAGGCCGCTGAATACCAGGTCATCGCCGCCGCTGACGGCCGGATCGTAATCGCGCGGATTCGTCGACTCGCCGCCCGACAGGAACAGCGCCTCTTCGCGCGGAATGCCGTACAGGCGCGGCGTGGCGAGCGTGATGCTGCCGATGATCTCGTCGATCTGCTCCCGGTCCTGCTCGAGGCCGTCAGGCTCGCCGAACGCGAGCAGCGTGAAGAGCCGCCCCGAGCGCGCCGTCAACGCGATGATGACCCGCACCGGCGAGCCGTCGCCCGCCGCCATGGAGAACTCGCTCCGCCAGGCCTCGCGCCCGTCGTCGAGCGTAACGGCTTCGTCTCCGAGGTACTCGACGCCGGAAACGCCGGTCGATACCGCATCGCGCATTCCTTGGGCTATGCTCTCGAGCGTAGCATCCGGCGGCATTGGCCCATAGCCGGCGAACACGATGACCTCGTTTGGGAAATCGATCAACGTCATCAGCGAGGCTTCTTCTTCACCCGGCTCGGCAACCCACGAGCGCGGGTAACGAAACGAGACGCCCAGATCGGGATTCTCGTATCGGCCGGCTTGCGCCTCGGGCGTGCCGGGCAGCGTCGCCGTCGGCAGGTAGGGCGTGGGCATTTCGGTCGGAGTGGGGGTGGGCGTGCCGGTGGGCGTCGTGGCCGGCGCGTTCGCTGCTTGACGCAGATCCTCGTAGCGGAGCGGAGGGGACGCCCGTGCTTGCCCCCCGCCCAGCGGGGTTGACTCCGGCGTGGTCGCGGGCGTCGGCGTCGTGCACGCTGAAATCAGCGCAGCCAGCGCCAGAACTGTCGCGACTAGCTGCTTGCGCCCGTGCTTGCCCCCCGCCCAGCGGGGTCGACGGAGGCGGCCGGTCCTCATTGGCTCTTCCTCCTGCGCGTCAGGAGGGCGACTGCGGCAATGACGACCACGCCGATCATTCCTGCCACGACCAGGAGCGTAGCTGTTGGCGTATCCCCGATGGGAGGCGCCGCCAGCTCGGCAGCCCCCCTCTGCACTCCCCCCGCCTGCGGGGGGAGATGGAGGGGGGTCTCTGCTGCCGGCGGAGCTTCGGCGGTCGGCGCCGCCGAGGGCGTGGACAGCGCGAGTGCCGTGTTGGCGATCGGCTGGTAGGTCGGGACGGGAGTCGGATACGGAGTCGACTTCAGCGCCTCGGCTCGGCGCGGCTTCGCGCCGATCGATACGCGCCAGGCATCCTCCAGCCCGTCAAGCCCGAATCCATAGATGTCGTTCAGGGCCCGCTCGATCGTCATTCCGTCGCGCAGGTTTTCGAACAGCGCGCGCAGCTTATCCGGGCCATATTCGTCGACCAGAAAATTGACCAGGCTGTACGACTCCGTGTACGACAGATCCGCTCTGTCAGGATGCTCGGAGAAGCCCCCGCTAAGCGCGCGAACGGAGATCAACTCATCGGCGGCGATCGCATCCTCGAGTGCAGCTTCCCAAGAAGACTCCGGCCTGCCCTCGGCGTACACGGCGAAGCCTTCGTTGAGCCAGGTCGGCACGTCGCCCAGACACGAGAACGTGAGATGCCCGACGAGCACGTGCGTCAGCTCGTGCGCCTCCGCGCGTCTGCCCCACGCCACCTGGTCTGGGTTGTCCGGGCTGATGCCGATCAGCAGAATGTCGTGCTCGGGACGGGCCTGGCCGCCGGTCCAGCCCGGCTCATAAAGAATCGCTTCGCGCATGTCGGCGGTGCCGGCGTAGACATACATGTCGATCGGCGACTCCGCCTCGATGCCGGTTGTCTCGTTCAGGCGTTCCAGGGACTCCACGGCCGAGCCGAGCAGGTCCTCGGCGAAACTGCGCGTCCCCTCGTACCAGTGGAAGGTGAGCATGTCCTGGCTGATGCTCCGCCAATCGTGGACGTCGTCCAGCCATACAACGCGCTCTTCGTCCGACACAGCCTCGCCCCCGGCCTTGTCGAAGGCGCGCCAGCGATACCAGATCGTCGCGCCCGGCGGCTCCGATCCCGACTGCAGCATTTCCCACGTCCACGACACGTCCACCGACTTGGCCGGCTCGAAATCGGGGAAGGCTTTGGCGGTGACCGTACCGCAGGTGAGCTTCTCGACGCCATATTCGAGCACCACGCGCTCGACCTCAGCATTGCTCTCTATGCGAGCCTCAAAAGTCAGGCGCTCGGGGAACTCCATCGTGACGCCGCGATCCTCGATGACGATCGAACTTTGCGCTGAGGCGCTCGATGCGCCAGGTGCCAATATTGCCAGCAGGGCGGCAAACGTAAAACGTGAAACGTGATGCGTGATGCGTGATGCGTGACGCGTGAGTTTCGTCATTCGTCACTCGTCATTCGTCATTCCGCATTCGTCATTCTCTTCAGCACCCTCTCGGTCACTTCACGGACGAAGGCCGCCTCGTCCGGGTTCCGCTCCGCCGGCGCGACGTGCTGACCGGGCGCGTGGCACACGCCGCAGTGGGCGCAGAAATCCTCTGCATCCGCCAGCCGGCTCAGGCCGAGCGCTTCACGCTGCGCGATGAGCTTTACCACCTCTTCCGGCGGCAAGACGGGCGACGCGCCCAACAGCCGGGCCATGAAGGCGATGCGGCTCATCTGCTCGATCGATTCGGTCTTGAGGAAAGCGTCGAGCGGATCGCGGCCGACCGTCAGCGTGCCGTGCCGCTGCACAACGATCGCATCGTGTCCGGCGATCAGGTCGCGAATGGCGCGGGCGTTTTCTTCCGAAGAGGGCGTGGCGTACTGCGTTGTCGGGACGATGCCCAGCGTGACGATCACTTCGGGGATCAGGCACTGCGCCAGGTCGACGCCGGCGATGCTCAGCGCGACTGTCGTCGAAGGATGCGCGTGCACGACGGCGCCGACGTCGGGCCGGCGGCGGTAGGCTTCCAGGTGCATCCGCATCTCCGAGGTCGGCTTGAGATGGCGATTGGCGGGGTTGGATGATCCAACACGATTGCCGTCCAGGTCGACGACGATCAGTTGCTCCGGCTCCATGAAGCCCTTGCACAGCCCGCTGGGCGTGGCGAGGATGCGGTTCGCGTCGAGCCGCGCCGAGACGTTGCCGTCGGTGGCGACGATCAGGCCCTTGTCATACAGCAGTTTGCCGATGCGGATGATTTCGCGACGCAGGTGTTGCTCGGTGGAAACAGGCATGCGAGTTGGGGATCGCTTTCGATGCAATAATGTAGCTCAGCGCTCGATGCAAGTATAACCGAAGTCGGAGAGATGGGGGAATAGGACTGCTACTTGAAGCCTGCAGTTATGGCTTGGGTTCAGCTGGGGAAATCCTCATGACGGCGAGTAGAACGGGGGAGATGCTTGCGGCGAACGGCGCGCTAGGAAAGATCGATCTCGTCCACGATGCCGACGACGACCGCACGGATAGCTCCGTCCGGCTCCAGGTCGACGATCTGTCGCGCCGAGTTGCCTTCGTCGAGCACCAACACCCGATCGCCCACGCCGGCCTGCACCACGTCGACGGCGACGTCGTACTTCTTGTCCGGCTCGCCTTCCGGCGACAGCCGCTCGACCAGCAGCAGCTTGCGGTTGGCGAAAGTCTCGTGCTTGATGGTCGCGACGACCGTTCCGAAGACGCGTCCGATGTACATAGTCAAGTCGTGAACAAATCCCTCAGTTCCTTCAGTTCCCACAGTCCCCTCGGAATTCAAGGAACTCTAAGGAACTGTATCAACCTGGTCGACAATGCCGACGATGGCGTGATCGACGGGCACGAACTTCACCGGCAGGGCGAGCGCCGCTTCGCGAACGCCGACGACGAACACCAGGTGACCCGGCCCGGCCTGCGCCGTCGCATCGGCGGCGACGAGTGGATCGCCGTCCGGCTGCTGGCGCTTGTCGAGCGGCTGGACGATCAGGAACTTGACGCCTTCCAGGCCGGTGTATTTGCGCGTCGCGACGACGGTGCCCGTCACTCTGGCAAGTTGCATGCCACTATCCTACATACTACCGGACTTCAATCTGTAACGAAAGGTTTGTCTCGACTTCCAATAGTCTCTTAAAGAAGCTCAATCTCTAAGGATAGGTCGGGCTCAGTTGTACGAATTCGTTGATTGTACAAGCGTAGAATGTCTTTGAAGGCTTCGATGGGTTCGGCTTGTCTATCGCAGGACATCATGATGGTACTAAGAGACACATAGTTCTCGATGCCAAAGATACTGATGAAGTTCACGATTCTGCTTTCCTGAGCAAGTGCAACAGCTTTATTAATTTTGGCATTTGGCACAAGCAGTATCACTTTGAGGCCGGTTGAGAGGTTCTGTTTGCATCTTCGAATGACGGCCGCGGTAGGTTCTGTTGTGACGTGATAGATTAGTGAGCCAATGGCTATGATACTCGGACTCTTGGAGTCGAGCTTTCCTGTTCCTACAGAAAGAACATGGACATCGAGAGCTGGGTGGCGTTTCTGTAAGATAGCAGCCACCAAATGTCTGGCAACCAGACTTGTAGATTTGTCATCTGCATTTGTGAAGATACTGTTGACCCAAGGCATGGGCGAGGTGCTGGCATTAGGGTCGATCAGAATCTTCTCGTTCCACTGGGGAGTCATATTTCTGTTGTTGGTCAGGCGAACTCGATAGTGTTGAGTTGTTCGGTGCTAATGGTCCAGCTGACACTGACAGTAGTGTAAGCATGATGAGCCGGGATGAAATTGCGAGTAGGGTTTTGCACAAAGCCAATT
>DASSFZ010000447.1:0-3259 GCA_035693785.1 Anaerolineae bacterium | reverse complement strand
GAGAAGTGCGACTTCGTCACCGGCGCGGGCTTCCTGTCGGGTCGCGCGGAGCGCCGGGCGACGGGCGTGCGCGGCGGCGGCCCGCACGCCGTCGTCACCGATCTCGGTATTCTGACGCCGGATGAAGAAACCGGCGAGCTTGTGCTGACACGTGTGCATCCCGGCGCGACGGCCGAGCAGGCGGTCAAGAATACGGGCTGGCCATTGAGGGTGGCAACCGATCTCCAAACGACTGAACCGCCTACGGATGAGGAACTGCAGTTGCTGCGAGAAGAACTCGACCCGACGGGGATATACGTGAGGTAAACATGATTCCCATCATCGACGCCAAAGGCACGCACCACCAAATCGGCTTCGCCATCGGCCGCAAGGTGGGCGACCGCGTCGCGCGTATGGTCGTCAACTACCGCCACCTGCTGGAGCAAACACCCGAGATCAAGCTGACGTGGCAGCGCGCGGTCGTGCAGGCGCGCAAGTACCTGCCGTTTGCCGTCGAGTACATGCCACAGTATGTAGACGAGCTGCGCGGCATCGCCGAAGGATCGGGCGCGGACTTCGAAGACCTGATGGTGTGCAACTGCCTGGAAGAGCTTACGTCCGACATGCTATTCGAGCGCTGCACCGTCGTGGCATTCGGGCCGGATCATACCCAAAGTGCTCACGTGCTGATCGGCCACAACGAAGACTGGATGCCGGTCGATCAGGACCTGCAATACATCGTCCGCGCGGAGCCAGAGGGCGAGCTGCCTTTCCTGGCGCTGACGTACGGCGGGCTGCTGTGCAACATCGGTCTCAACGCAGCCGGCATCGCGCAGTGCATCAACTCGGTGTACCCTAACGACATGCGGCTGGGCATCCCGCGCGTGTTCATCGGGCGCGCCGTCCTGGCCGCGCCGCGCATCGGGCGGGCGTTGTATCGCGCCGCCCATCCACGGCGCGCCGCCGGCTACAATCACGTGCTGGCCGACGAGAGCGGCGAGTTGTACAACGTCGAAGCCACGTCGGGGCTTTTCGACCCCCTCTACGGCGGCGACGAGGGATACCTCACCCACGCCAACCATTACACGTCGCCGATGCTTCGCCCCTACGAAGAGCAGCCTCACCAGTTGACCGGCTCGCATGTGCGCGACAACCGCGCCCGCCGCCTGGTCAAGCAGCTCGCACGGCGTGGAAACGTCACCGTCGAAGACGTGCAGACCATCCTATCGGATCACGTCAACTACCCGGCGAGCATCTGCTGTCACTCAAAAGACTTGCCCATTCTCGACGACACGGCGACCATCGGATCGCTCGTGATCGACCTGAACGCGCGCACGATGTGGTATTGTTATGGTAACCCATGCGAAGGCGAGTTTGCGCCGCTCACGATGAAAGGATGAAGGCGGAAGGATGAGGGATGAAGCAGAACTGAGCGCGGGCGGAATTCCGGTTTCGCTCAAGCCGTTCTTTCAGGAATATGACTTCGGTAAGCTGGACGCCGACCAGCATCAAGACTTGGTAATCGAGCGGACGCTGGGCTACGGCGATCAGCGTGAAGTACGCTGGTTGTTTGCTCGCTATGGGCGCAAGCTGATTGTCGAATGGGTACGCCAGCGTGGGGCAGCGCGCTTGCCGCGCCGCCGGTTCAACTGCTGGCAAGCACTGTTGAGCATCACCGAATTCGAGCACCCACAATATTGGCGGCAGTCCGTATGGCCCTATTAAAGAATCCACATTGGGAAGCGGTCGATCCAGATCTCCGCAAAGTATTGGAGATCGTCAGCCAACAACCTTTCGCCAATCGAATCTACCTGGCCGGCGGCACGGCGCTCGCTTTGCAAATCGGACATCGCCGGTCAAAAGACCTCGACTTCTTTTCATACGAGGATGAGTTTCAGGATGCCTCACGGCGCGAGATTACTTCGGCGCTGGAGCAGGTTTGCCAAGTTGAAAGACGCGAGGACGTGATTGGGAACCTGTTGCTATACGTCAACGGCGTAAGCACCGGGTTTTTCAGCTATGGCTATCCCTTGCTTGAAGCAGTCGAATTGTCTGTGCCGATACGCCTGGCATCGATCGCGGATATCGGGTTGATGAAACTGGATGCGCTCATCACCCGAGGCGCACGAAAGGATTTTATTGACCTCTTTTTCGTCTTGCGATTGATGTCGATGGACGATTTGATTGCGCTCAGGCCGGTCAAGTATCCGCGATTCCAGAATTTTGAAATGATGCTGCTAGAAGGATTGACCAATCACGAAAACAGCGAGCGAGACTACATGCCAGATATGCTGCTGTCCGTCGAGTGGAACGAAGTGAAAACGACATTTTTGGCTGAGGCTCGGCGCTTGGGATCGCGCTGGTTCAACTCCTGATACCTGGAGACGATCCATGGTGGCTATCTCTTCGACTCGACTTTGGCCGTCGTTCGCAGCTCACCAGGAGTAACGCTATGGTCGATGTCATCCGCTACGAAGAACTGACATTTCCCGAAGTCGCCAAACTGCCGCACGACGTGCCGATGCTGATCCCACTCGGCGAGGCGGACGGCTACGATTGGCAGGCGGTGGCCGATCGGGTGCAGGAGCGGACGCGGCGCAGAGTCGATCGGGTGTGCGTGTTCCCCGGCGTGCCCTTCGGCTTTCGGACGCGGCAGCCGGCGCTCAAGCGGCTGGCCGTCGATCCAGGACTGCTGCGGCGCGTGTTGGCCTCGCTGATCGCCAGCGTGAGAGAGGACGGCTTCACACGCATGTTTGTGGTCAACGGGCAGGGTGCGCAGGGATTCGCGGCGAGAGATGTGCCGATGATCGTAGGCAAGGAGGCCGGGAGACCCGCGCCGCCTCCCACCTTGAATTGGGGATCGGCGCAAGAGAACGCGGCGCGCGTCGCGCTGATCGCCACCGGCCATACCGAGCAGCACGCCTTGCACCTGCCGCTGAACACCGATACTCTGATCATCGGCGCGATTGCCGAGGGCGTCGAGCGCTTCATGAACGAAGCCGAAGGGCCGGAGGCCGTGTTTCGTCTGCCAACCTGGCCCTACGGCGTGAGCATGCATCGGCGGCAGTTCCCCGGCACGCTGACAATCGATCCGCGTGCCTGGGAAGACTTCTGGGTGGCGATCGTCGGCAACTTGCGAGCACTGGGTTTCCGCATGGCGTACCTGATCAATGGGCACGGCGGCAATCACTCGTTCCTCGTGAACGTCGTCAAGTTCTGCGGCGATCGGTGGCCGGACACATTTGTGGCGACCGCATTTCTGCACACGTCCGGCGGTCCG
>DASSFZ010000446.1:0-4116 GCA_035693785.1 Anaerolineae bacterium | reverse complement strand
CATAGACATAACACTCCCCTACCTCACCCCTCCCCCGGCCCCTCCCCTCTCCCGGGCTTTGCCCGGGAGAGGGGGAGGGGTGGGGCAGCCGGGGAGGGGGTGAGGTCACTCATACCTCGCGAAGATGCGGCGATACGACTCCGACGTGCGCATCAGCTCCTCGTGCGTGCCGATCGCCGCAACGCGCCCATTGCGCATCACCAGGATCACGTCCGCCCATCGGATCTGCGACAGTCGGTGCGTAATCAGGATCGTCGTGCGGTTCTGCGAGGCGCGCTCGATCGCCTGCTGGATTTGATCCTCAGTCGCGCTGTCGATGGCGCTCGTCGAATCGTCAAGGATCAGGATGCGCGGGTCGGTGAGGAAGGCGCGCGCGATGGCGATGCGCTGCCGCTGCCCGCCGCTCAGCGTCACGCCGCGCTCGCCGACGACGGTGTCGTAGCCGTCGGCGAAGGACGTGATGAATTCGTGCGCCTGCGCTTCTTGCGCTGCGCGCTCGATCTCCTCGCGCGTCGCGCCGGGGCAGCCGAAGGCGATGTTCTCGGCGATCGTGCGCGAGAAGAGGAACAGGTCCTGCTCGATGATCGAAATCTGCCTGCGCAGCGATTCCAGGTTCCAGTCGCGCACGTCGACGCCGTCGATCAGCACGCGGCCCGCGTTCGCGTCGTAGATGCGGTTGATCAGCTTGATGATGGTGCTCTTGCCGGATCCGGTCTGCCCGACGATGGCCAGCGTCTGGCCTGGCCTGACCTCGAACGACACGTCCTCGACGGCCTGCGCCTTGCCGCGATAGAAGAAGGAGACGTGCTCGAACCGGATCGCGCCCTGCATCGGCGCGGCATGACCCTCTTTGTTTTCGTCCAGCTCGGTCTTAACGTGAATCAGCTCCAGGATGCGGCGCGCACTGGCGAAGCCGGTCGATATCTGCGCGTAGGCGAACAGCGAGATGAAGGTCGGAAAGCCGAAGAGGCCCAGCAGCCCCATGTAGGCGACGATATCGCCGACGCTGATTTCGCCTACGCGGTATAGGGCCAACGCCTGAAATAGGCCGGCGCCGGTCGCCAGCCCCATCAGCAGCAGCGGCACGAAGCGCGCTTCGATGTCGCCCTGGCGCACGAAAGCGTCGCGATACGCGGTCGCGCCTTCGTCGAATCTTGCGATCTCATATTCTTCCTTCGCCGCGCCTTTGACCGTCTCGATGCCTTCGATGGTCTCGGCCAGGATGGCATTCATCCCGCCGAAGCGGCGGCGGACACGCTCAGTGACCGGCCTCAGCTCGACGAGAAAGCGCCACAGCGCGAGGAAATAGCCGGCGCAGAACAGCAGCGGCACGAGGATCAGTTGAGGGTGAATGCGCGGCGCAGCGAGGATCGGCACCACGAGGAACATCGCCGATCCGATGACGAGGTTGATGCCCGGGTTGAGCATCAGGTTCATCTCGCGCACGTCGTTCGTCGCACGCGCCATGATGTCGCCGGTCGACTGCCGGTCGTGGAACGTCATGCTCTTGCCGAGCAGGCTGGTGTACAGCTCGGCGCGCGCGTCGCGCTCCAGCCGCTGGCCGATGATCTCGTTGCCGTAGTTGCGCCCGAACTGCAGGACGCCCCGCACGGCCTGGGAGATGACGATGGCCAGCGCAGCGGCGCCCACCGTGGCGAGGTCGGGCGGCAATTTCAGGATCGCGTCGAAGGCGATGCCGGTGTACAGCGGAACCGCCGCCGCGAGTGCCGCGTTGCCGAACGCGCCGACGATCACAATCAGAATCAGCAGCTTGCTGCGCAACAGGTGCGAGAAGACCCAACGCAGCGGCGTGCGCTGATCGGAGCGCCAATCGAGTGTAATTGCGAATTCTGTGTTCACGGGGCTGATCGCAGATGGCAGATAGCAGGTGGCGGATGGCTGATCGCCTTACGTTTCACGCTTCACGTTTTACGCTCAGTATCCCGTCGACTTCGCTCACTTCATCCTCGCTCAACACCCACTCTGCCCCTTTGACATTCGCCTCGACGTGCTCGGGCTTCGTCGCGCCAGAGATAACGGACGAGACCTGGGGCTGAGCCAGCAGCCAGGCGACGGCAAGCTCGGTTATCGTGTGCCTGCGCGTTTCGGCAAACTGCGTCAGGCGCTCGATGCTCGTGTAGTTTGCGCCGGTCATGTACTTCTGCACGTACGTGCTGCTCTCACCGCGCGATCCGGGCGGCGCACCCTGGCCGCGCTTGTACTTGCCGGTGAGGAACCCGCCGGCCAGCGGGAAGTAGGGCAGGATGCCGACGTCGAACGCTATGCAATACGGAATCAGCTCGGCTTCGATGCCCCGCTCGAGCATATGGTATTCCGGCTGAACCGAGGCAAACGCCGTCCAGCGATGCATCTCAGCCAGGTCATTCGCGCGACAGAGCTGCCACGCGGCGAAGTTCGACGCGCCGACGTAGCGCGCCTTGCCCATTCGCACCAAGTCATCCAGTGCGCGCATCGTTTCTTCGATCGGCGTCTCGTCATCCCAACTGTGAATCTGGTACAGATCGATGTAGTCGGTCTGCAAACGCCGCAGGCTGGCCTCAACGCCGTTGAGGATGTGGTAGCGCGATGCGCCGGCGTCATTCGGGCCATCCCCCACTCCGGAGCGGACCTTGGTCGCAATCACGTACCGGTCACGCCGATCGCGAATCGACTCGCCGATGAACTCCTCCGACTTGCCGCCGGCATACACATCGGCGGTGTCGACGAGGTTCACGCCGAGGTCAAGCGCGCGGTGCAAGATGCGCCGCGTCGTGTCCAGATCGCACTTGTTGCCAAAACGGTTCGTGCCCAGCCCGACGGCGGATACTTTGAGGCCGGAGCGTCCGAGATTGCGGTAGTGCATGTGTTGGCTCCTCCGGGTGTGGAAGTATGAGAGTGACGATTATATCATTCCGTTAAATAACTGTGCGTCGGGCACAACAAAATCCTCTTGAAGCAGGCACTTCAAGAGGAGATGGACAGGTTGCACAGTGCCCCCACGGGAATTCGAATCCCGGTCTTGGCCTTGAAAGGGCCACGTCCTGGTCCACTAGACGATGGGGGCAGCCGCGCCAGTCGACGAACTGAAGCGAGTCGATTCTACCAGCCTTGATCTGATCGGTCAAGATTC
Source organism: Anaerolineae bacterium (assembly GCA_035693785.1). Taxonomy (GTDB): domain Bacteria; phylum Chloroflexota; class Anaerolineae; order Fen-1058; family Fen-1058; genus DASSFZ01. Next base: position 986 of record DASSFZ010000446.1, on the reverse strand, counting down.
GAGAATTGCTTGACCCGCCTCGATGCCAATGGTATAATCCACGCGCGATGGGTTAGCAAGCGCCGACATAGCTCAGCCGGCAGAGCAATCGCCTTGTAAGCGATGGGTCGCGGGTTCGATTCCCGCTGTCGGCTTGGAGGCGGGTCGCGTCGTGATGTCGCACCCTGGGCGGTTACCCAAGTGGACAAAGGGGGCTGACTGTGAAGGAGTCAGGTTGCCCGGAGCAATGAATAATCAGCAGAAAGGCAACCTGGCACTCGCCAGTGAGGTATTTGCTTCCAGGCACAGGCGATAGTTGCAGCCCTGCGGAGGAATCCGCAGGTGAAAACTCCCCAAATTCGGCGAAACCTCTGGGAGTGGCAACGCCGAGCCAGGTCCCATATCGGGGCAAGGTGTAGAGACTTGACGGGGAGCATCCAGAACGGATGAAGACAAAGTCCAGCCCACAAACAGCGCAGCGCTGGCAGCGAAAGCTGTAGCTGGGACGAAATCAGCTGGCAAATGCCTTCGGCAGTTCGAATCTGTCACCGCCCACTCGCCCCTCTCAGAGGGGCGAGGCATTTGTGTGTAACATGCGTTCCGCATCTTGCGCATTTTGGGATTTTCGCTATAATTTCCATGCTCAGCCGGTTGCCGGAGATTGGCGCGGTCGCAATGTGCCCACGTAGCTCAGTCGGTAGAGCACACCCTTGGTAAGGGTGTGGTCATGGGTTCGATTCCCATCGTGGGCTTTGCATGCAGAGCAGAGCGTTACCTACCCCCGCGCGCAAGCGCGGCAGTTTTTCTAAACATCAGGGAGGTCGACATTCATGTCGAAAGGGCATTTTGATCGGACGAAGCCGCATGTGAACGTGGGGACGATCGGGCACATCGACCACGGCAAGACGACGCTGACGGCGGCGATCACCAAGACGCTGGCGCTGAAGAAGATGGCGGAGTTTCGGTCGTTCGACTCGATCGACAACGCGCCGGAGGAGCGCGAGCGG
>DASSFZ010000445.1:0-2935 GCA_035693785.1 Anaerolineae bacterium | reverse complement strand
AGCGGCCGCCGTGTCGTCTCGGCCTTCATCGCCACCGCGTGCGCCCAGGACGACGCCGAGTCCGCACGAGCTCAATGGCGCCGGGTCGCCGACCAGCTACGTCCCAAGCTGCCCAAGCTCGCTGCTTTCCTCGACGAAGCCGAGACCGATGTGCTCGCCTACATGACCTTCCCGGCCGCCCATCGCGTCAAGCTGCACTCGACCAACCCGCTCGAACGGGTCAATGGCGAGATCAAGCGACGCACCGAAGTGGTTGGCATCTTCCCCAACGAGGATGCCATCGTGCGTCTCGTCGGCGCGATCCTGCTCGAGCAGAACGATGAATGGGCTGTCCAGCGCGCCCGCTACATGACCCTGGAAACGATCGCTCCCATGAGCGATGATCCCACCGTCAACCTGCCAGCACTGGCAAGCTGACGTCCCGGCCTATGCCGGTGATCGCGGTGCCCCCGCGAGCTACACCACTTCCAGGGACACGATCTTACGCGCCACTGGCGACCTTGGGGGGCCTCTGGGAAGTTCTCGATTGATTGGACAATTCCCCAGAACCCATGGATAGTTCCGTACTCGTTTGTTCCCATTACCAATACCGGTTTTCGCCATAGCTCTGATTCGCGACAGCGAACCAAGTCTTCTTGAGGTTCGCAGAACTGATATAAAACTGCTGCTGCATTGCTCTGCTCGTAGTGCGGAACTTCCCTCCGGTGCCGTCGGCGTGTGCTTGAGATTAGCGCGGCGGTCTCCAGCAACGTGAAGCTATCTGGTCGAGCGGCGAGGTCAATGGGCTAATCGATGGGTTTGGTGGCGGCCGGTCGGGAGTCGCGAGCTCGATCCTGGAAGCATCCGTTCATAGTTCGTCGCGGACCTCGCGTTGGCGAGGGATGCTGCTATCTTGCCCAAGCGCCGGTGGGGCATCAGGCGGATCGTCAGGACAACGGCACCCGCTCGTCAATATTGAATGCCATTCGCCGCCTCTGACAGCAAAAACGACCGCCTGAGGATTTCTTGTGCGTGTTTCGTTGCCGAGCCGGCTAAAAGCGGATTTCGCTCTGACTGAATCAGACGGGATTCTCAAGGTCTTAGATGTGTGGGAAGTCTAGGAACATCGATTCGTCGACGCTGGATCCGCGAGCAAGGCCTGCTGGACCCGTCCCACCTTGTGTTTGTCGACGAAACAGCCACCACAACCAACATGGCCCGGCTGCGAGGCCCCTGTCCGCGGGGAATGCGATTGATCGGCCGAGTGCCCCAAGCGCATTGGTAAACCCTCACTTTCGTGGCTGGGCTTCGTCATGATGGGATCGTCGCCCCATTCCTGGTCGAGGGATCGATGAACGGTGAAATCTTCCGCACCTACCTTCGGCAATGCCTCGTTCCGACGCTCGAACACGGGGACATCGTTGTCATTGACAGTCTCAAAGCTCACAAGGTCGCCGGGGTGCGCGAAATCATCGAGGCCTCGGGCGCAACTCTGCGCTACCTGCCGCGCTATTCGCCGGATCTCGACCCGATCGAACTGCCGTTCTCCAAACTCAAAGCTCTTCTGCGCAAGGCCGCCGAACGATCCGTTCCGCGTCTGCAGCACAGAATCGCCTCACTCATCCCCGCCTTCAGCCCGCGCGAATGCGCTAACTACTTCAGCCATGCAGGCTATGGTGCAACGTGAGCGGAATCTGCTTTAGCTCAAACGAAACGCCTTGGCAGAGAGCGGCCCCGGAGCGCAGCATGTCCGCCGACCTTTCGTTGGCGCCGAAGAAACTCGCACGACTGGAACCGCACCGCCTTCCGCGAGTCGTCGATCTGGCGGTGGGCGCAAGCCGCTCACGGAGCATGATCGCGGCTTGGTCGAGGCGCTGCTGGCCCTGGTCGAGCCGACCGAACGGGGTGATCCGGAAACGCCGCTGCGCTGGACGTGCAAGAGCTTGCGTCGGCTGGCCGCGGAATTGCGTGCCCAGGGGCATGCGATCAGCCATACCGTGGTCGGGGAGTTGTTGAAAGGACTGAAGTTCAGCCTGCAGGGCAACTGCAAGACCCGGGAGGGGGAGAACCACGCGGACCGGGATGCACAGTTTCGTTACATCAACAGGGTGACGAAGGCAGCGCTGGCCGAGCAGCAGCCGGTGATCTCGGTCGACACGAAGAAGAAGGAGCTGGTTGGCGACTTCAAGAATGCCGGCCGGCAGTGGCGGCCGAACGGGCAGCCGGACGACGTGCGGGTCCACGACTTTCTCATCAAGGAGCTGGGCCGGGCGGTTCCTTACGGGGTCTACGATCTGGCAGCCGACGTCGGGTGGGTCAGTGTCGGCATCGACCACGACACCGCGGCGTTTGCGGTGCAGACGATTCGGCGCTGGTGGCAGGAGGTCGGGCGTGTGCGCTATCCCGAGGCCAAACGCCTGGTCATCACCGCCGATGGCGGCGGAAGCAACGGTTTTCGCCTGCGGTTATGGAAGCGCGAACTGCAGCGCTTGGCCAACGAACTCGGCATCGAGATCGCGGTCAGCCACTTTCCCCCGGGAACCAGCAAGTGGAACAAGATCGAGCATCGCCTGTTCTCGTTCATCAGCCAGAACTGGCGGGCCAGACCGCTCGTCAGCTATCGCGTGATCGTCAATACGATCGCCGCAACGACAACGCGATCCGGCCTCTCTGTCCATTGCGAGCTCGATCCCAACCGCTATCCAAAGGGTATCGTTGTTACCGACGAGGAGATCGCGGCAATCAAAATCAAACCTGCCAAGTTCCATGGCGAGTGGAATTATATAATCTCTCCCAACCGATCAGATCGTGCCGTTGATCCCTGACGAGCCCTAACCGCGGTCTTTGCATCGCTCTCCCGGGCGTGGCTGGGACGAGGGCGAGCGCGAAATGCGACACCGGCCATGCCGGCGTTCCAACCCCGCAACGCGCCGCTGCGGCCGTGGTCTAGCACCGC
>DASSFZ010000444.1:0-2365 GCA_035693785.1 Anaerolineae bacterium | reverse complement strand
CTCCCCCTCTCCCAACATGAAGCGTTGGGAGAGGGGGAGGGGTCGGGGGTGGGGGTGAGGCCAGATCGTCTGAAATTGGGCTATAATTGCGCTTGCGTTAGTCAAGGGAGGACTTCATGGCTACTCGAACCCCGGCAAGCGCCCGGTCACGCCAGCCACGCGACGGGCGCTTATCACGACCGGTCACACCACCTCCGCAGGAGGGCGCCCTCATGCAGCCGGACATCGATACGCTGCGGAACTGGTATCGCGAGATGCTCCTCGTGCGCCGCTTCGAGGAACGCGCGCGGCAGGCCTACCAGCAAGGCAAGATCGGCGGCTTCCTTCATCTCTACATCGGCGAAGAAGCGATCGCCACCGGCGCGATCCACGCACTCAAGCCGCAGGACCACATCGTCACCCATTATCGCGATCACGGCCATGCCATCGCGCGCGGCCTCGATCCGAAGCGCCTCATGGCCGAGTTGTTCGGGCGAGTCGACGGCTACGACAAAGGCCGCGGCGGCTCGATGCACTTCGCCGACGCCGGCCAGAACTTCTGGGGCGGTTATGCCATCGTCGCCGGGCACCTGACGATCGCCGTCGGCCTCGCGCTTGCGGCCAAGCGCAGCAGCTCTGACGCGATCGCGCTCGCCATTTTCGGCGACGGCGCGACCGACAACGGCACCTTCTACGAGTGCCTCAACTTCGCCAAGGTGTGGGACCTGCCCGTCATCTTCCTGTGCGAGAATAACCAGTTCGGCATGGGCGTGGCCATCGAGAAGGCGTCGGCGGTGACCGACGTGCACAAGAAGGCGTGCATGGCCGACATACCGGCGCATCAGGTCGACGGCATGGACGTGGTGAAGGTCAACGCGCTGTTCGGCCGGATCGTCGAGGAAGTGCGCGCCGGCAGCGGCCCGCAGTTCGTCGAGGCAAGGTGCTTCCGCTATCAGGGGCACTCGGTGGCCGACCCAGACCAATACCGCAGCAAGGAGCTTATCGAGCAGTGGAAAAGGCGCGATCCGATCGAGCGCGCCAGGCGGATGCTGATAGAAGAGCACGGCGTCCTGCCGGACGAGATTGCGGCGCTCGACGCCGGCGTCGAGCGCGAGATGGACGAGGTGGTAGCCTACGCCGACGCCTCGCCGGCCCCCGATCCGGCGGCGATGCACGAACACGTGTACGCCAATCCGCTGTGAAGCAATCAGTTATCAGTTGCCAGTTATCAGTCATCAGTTATCAGTCGTCAGTCGTCACTGGTCACTGATTACTGATCACTGATCACTGATTACTGCTAACTGATCACCAGTGAGCGAGGACTAATATGGCCGTCATCACCATTCGTGAAGCGTTGAAGCAAGCGATGCGCGAGGAAATGCTGCGCGACGAGCGCGTGTTCATCATGGGCGAAGATATCGGCGCGTACGGCGGCGCGTACGCCGTGACGCGCGGCCTGCTCGATGAATTCGGCGAAGATCGCATACGGGATACGCCCATTGCCGAAGGCTCGATCGTCGGCGTGGCGATGGGCGCGGCGGTCGGCGGGCAGCGCCCCATTGCCGAGCTCATGACGATTAACTTCAGCCTCCTGGCGATGGACCAAATCGTCAACCACGCCGCGAAGATGCATCACATGTTCGGCGGGCAGTGGAGCGTGCCGCTCGTCGTGCGCATGCCCTGCGGCTGGGGCCAGTTGAGCGCGACGCACTCGCAGTCGCTCGAGGTGATGTTTGCGCACGTCCCCGGCTTGAAGGTGACCTTCGCCGGCACGCCCTACGACGCGAAGGGCATGCTCAAGGCCGCCGTCCGCGATCCCGATCCGGTTATCTTCCTCGAGCATACCGCCATCTACGGCGTGAAGGGCGAGGTGCCAGACGGCGACTACGTCGTGCCGCTCGGCAGGAGCGACGTCAAGCGCGCCGGCAAAGACGCGACGATTGTGACTTACGGGCGCATGCTCCAGACGTCGTTTGGCGCGGCCGAGATACTGGCGAAGGAAGGCGTCGACGTCGAGATCGTCGATCTCCGCACGCTGCGCCCGCTCGACATGGCGCCTGTCTTCGAGTCGGTGCGCAAGACGAATCGCGCCGTCGTCGTGACCGAGGAATGGCGCTCGTTCGGCGTGCAGGCCGAGGTCGCCGCACGCATCGGCGAAGAATGCTTCGACTGGCTGGACGCGCCGGTCGGGCGCGTCGGCGCGGAAGAAGTGCCGCTGCCGTACGCCAAGAACGTCGAGCAGGAAGCGCTGCCGTGGGAGAAAGACATCATCGCGGCGGTGAAAGCGGTGCTGGCGTGAAAACGTGTTGCGTGTTCCGTAGCCCGTAACGGAATACGCAACACGCAATACGGAGTGGTCTATGGCAACTGAACTGACGATGCCCAA
>DASSFZ010000443.1:0-3874 GCA_035693785.1 Anaerolineae bacterium | reverse complement strand
TGTGCACGCAGAAGATGTCAGGCCGAACGTGGGGCGGCTTTCCATAGCCGCCCATTTGCGGCGCGTATGGAAACGCGCCCTACTGCCGCGCGACCAGCTTCTGAGCATCAGCGCGACGATAGTAGGCTCGATACGCCGCCGTCTCCGCCAGCAAACCCGCCAGTTGCAGGCCAATCTCTTCCAAATCCTGAAGAGCCGCGTTGCTCCCGGGCGCGATTCGCCAGGCGTCCCCCTCCCCTTCCACAATCGCAATCCGTCCCTTCGCCGCCAGCCATTCAATGCCCGCCCGCACAGTCGCGGCGCGCTGGCCGGCGGCCGCCGCCAGGCGCACCACGTCGACGTGTCCCTCTCGTCTGCTGAGATCGTGTTTGAGCAGACCGGCCAATCGCTTGATGAAAGACTCCAGTCGATCATCCGCATCGCCGCCGTCGCACAGGTAAACGATTTTCGGCGAAACGTGCGACAGCGCAGATTCCAGCTCCTTCGGCCCGGCCGGCGCACGCCAGATCACCAGCGACTTCGCCGGCGTGAGATCGTATCGCCGCCACACCGCCGCCAACGACGGAAGTTCTCCGTCCGCCCACACCATGACGTCATTTGCCGAGACCAGACTGTGCACGCGCTTCGCCGCGTCGCCAAGGCCGCGCCAGTCGACGACTTCAATCGCCGGCGCCGCGATCTCGATCCGCGCGGCTTCGATGACCCTGGCGTCGACCCACTCGATCGACAACGCCTGCGCGCCGAGATAGTCCGTGCTCTTGATCGTTACCGCGACGTCGAGACGGCCTTGCGGCACATCCTCGTCCGCCCCTCGCCACCAGATCACTCTGCGAGAAATTCCCTGCCCGTCTTCGACGGTGACCTCGCGATGCTCGGCGCGCCGTCCGAAGGCGCGCTCGCTGGCGATCGCCACATCGCGCACGGCCAGCGTCACGGGCGGATTGCCTTCTCCAAACGGGCCTAGCCGCTCGATTTGCTGAGCCAGCTCCAGGGTCAGGTCATTCATCGATACAAACGCGTCGATGCTCGTTCCCGACGGGGCGGCCGCGCGATCCCAGATCGCGGCGACGGCGCGCGACAGCTCCCGGCGGAAGATCGACATGTCGTCGGAGTTCATCACGAGACCCGCAGCGCCGGGGTGCCCGCCGAAGCTGATCAGGCGGTCGCGCACCGAAGCCAGGGCAGCCGAGATGTCGACGCCCGGAACCGCTCGCGCCGATCCGCGAGCGCGCCCATCGGCCGAGACGACCAGAAGCACCGCCGGCCGCGCGTATTTCTCTGCCAGGCGGCTGGCGACCGGGCCGATGACGCCGGCATGCCAATGGGGACTCGAAAGCACCACAACGGTCTCGTCGAGAAGCGACGGGGCCTTGGCGATCTGATCATGCGCCGCTGCGTAGATCTGCTCGGTCAGTACGCGGCGCTGGTTATTCAATGCCTCAATTTGCGAGGCGATGATCCGGGCGCGCGTCAGATCGGACGTCGTCAATAGCTCGACGGCGAGCGTCGCATCGCCCAGCCGGCCAATCGCATTCAGGCGCGGCCCGATCGCAAAGCTGATGTGTTCTGCCGTCAGGTTTGCCGCATCGAGCTTCGCCATGTGCATCAGCGCCTGAAGCCCAAGACGTTCGGGCCGTCTCAGCTCTTCAAGTCCAAGCTGGAGCAGGTAACGCGTGTCGAAGACCTGGCGCGCCACGTCGGCGACGATGCCGAGCGCGACCAGGTCCAAAAGCTGCCGAGGCCGGACGGAGCCTTTGCCTTCACCGGCAAGGTCATAGACCTGCTGCGCCAGTTTGAAGGCCACGCCGACGCCTGGCAGGTCCCGCAATGCGTGCCCGGCGGGCAGGCGCTTCGGGTTGACCAGCGCGTCGGCTTCCGGCAGCGACTCGGGCAGGTCGTGGTGATCGGTGACCAGGGCAGTCAGTCCGCGCGACCTGGCGTGCGCGATCGCCTCGTGCTCGGCGATGCCGGTATCGCACGTCAGCAACACGTCGACGTGCTGCGAGCTAAGGAGGCGATCGAGCGCATCGACCTTGATGCCGTGCGATTCGACCAGGCGCTGCGGCACGTAGTAAGTGACGTCCGCGCCGAGGTCGCGCAGCATCGACACGAGGAGCGCCGTCGCCGTCTGCCCGTCGACGTCGAAGTCGCCCCACACGAGGATGCGGCGACGGCGAAGGACGGCGTCATACAGCAGGTGCGCCGCGCGTTCGAGATCAGGCAGCGCCGCAGGCGGCGCGGGTGCATAGCGTGCGGGATCGAGGAAGCCGAGCGCCGCAGCCGGGTCGGTCAATCCGCGCCGTGCCAGGATGTCGGCCACCAGCGGATGTCCGCCCACGGCAGCCCGGAGAGGCGCGGGGACGTCAATCGAGACAGGCTCGGACCAGGAATGTTCGAGCATTAATGTGTCTCTGCTAGGCCGGCAGTCCTCGCAGCATTCTCCAACCGCTGGATAGCCAGCGGTACACTAACGCGATGTAGGTCGCAGCGACCCAGACCAGTAACACGACTCCGATCAAGGCCAGCGTGCCCAGCCACCGGGCGCCGGCATCGCGCACATCGTTGACGAGCGTCGTCGTCTTGTCCACAACGCGATTGAGCTGCTCGGGCAACTGCCCAATACTGGCTATGCGGCGGAACACATCAACCGAGTCGTTGAACACGCTGAATATGCTCGACAAGACACTCTTCAGCTCAGTAAGACCCGGCACGCTGAAGCTGGGAATGTCCGGCACGGGAATCGTCACCCGGCCGATTACGGGCAGCCTCACGTTGATGTTCGGAATGCTGATCGGACCTAGACGGGTCGTCACCGCAGCGATGGCGCGAGCGATCCCACCCAGGGTGTTCGCGATGGCGGCGATCCGGCTCGATATACCTTGAAACGCCTGGGTGGCGTCGTCCACGGTCGCCTTTATGTCCTCCAGGTTGGCGTTGATCTCGCCGAGCGGCCCGCGCACGGCGTTCTCCATGTCGGCCACGAACTGGCGCACGACGAAGAACCCGGCCGCGCCCAAAATGATCGGCATCAGGATGCTGAAAATGAGCAGCAAGCCCATCAGTCGTCGCAGCATGTGGCCCCTCCTCTCCCTGGCTGAGTGTACGGATGATGAGGTCAATAGGCAATCTCGTCAATCGCTTCGAGGTCGATCTCCAGATCGATGTTAAGTTCATCCTCTGGAGCCACCCCAGCGACGACACCCCGCTCGCACAGCGATCGGTACGTGCAGAATCGGCACTGGCGCTCGTCGGGCGTGAGCGGCCACACGGCCCCGGTTTGCGCCTCGATCTCAGACAGCAAGCGGTACAAGTAGATTTCGTCGTCGGCAAACTGCGCCGAATCGTACGCCAGCACCTCGGGTTCCGATGGATACTCCGCAAACCAGTACGCCATCTCGATCGACTCGGGCGCGAGAGACGGCTCTGACTTCACCAAGACGTAGCGGTATACGCGTGTCTGCAAGCGCCGCTGTAGCGATGCCCGATCGGGCCGCTTGCGCTCCGTCTTCCAGTCGACGATAACCGCCCGGCCATCTCCGGTTGCGAGCAGATCGTACTTCGCGACCAGGCGGTGTGCGCCAAACGGAACCGACAGCGCAACTTCAGCCCTTCGATTAGGCGGAAGGGAATCCCCATCCGCGCTCAATCTCCAATTACCAATCTCCAATCTCAAGTAGTTACTCCACCACCGCGCCAGATCGGTATCGGCACCCGCCGCGCGAGTCAACGGCTCGACCGGCAGGCCATAAACGTGCTGCTGGACCAGCCGATGGAAGCGGCGGCCCAGCTCGGCCAGGCGCTCGCGCCCGATGAGCGGCTCGGACTCGACGGCCGGCCATTCCTGTTCCAGCACGTAACGCAATTGGAACCGGCG
>DASSFZ010000442.1:0-7670 GCA_035693785.1 Anaerolineae bacterium | reverse complement strand
TACAGCGTGCGCGTCGATCTCGATCCCACTGAGGCGCTGCTGCGACTGGATATGACGGCGAATGCTTCGATCCTGGTCGCGACGCGCGAGAATGTCCTCGCGGTTCCAACCACGGCGATTCAAGAACCCGGACAAGGAGGCTTTGCTGCTTTACGTGCGCAAGGTGGATTTGGCGGACAAAGCGGACAAGGCGGCCAGGATGGTTTTAGCGGACAGGGTGGCTTCGCTGGACAAGGTGGGCAAGGTGGATTCGATCGGCAAGCCTTGCAAAGAAGCTTTGTGTTGGTGCTCGCAGACGGCCAGGTACGCCCCGTGCCGGTCACGGTCGGCATCACGGCTGGCGACCTGACGGAAGTGTCCGGCGATCTCCGGGAAGGCGACCAGGTAGCGATTGTCACGACGACCTCTTTGCAGTCTATCACCGGCGACTTTCCCCGTGGCCCCGGCTTCTTCTTCAACCGCGGCGGGTCGCCCGGTGGCGGTCCGCCTGACGGAGGTCCGCCGCCCGGTGGTGGCCCACCATAGTTGTACACTGATTCAGCACCCTATGAAATCTGTGTAATCCGTGTCATCCGTGGTTAGGATTTGGGTTGTGGCAGGAGGCCGCGTTATGATCGAGATCGAGAACATCACCAAAGTATATCAAATGGGCCAGACCGAAGTGCGCGCGCTCGACGGCATCTCGTTGACGATCGCCGGCGGCGAATGGGTCGCCATCACCGGGCCGTCGGGCTCGGGCAAGAGCACACTCATGGCCATCATCGGCTGTCTCGATTCACCCACGAGCGGCGTGTATCGCCTTGACGGGCTGAATGTCGACAGAATGAGCGACAATGAGTTGGCCGCCGTGCGCAATAAGAAGATCGGGTTCGTGTTTCAGCAGTTCAACCTGCTGGCGCGCACGAGTGCGCTGGAAAACGTCGAACTGCCCTTGCTGTATTCCAACGCGAATCACCGGCGCGAGAGGGCCAAGGCGGCACTGGAGGCCGTGGGCCTGGGCGATCGGATCACGCATCGTCCGAATGAACTCTCGGGCGGGGAGCAGCAGCGTGTGGCGATCGCGCGCGCGCTCGTCACCGAGCCGTCGATCCTCCTGGCCGACGAGCCGACCGGCAACCTCGATTCGAAGACGGGCGCCGAGATCATGGCCCTGATCAGCGAGCTGCACCGGGCACGTGGCATCACCGTGATCGTCGTCACACACGATTCGGCAATTGCGGCGAACGCGCAGCGCGTGATACATCTCAAAGATGGGGTGGTCATATGAGATTCAATTTTGCTCAAAATGTCCGCAGCGCCTTGCGCGCGTTGATGGCCAACAAGCTGCGCTCGGCCTTGACGATGCTGGGTATCGTCATCGGAGTCGGCGCGGTGGTGGCGCTCCTGTCGATTGGCACCGGCGCGCAGGCGTCGATCACGAGCCGGATTGAAGGCATCGGCGCGAATCTGATCACGGTTTTCTCCGGCACACGCAACCAGTTCACACCGGCCGGCGCTGGCGGTGGCACGACCGCGCCCTTGACCTACGAGGAATCGCAGCAGTTGGAAGGACTGGCCGGCGTGGCAGCCGTCTCGCCGCAGGTGCAGTCCCGCCAAACCGTGAAGTATCAAAGCGCGCAGACGAATGTGCAGATCGTCGGCGTGACGCCGGACTACGCGATCGCGCACCCCGATCAGCTCGACCACGGTCGCTTCATCTCGGCCAGCGACGTCAACAGAAAAGGGCGGGTCGCCGTCGTCGGCTCGCAGATCGTGACCGACCTGTTCGGCGGCCTGAATCCTATCGGCAAACGGATCAAGATCAACGGCATCCAGTTCGAAGTGATCGGCGTCATGAAGTCGCAAGGCTCGGGCGGGTTCGGCTTCAGCCGCGATACGACGACCTACATTCCGATCACCACGGCCTTCGCCCGCCTGTCGACCACGCGCGTCGGCAGTGAAAAGTCCGTCTCGACGATCGAAGTCTCGGCCACCAGTTCCGACAGCATCGACACCGCCATCGCCGCGATCGAGCAGAAGCTGCGGGTATTGCACGGAATCGGGCCGGGTGAGACCGACGACTTCACCGTTCAGTCGCAATCCGATGTCCTGTCGGCGGCGACGAGCATCACCGGCACCTTGACCGTGTTCCTCGGCGCCATCGCCGGTATCTCGCTGGTGGTGGGCGGCATCGGCGTGATGAACATCATGCTGGTGTCCGTCACCGAGCGGACACGCGAGATCGGCTTGCGCAAAGCGGTCGGCGCGCGGCGGGGAGACATCCTGTATCAGTTCTTGACAGAGACGCTCACGCTGTCGGTGCTGGGCGGCGTGATCGGCATCCTGGCCGGTGCGGGCGTCTCGTCCCTGGTGAATGCGTCGGGGTTGATCGATACGGTCGTGTCGATCGAGTCCGTCGTGCTGGCCTTCGGGTTCTCGGCGGCGGTGGGCATCTTCTTCGGGATTTACCCGGCCAATCGGGCGGCCGGCCTCAACCCGATCGAGGCGCTGCGCTACGAGTAGGGTGATCGCGACCTGACACACGGATTTCCCACGGATTACACGGACTGGCAAGTATTACGGCACGGTCAAGGTGCAGCATGCTCTCGCAATGGACTAAGTCGGCAGCGGGATACCTGCCAATTCCGGAGCCAACAAATGTCCCCAGGGAAATCAATGTGACAGCTACATGAGACAGGGCGAGCGTAGACGCAAAAGCAAGACGTTGTGGGTCCTCATCCTGCTCGCTTTGGTTTATAGTGTCCTGCTCGGTTGTCAGTGCGTATCCACGGGCACGGCTACGCTGGACGGCGCGATCGGCGTGATGCTCGGTCTGTACGTCTGTTCGCACCCGGCTGCCAATGCCGTGGATAGTTTGTTGTTCGGGCGCGGTGTCCCTCAAGTTTCATCAAAGCCACTCGATGTATTGTGGCTGGTGTTGAGCCTGCTGGCCCTGCTGACCGGATGGCTGGTCATTTTTATCGGCGCCATGCGATTCACGGCGAACACGGCTTAGAACAGTTTCTCGATGGACCCGCCACCGGCTCATCGAGATGTTGGCTGCGCGCGTGAATGGGTGACCGTCAGCTCATCCAAGAACCGACTGCTTGAGCGATGGGATTCTTAGCCCTCGTCCTCTTCGTCGGGGTCAGGCGGCGGTTTGATGTTCCTGAGAAGATCCAGCGGATCGACCTTATCGATCCGGCCATCATCGTATTGGACGGTTATCATGTCTCGGCTGACGCCGATCACCGTGCCGACGGCGCGCCCGTTCCGTAACACAAAGCGGTCACCGACTTTCCATTCGATCATAATGAACTCCCTTGATGTCTCTTATTCTCCCCCTTCTCTCCGTGGCAATGTCACCCAATCACCAATTACCAATAACCAATTACGCTATCCTCACCCTTCTCTCCGTGGCAATGTCACCCTGAACACGCTGCCCTGCCCGACTTGACTCTCGACCGTGATCGTGCCGTGCTGCGCTTCGATCAGCTCTTTGGCAATCGCCAAGCCCAGGCCAGCGCCCGAGCCTGTGCGAGAGGGTTCCGATCGATAGAAGCGCTCGAAGATGTGCGGCAGCGCGTCGGGCGCGATGCCGGGGCCGGTGTCGCGGATGCTGATCGTCACGTGAGCCTCATCCGCCGAGGTGTACAACGTGATGGCGCCGCGTGCGGGTGTGTACTTGAGCGCGTTGTCGAGCAAAATCAGCAGCACCTGTTTGAGCGCGTCCCTGTCGGCGGCGGCGACAACATCGGGCACGTTCTCACATTCGATCAACCGCCCGACGCCGAGCAATCTGGCCTGGCGGCAAAGATCTTCGACAAGCGGCCCGATCCGAACGGCTTCGATGCGCAGCGGCCGGCTTGCGTCCGATCGAGCAAGCAGGAGCATGTCGTTGACGAGCCGGATGAGGCGATCCGTTTCGTCGACCATGTCGGCGACGACGGCCTGGCGATCATCGCCCCTGATCGGCGGCTCGCGCCGCAGCAGTCCGAGGTTGCCGCGGATCGTCGTGAGCGGTGTGCGCAGCTCGTGGGAGGCATCGGCGACGAGGCGGCGCTGCGCTTGCAGCGCCTGCTCGGTCTGTCGATGGGTTGCTTGAAGCTCGGTCAGCATGGCGTTGAACGTTTTCGCAAGCCGGCCGATCTCATCCGGTGGGCCGGTGTAATCGACGCGCCGGTCGAAATCGCGCTCTGCGCCGATGGCCTGCGCCGTGTCGGTGATGCGGTGAATCGGGCGCAGCGCCGCGCCGGCCAGCACCCAGCCCACGCCGAACGCCGTGAGCGTCACGACCACGCTGCCGGCGATCAAGATGCTGCGCAGCGCGGCGAGCGAATGGTCGTGATCGGCCAGCGAGCGCGCCACCTGCACAATGCCGGCGATCTCCCCCTGCGCGATCACGGGTTTGCTGTACACGATGAGCCGGCCATCCTCGGTCGACGTCGTCTCCGTCCAGGATCTGCCGCCCTTGCACGCGCTGAGGCCGCTGGTGCTGATCGGCAACACGTAATCGCCAAGGTTGGCGGTGCGATCGGCGATGGCGCCGTCGGGCTTGAGCGTCTGGATGTACGTCTCCGGAGCGGCGACCTTGCGGGCCTGATAGTCGATGTGATCGATCTGAAACTGCCGGGAGCCGATCAGTCGCTGCGCTTCGTCGGCCAGGGTTTCCTCGACCGCGTTGAGCGTGACCTGTGAAACCGTCACGTACAGCACGACGCTGAACGCGATCAGCGTCAGCGCGAGGATGCCACTGTAGAGCAGAGTGAGCCGGAGCCGGAGGGACATGCTAATCGGGGTTCTCCCGCAAGACGTAGCCGACGCCGCGCACGGTCTGGATCAGGCGGGGTTCGCTGTCTGCCTCGGTCTTGGCGCGCAGATAGCCGATGTAGACTTCGAGGACGTTCCCGTTGCCGTCGAAGTCGTAGCCCCATATTTCCTGCAAGATGCGATCGCGCGGCAGCACCTGGCGCGGGTGGCGCATGAGGTAACAGAGCAGATCGAACTCTTTGGGCGTGAGGTAAAACGATCGGCTGCCGCGCCGCGTCTCGCGCGTGACGGGATCGAGGTGCAGGTCGGCATAGGTCACAGGGCTGTCTTCCGTCACCGGATCCGATCGGCGCAGCAGCGCGCGGATGCGCGCGAGCAACTCTTCGGGCGCAAACGGCTTGACCAGGTAATCGTCCGCGCCGCTGTCCAGCCCTTCCACGCGATCCCCGACCGCATCGCGCGCCGTCAGCATCAAGATGCGCGTCTCGCTCGTCGCGCGCAGCCGCTTCGCCACTTCCAGACCGTCGGGGCCGGGCATCAGCCAGTCGAGGACGACGAGGTCCGGCAGCTCGGCTTGCGCCTGAGCCAGCGCTTCGCGCCCGTCGGCCGCCGTCGCCACGCGATACCCCTCGTACGTGAGTGTGCGACGCAGCATATCGGTGATCTTGCGATCGTCGTCTACGATCAGGATCGTCGCCATGAACCCACTTGCCGTGCTGCTGTGTGGTGGCGACTTCAGTCGCTTTCTGGCAGACGACTGAAGTCGTTACTACGGCCCATTGTAGTGGCGACTTCAGTCGCTTTCTTGGCAAACGACTGAAGTCGTTACTACGACCTATTATACCCCGCCCGATCACGACTTCAAATACTGCTCGAACCAGGCCAGCGTCCTGGCCCACGCATCCTGCGCCGCCTCGGCGTTGTAACGCGCGCCGGTATCGTTGTGAAAAGCGTGATCGGTGTTGGGGTAGATCACTGTCTCATACACCTTGCTGCTCTGCTGCATCGCGGCCTCAATCGCCGGAATGCTCTGGTTGATGCGCGTGTCGTTCCCCGCGTAGATCGCCAGCACCGCCGCCTGGATGTTCGGCACTTCATCGGGCGACGGATGAGGGCCGTAGAAGGGCACGGCCGCGCGTAGCTCCGGCAAGCCGATCGCCACACGCCACGTCACGCCGCCGCCGAAGCAGAAACCGACCATCCCGACTCGATCGGGCTGAACGTAAGGTTGAGTCTGAAGCCAGCGCCAGCCGCTGACGAAGTCTTGCACGAATTGATCCTCGGGGGTGTTCCCCAGCACGCCGGGCACCTGCGACGAGTCGCCGATCGCCGCGGTACCGCCCTGGCGCGAGAGCAAGTCGACCGCCAGCCCGACGTAGCCGGCCGTCGCCACGCGGCGGGTCACATCCTTGATGTGGTCCGTCAGGCCGCGATTCTCATGGCATACGAGAACTGCCGGAAACGGCCCATCGCCAACGGGCCGGGCCAGGTAACCCATAAGCGTCACATCCTGTCCCGGGAACTCGACATCGCTCGCCTCGATCTCGCCGCTCGGGGGCGGCGTTGCCTCGGTGGTTGAGGTTGCCGTTGGCTCAGGCGGCGCCGAGGTTGGCTCAGGTGTTGATGTCGCGGCCGGCGCGCTCGTCGAGGTTGGCACAGCGGTTGAAGCCGCCTGCGGCGCAGGCGTGCACGCCGCCAGGATGACATTCGCCAACGCCAGGCTGCCGGTGACGGCGCCGATCAGTTTCAACGCCTCACGCCGTGTCAAATGGCCTTCCTGATAATCTTCGAGAAATTCATCGAGCAGGTAACCCTTGAAGTCGGTCATCGCAGCACCTCCCTGACTGAGCATGTCATTCTGAGCCTTGCCCTGAGCGCAGTCGAAGGAAGCGCTCAGAATGACTCAACGAATAAGAGTTGTATGTTAGTATTGTAGACTGTACGATTAAGCATTGTCTGAGTGAATGCTAAGAAAACGCTGAGAACGCCATCCGGTTCTCAGCGTATTCTCAGGTTGTGCTTAGTCGGCGTTTATGCAAACCGGGTACGATGACTACCGTTGTGTAGTTGGCATCTCATCAAACGGTAACTACTCAGCCCACGTCATTGCGAGCGCTTTTTGCGAAGCAATCTCCTGCACGGACGGCCATGTGCGCTCAGGGCGGCTGAGATTACTTCGTCGCCAACGACGCTCACCTGCCCCGCGCTTCTCAGCGGGGTCGCCATGACGCTGAGTAGTTACATGAACGGAGACATACGGTGACACTCAAGCAGATTTTGCTCGGCGTGGTGATCGTCGCCGCGCTGGGCGGTGCTGGATTGTTCATTCTCGACAACACCCTCTTCGCTCCGGTGCCGGTCAATACCGGGCTGCCTGTCGCGCCGACGCTTCCCGCGCCCACGACACCCCCGACCGAGCCACCCGCTAACCCAACATCTGCGGCGCCGGTCGATCGACCAGGCGCTGCACCGACTGAGCCGCCTGCAGCGCCCGAAGCATCCGGCGCGCGCCTGTATCGCATTGACGCCGCGCAGTCTGAAGTGCGATACGAAGTGGGAGAAACGCTCTTTCGGAACAACCGATTCCAGACCGCAATCGGGCGGACGAAAGGCGTCGCCGGCGATGTGCTGGTCGATTTCGCGCAGCCGTCCAACAGCCAGATCGGCGAAATCGTCATCGACGTGAGTCAGTTCACGTCGAATGAAACGCGCCGCGACAACTACATCCGCCGCGATGGCTTGCAGTCGTCGCAGTATCCCTACGCGCGCTTTGTCCCGCAGTCGATCGAAGGATTGCCCGATCAGGTCGCACCGGGCGAGGACCTCACCTTCACCATCGCTGGCGATTTGACTGTCAAGGAGACGACGCTGCCGGTCACGTGGATCGTGACGCTGCGCGTGGAAGACGATCGGCTGGTCGG
>DASSFZ010000441.1:0-2377 GCA_035693785.1 Anaerolineae bacterium | reverse complement strand
GCGGCGTGACGACGAGATGATCCGCGCTCGCCGCGCCCAGCTCGACGGCGAGCTGCGTCCCGCCCAGCGGCGCGAATTCGTCCGCATGGATCTTCAGGCCGAAGCCGAGCGCCCGCGCCGCCTCCAGGATTTTGCGCGATTGCGCCAGCGTGAACGCGCCTTCTTCGCAGAAGACATCGCAGAAGAGCGTATGGCTTATTGCAGATGGCTTATCGCTTATCGCATATGGCTTATCGCCTGAAGGTGTGTCCTGCGATATGCGATGTGCGATACGCGATACGCGATTGGCGATAGGCGATTCGCGGATGGCCGGCAGCATCTCGTTCACGACCAGGTCGGTGTAGGCGTCTTCGCGTCCCCTGTACTCGGCCGGAATGGCATGCGCGCCGATGAAGGTCGGCACCAATTCGATGGGGTGCTCTGCGTCGAGGCGATCGATCGCTTCGAGCATGCGCAGCTCGGCTGCCGTCTCCAGGCCGTAGCCGGTCTTGGCTTCGACGGTCGTCGAGCCGTGGGCCAGCATGCGGTCGAGGCGGGGACGCGTCTCTTCGACCAATTGCTCGACGCTCGCGGCGCGCGTCTTGCGCACCGTCGCCATGATGCCGCCGCCGGCGTTCATGATCTCCAGGTAGGTCGCGCCTGCGATGCGCTGCTCGAACTCGACGGCGCGATCGCCAGCCCAGACGACGTGCGTGTGCGGATCGACGAAGCCCGGCATGACGACTTTGCCGGCGGCGTCGATGACTTGTTTGGCTTGGAACCGCGCGGCCAGATCGCTTGTCGGTCCCGCGGCGACGATCTGCTCACCCCGGATGGCAACCGCGCCGTCTTCGATCAGGCCGAGATCGCCGAGTCGGGTCCCGCGCTGAGGGCCTCCGTCGTGTGGCGGGATGGTGAGCAGTTGCGAAGCATGCGCGATCAGGAGTTCGATGTCCATGGAGCGCGAGGAAGTGGTATGAGAAAGTTAGAAAGAGGCGCCCCCGGCAGGACTTGAACCCACAACCGTTTCCTTAGGACGGAACTGCTCTATCCGATTGAGCTACGGGGGCGTGGCAGAATTATAGCATAGATGAAGATGCTCCGGCGCAAACATCTGGGCGCTCATAGCGAATCCAGCCGCAGCCGGCAGACGTATTGTGTGTATGTGCGACTCGGTGCATCCTCGTGCGCCCGATTGCGCCGACGCGAAAGAGATGGTTGCAACCACTTAAGACTACAACACACGTCCAATCAACATTGGACTAACCTGGAAGGGGGTGATCGTATCTCTACAGAACGCTGAAACAGTCTTGCTGGCCCAAATAGCTTGGGCTTGCACCGAGTCACTTCACACATCAAGGGAGGAATGAGAAATGAAAAAGATCTACGTCATCCTCACACTCGTGCTGGCCAGCCTCCTGGTGGCGAGTGTGGCCGTGGCGGACGAACCGCTCCCCACAACCTTCGTGGCCGCCCTGACGGCTGACCAGGAGGTTCCACCCTGCGGCCCGGCGACGCAGGCGGCGCGCGGGCTGTTCGTGGGCAACGTCGTCGACGAGGCGACGGGCACGGTCGAGTGGACGCTCGTCGCCAACAACCTGCCCGGGAGCACGACCGCGGCGCACATCCACTTTCCCGGGCCCGCCGGTGTGGCTGCGCCCGTCGTCCAGCCGCTCCCAATCACGCCCGGTGAGGAAAACGGGGTCATCGGGACGGGCAGCTTCTCGAATCCCGTACTCGTGGCGGGGATCCGGGCCGCCCCCGAGCTGTACTACGTCAACGTCCACACCGGCCCACTCGGCGTGGGGTGCCCGCCGGGGGTGATCCGCGGCCAGCTCGACCTTCAGGGGCCCTTGAACAACTAGGCGGACAGTCACTGCGGTTTGCCTCGTGGGGCGGGAGAGATCCCTCAATGTTGGACAGGAGAGGGTCTGCTGGGACATCTCCTTCGAGGGAATCGATCCGCCGTTCGCCGCCCATATTCACTTCGCTCCAGCGGGCGTTAACGGCGGCGTCGCCGTGCCCCTGAGCCCAATCACGGGCGGCTGCAAGGAGGGTGTCGATCCGGCGCTAATCCAGGCGATCATCGACTTCCCGGAGCAGTATTACGTGAACATTCACAACGCGTATTTTCCGGCTGGAGCGGTTCGCGGCCAGTTGAGCAATCGCGGCCAAAGTGATTAGTGGGCGCAGCTTGGCGTTCAGATCAAGTGACCGGCATCTCTGAGATGCCGGTCACTTTTTATTTGCCTTTCTGATCGGGCAGCCCTACAATTGTAGCTGCGTAATCGCCGAGACGTAGGCAGACCATGGCGGCCGAATCCCATCAGAGGCAACCGGAAGACGACACAGCCACCGGGTCCATCTCTGTTCAGTCGGGCGGCGTGAATGCGGCCGG
>DASSFZ010000440.1:0-7298 GCA_035693785.1 Anaerolineae bacterium | reverse complement strand
GCGGCGCTGCGAGCGATGGCCGAGATGGCGCGTGCGCTAGGTCTCGATGGAACGCGGTTCGACTCTATGGCCGATGATGTGCGGCACAAGATTCGGATCGTGCTGTGGGTCGGGCCGGAGAACGAAGCCGAGTGGGGGCCGTCTTGCCCCGGCCACACCGAGTGGAAGCACACGCTCAGCCAGGTCGATCCGGTGCTGGTCAAGCGGCCGTTCTTCCTGCCCTACGTCGCCTTCCGCGACTTCGGCGACTACTGCGACGTGTTCGGAAACCTGCTGGCGATCCTCTTCGATGTGGCAAATCCCGCGCAAGAGAAACGCATCCTCGACTATCTGCATCAGGTCGGCATCGCCGAGCCGTATCCGGTGCGCGTGCTGCATCCCGTCATCCATCCAGGCAACAAGGACTGGCGCGAATACTACCGCAACAACAACTTGAATCTGCCGGAGCAGTATCACAATGGCGGAATCTGGCCCTTCGTCGGCGGGTTTTACGTCGCGGCATTGGTGAAGGCCGGGCGACTGAACGAGGCTCGACGGCAGTTGGAGAAACTGGCCGAACTCAACCGGCTAGGCGTCGAGGAGGAATGGGAGTTCAACGAGTGGTGCCATGGACGTACCGGCTTGCCGATGGGCTATCCGCATCAGGCCTGGTCGGCGGGAATGTATGTGTTCGCCCATCACTGCGTGACGAGCGGCAGAGTGCCGATTCTGGCCGGCGAACGCTCAAGCCTTGTGGAAGTGAATCTTCCGATGGGACGATGATATGCGCAATCCCATTCAGGCACTGGCCGAAGCCATCCACCACAAGCAGCCCGCTGTATTGGCGACCGTCATCGAAGTCAACGGTGCATCACCTGCGAAAGTCGGGGCGCAGATCGCCCTGCTGCCCGATAGCTCGACGGCGGGCACGGCCGGCGGCGGCAAACTCGAAGCCTCGATTCTGGCCGACGCGCGGGCAGCTCTGGCCGACGGGCAACCACGCCTGGCTCACTACACCTTGACGGAGGAAGGCACGGACGCGGTCGGGGTGCTGTGCGGCGGCGAGGTGCGGGCCTTCATCCAGCCTTACATGCCGCCGCCGCAACTCGTTATCGTCGGCGGTGGGCACATCGGCCAGCCGCTGAAGGTGATGGGCGAAGCTGCCGGCTTTGATGTGATCATCGCCGATGTTGAACCCGGCCTGGCAACAGTTCCGGGGCTGGATGCTGTGGCACTCACCGAAGACTCCTACGTCGTGCTAATCACGACCGATCACGTATCGGACGAGGCCGCGCTGCGGCAGGTGATCGCTTCGCCCGCTCGCTACGTCGGAATGATCGGCAGCCGCGCCAAGTGCCAAACGATACTCGATCACCTGCACGCCGATAGCTATACCGACGAAGCATTGGCGCGGGTGTACGCCCCTATCGGTCTGGACCTGGGCGGGCCGACACCGCAGGAGATCGCCGTGGCGATCCTGGCCGAGATCATCGCCGTGCGGCGACGCGGCAGTGGAGCGATGCGATCGCGCTGACAAACGTCATCCTTTCCCCGTGACATTCTGCTCTGTTGTCCTCTGCTCTCCCCGACTATACTTCAATATGCGTTGAACTATTCTGCCGTTGCTTTCACACATGGATCGCATCGCCCGCCCTCCGACCAATCTGCAAACACTCGCCGACCGGCTCAAGGTGCTGGCCGAGCCGAAACGCTTGCTGATCCTGCACCTGCTAATGGAAGGCGTGCAGTGTAACTGCGAACTGGGCGACGCGCTGGATATGCCGCCCAATCTCATTTCGCATCATCTGCGCGTCCTACGCGAGGCGGGCCTGGTGGATGTGGAACGCGACGCGCTCGACGCACGCTGGGTGTACTACTCGGTCAACCGGGCCGCACTCGACGAACTCAACGAAGTGTTTGGCTTGTTCTTCGACGCGGAGCGGATCAAGCCGCGCCGACCGACGTGTGGCCCGCAGGGCGCGCTCGTGCGGTTGGGTGACATCGCCATCGCAAGGAACTGACTTTTATTTTGCCAAGATACTTCAAGGGAGATTGAACTAACATGACCGACGCTGTGACGCTTATCGATGTGACTCCGACTCACGCTGGCACGGCTGCCGTTGAATTGTTCGACCCGCCGATGTGCTGCCCGACCGGCCTGTGCGGCCCGACGCTCGATCAAACACTGCTCGACGTGAACGAGATGATCCTGGCGCTTCAAGCCGAAAGCGTGAGGGTGGAACGCTACCAGATGACCAGCCACCCGCAGGCGTTCCTCAACAACGCCGACGTGATGCGCCTGGTGCGCGAGAAGCAGATGGCAGCGCTGCCAATCACTGTCGTGCGCGGCAAGGTTGTCAAAGCCGGCGCTTATCCGACATTGTCTGAAGTCACAGTTCACTTGAATGGAGCGACCGCATGAGCACCCAGTTCATATTTTTCTCGGGCAAAGGCGGCGTGGGCAAGACCAGCATGGCCTGCACGCACGCCGTGCGCTGCGCCGACGAAGGCAAGCGCACTCTGATCGTGACCACCGATCCGGCCTCGAACCTGGCCGACGTGTTTGAACAAGCGATCGGGCATCAGATCACCCCGATCGAGCACGTGGCGAATCTGTGGGCGATGGAGATTGACCCCGACCGCGCGACGGAAGAATACATCGATCGGGCCATGGCCCCGATCCGCGCTGCCTTCCCGCCGCAGATGGTGCAGGTGATGGAAGAGCAGATGAGCGGGCCGTGCACCGCCGAGGTCGCCGCCTTCGACCGCTTCACCGATTTCCTCGACGTGCCATCCGCCAACGGCACCACTTTCGATGTCGTCATCTTCGACACCGCGCCGACCGGTCACACGCTGCGCCTGCTCGAGCTGCCCGCCGAATGGAGCCGGTCGATCGAAGCCGCCGGCGAAGGCAGCGGGCAGACGTGTATCGGGCCGGCGGCGGCGATTCAAGACGCCAAGCGCAAGTACGAGCGCGCCATGGCAACGATGCGCGACGTCTCGCGGGCCACTTTCATCTTCGTGCTGCATCCTGAAGCCATCGCCATCCGGGAAACGCAGCGCGCCACTGCCGAACTGGGCAAACTCGACATTCACACTCATCAACTCATCGTCAACGGCATCATTCCGCCGGACGAGACGGTCAATCCGCTCTTCGCCGCGCGGGCCGAGATGCAGGCGCGCTATTTGCGACAGATCGAGAGCGAGTTGCCGCTACCGGCGCGTCGCATGTACCTGTTGCCTTACGAAATTAAAGGCGTGGATCGGCTGCGCGAGGTGGGCAGGATATTCTTCGATGGTGTCAACGAATGGGCAACAAATCAGCGAGTCAGCGAATCAGCGATCCGGCGAATCCGTGTCAATCCGCGTTTGTCCGTGTCCCATGTTTTGCCGCGCGTCGTACCGAATAGCCACAGCCGCGTACTGTTCTTCGCCGGCAAAGGCGGCGTTGGGAAGACGGTTGCCTCGTGCATGACGGCTGTGTGGCTGGCGCGGCGTGGCTACAAAACACTGCTGCTGACGACTGACCCGGCAGCACATATTGGCGACGTGCTCGGTGAGCCGGTCGGCGACAACGTAGCGCCCGTCGAAGGTGTGTTCAATCTGTGGGCGGTGAAGATCGATGCGAAGGCTGCTGCCGAAGCCTACAAGAAACGCATCCTCGACGACGCCCGCCGACGTGGCCGCCCACCGGAAGCGATCAAGATGATGGCCGAAGAACTCGACTCGCCTTGCACCGAAGAGATGGCCGCCTTCGACAAGTTCATCGACTTTGCCTCGCAGTCCGACTGGCAGGCGGTCGTGTTCGACACCGCGCCGACGGGGCACACGCTGCGCCTGATCGAGCTGCCGGTAGACTGGAGCAAGCAGATCGACATCAAGGTGTTCGCCTCGGTGGACACGAGCGCCGCCGACGATGTGGCGAAGCGCCGCTTCGGGCAGGTCATCGAGATGATGCGCGATCCGGATCGCAGCACCTTCGCCTTCGTGATGTACCCCGAGGCGACGCCAATCCTGGAAGCCTATCGAGCCGCCGAAGAACTGCGCACGGTTGGTATCGAGCCGGGACTGGTCGTCGCCAACTTTGTCATCCCGCCAGAGCAGGCGACGACGCCCTTCGCACGCTCGCGCCGCGCGATGCAAGAGAAATACCTGGCCGAGATTCCACAGCGCTTCAACGTGCCGTTGATCGAGATTCCGCTGCTGCCCACTGAAGTCAGAGGCATTGCGGCCCTGATCGAGTTGGGCGAGCGAGTCTATAGTGACGGCCTCGCGTCGCCCGCTTCATCCCACACGCTCGAAGAGGTCGCCCTTGGATAACCGGACTGTCTTGCTCTTCACGCGCTACGGCATGGGAGATGCTCCCGCCGAGTTGCAGGGACTCCTCGCCGGAAAGTTCCTCAGCCTGATCGACGAGGCGGGTGTGCTCCCGGCCAAGATGCTCTTCTACGCCGACGGTGTCAAACTGGCCTGTGAAGGCTCGCCAGTCGTGGAGCAACTGCGGGCGCTGGCGGCCAAAGGCGTCGAACTCGTCCTGTGCCAGACGTGTCTCGACTACTATGGCTTGCTAGAACGTGTAGCCGTCGGCATCGTCGGCGGCATGCCGGATATCATCGAGTCGATGCAAGCGGCGGACAAGGTGATTAGCCTCTAGACATGGGGCGAGAGGCTACAACCCCTTCGTTCATCTCGAAGGGGTTGTAACCCAAACCTGGAGATATCGGATGGCGCAGTTGTTAATCATCGGGGGCAGTGATGCGGGTATCAGCGCCGCGTTGCGTGCGCGTGAGATAGATCGCAGCGTAAACGTCACGGTGGTCGTAGCGGATTCCTTTCCCAACTTTAGCATCTGCGGACTGCCCTTTTACGTGAGCGGCGAAGTGCCCGATTGGCGCCGCCTGGCTCATCGCACAGTAGATGAGATTGAGCGTGAAGGTATACGACTCTTACTCGGCCATATGGCAACGGCGATTGACCCTGCCCAGAAAACGGTGGAGGTGGTGAATACGGGAGGGCAAAAGCAAACTCTGTCGTACGATCGCTTGGTGATTGCGACGGGCGTGGCGCCAATTCACCCCCCAGTGGTGGGACTCGACCTGCCTGGCGTTTACCTGCTCCATACGATGGAAGACAGTTTCCAAGTTCATCACCACGTCGCCGAAAGGAATCCGCAGACGGCGATCATTATTGGCGCAGGGTACATCGGATTGGAAATGGCAGATGCGTTCCGGCACCGTGGACTGCAAGTCGCCCTTATCGTGCGATCCGAGGTGTTACGCACGACCGTAGATGCCAGCCTGGCGCGTGTCGTCGAGGACGAATTGCGCCGCCACGACGTTGAGGTCGCCAAGCGGGTAGACGTCGAATCCATTCAGCGCGATGGGTCACGCCTCATGGTTTCGGGGTCGAATGGTTTTCGGAAGGGCGCGGACCTGGTTTTGATGGCAGTGGGAGTGCGCCCGTCGAGCGAGTTGGCGGCGCGCGCGGGGATTTCTACGGGAGCGCGCGGCGCCATCCGTGTCAATCGCGAGATGGCAACGAATATCCCCGACATTTACGCTGCGGGCGATTGCGTCGAAACCTGGCATCAGATTACTCAGAAATACACATATCTGCCACTGGGGACGACGGCTCACAAGCAAGGGCGCATCGCAGGCGAAAACGCAGTAGGCGGACACCGCCAGTTTTTAGGCTCGCTGGGCACGCAGGTCGTCAAAGTGTTCGATCTTGCGGTCGCGCGGACAGGATTGCGCGAAGAGGAAGCGCGCAACGCGGGTTTTGATCCATTGACCAGTGAGAGCAAGACCTGGGATCACAAGGCGTATTACCCCAACGCCCGCGAGCTCTTGATCCGTGTCAGAGGAGACCGTCGTAGCGGTCGCCTGTTGGGAGCGCAGATCGTCGGACATTGGCAAGCACAGGTCGCCAAGCGCATTGACATCTTTGCGGCCGCGCTCTTTCACGAAATGAAGGTAGACGACCTGAATGACCTTGATCTCAGTTATACACCTCCCGTGAGCAGTCCGTGGGATCCTGTGCAGATGAGCGTCCAGGATTGGGCCAAATCTAAGGAGAGGGCAAGTGACTAGAAAACATCAAGCGCTTTTTCTACGCGCGGGCAGCTCCTGCCGCTCGCAACCAGAAAGCACCGCTTCTACTGGCGAACCACAGCGCGGATGAATTGAAAGGAGGCCGAAAGATGGCCCATACACAACTGCCCGCGCCGGATGCTTCGGGTTGGACACTGCTGGCGCGCGGTGAGCAGGAACACGATGCTGTCAATCGCTGCCCGGCCGGCCATATCCATCTGGACTACGGCAACTTCAGCGTCCGTTTCCACCCGGATGAGTTCCTGGCCTTCGTGCGGATGTTGGACGAGGCGGCGGCGCATCTTGCCGGCAGGCAACCTGCGCCTGCACAGTCGATTACGTTCTCGCGCAACTGAATCAGTCAAGACAGGAGGCTATTGTCCATGCCGGATTTCTTGAACGAACTGGAACTCGCGCCGCCCGAAGTGGTGCAGCAGGCCGCGCGCGACTTCGCCGCCGCGCTGGCCGAGACACCGCAGTTCAAAGCCTTCGAAGAGGCTGCGCTGCGTCTGCATGGCGACCCGGATGCCCAGCGCGCGATGGATGCTTACCAAAGCAAGCAGCAGTCGCTGCAGATGATGCTGATGCTCAACGCCGTCAGCGGCGCGGACAAAGCCGAACTGCAACGCCTACACCGAGAATTCGTCACCCAGCCATCGATCGCGGCCTATGCCCGGGCGCAGGCTGACCTGATGGCCGTGTGCCAGGCTGCCGCCGATTGGCTGTCGGAGGCCATCGGCCTGAACTTCGCTGCCGTGTGCGGGCCGGGCTGCTGCTGAGAGGTGCGCGATGAACTCATCTGAAACGATGCTCACTCCTTACCTGTTGACCGCGACCGAAGCGCTGGCCGACAACCTGTTGGCATCCCAACCCTTTGCGGCCTATCACCAGGCGCTTGCACGGTTCAACTCGAATGTAGAGGCGCGCGCCTTGCTCGAACGGCTATCGGCCGCGCAGGCCGACATCCGGCAGAAGCAACCGCGCAACGCGGTCACGCAGGCGGACCTTGATCAACTGCGGGTGTACCAGCGCGAAGTGCAGTCCAACCACGTCATCATTGAGTATGCGCGCGCGCAGCAGGACGCCATCGCCTACCTGCGCGAGATCAACCAGGAGATCGGCGAACTGCTGGGCGTCGACTTCGCGGCGCTGGCCGGACGATCGAGTTGCTGAGATGCTCGCCGGCAAGACGGTCGTCATCGGGATCACTGGTGGAGTGGCTGCCCACTA
>DASSFZ010000439.1:0-2059 GCA_035693785.1 Anaerolineae bacterium | reverse complement strand
ATCGTCAGCGTGCCGGATCAAGCGCGCCCGGTGTTTATCGCGCTGCGCCGCCTGCGTGACGAGCTGGCGGCTCGCTTCCCGCAGTGTGACTGGCGACACCTGTCGATGGGCATGACCGACGACTTCGAGGTCGCGATCGAGGAAGGCGCGACGATGGTGCGCATCGGGCGAGCCATCTTCGGCGAAAGAACTTAGACTGGGAGCGATGGCGGCATGGCTCAATTGATCGGCATTGTCAGCCTTCTCTTTGATGTGTATTCCCTTATCTTGCTGGCCCGCGTGCTGTCGTCGTGGTTCCAGGTCGATCCAGATAACCCGCTGGTGCAGTGGCTGTATCGACTGACGGAGCCGGTGCTCGCGCCTATCCGGCGTCTTCTGCCGCCGGCCGGCATGATCGATTTCAGCCCCGTCGTGGCGTTCATCCTCATTATCGTAGCCAAGCGGATCGTGTTGAGCGTGCTGGTCTCGCTGATGTGATGAGCGGTTGGAAGATTGACGAGATGGCCGGCGGCGTGACGTTCGCCGTGCGCGTGATTCCGCGCTCTAGCCGCAATCAGATCGCTGGCGTGCAGGGAGATGCCTTGAGGGTGAAGCTGGCTGCGCCGCCGGTCGAAGGGGCGGCGAATGAGGCGCTGATCGGCTTTCTGGCCGAACGGCTCGGCGTGCGCAAGAGCGCAGTGTCGATCATTTCAGGCGAGAGGAATCGCAGCAAGACGGTGCGCGTGGACGGAGTGACACGCGAAAGGGTGGAGAGGGTTTTACTTACCGGTGATCTTGTGTGATGACCTGGTTCTTAATCGAGCGGGCTGCGCACGGCCAGGCCGCCCCGGTTGAGGACGTGGGTGTAGATCATGGTCGTCTTCACGTCTTTGTGGCCGAGGAGTTCCTGGACGGTGCGAATGTCGTAATTGGCCTGAAGCAAGTGCGTGGCGAACGAATGACGAAAGGTGTGCGGGCCGACGGGCTTAGTGATTTTGGCTAACCGGGCCGCTCGGCGCACGGCCTTTTGCAGGCCGCTGGCGTCCACGTGATGGCGATGCACCTGGCCGGTGCGGGGGTCGGTGGACCGCCGCTCGGAAGGGAAGACGTATTGCCAGCCCCATTCGCGGTTAGCATTCGGATACTTGCGCTCGAGCGCATAAGGCAAGTCCACCGTGCCGTGTCCCGCGTCCAGGTCTTGATCGTGCAACTGCTTGACGCGTTGGAGATGCTCCTGCAGCGGCGCGACGAGACTCTCGGGCAAGACGGTCACGCGATCGTGTTCGCCTTTGCCGTCGCGCACCACGATCTGGCGCTGGGCAAAGTCAATATCCTTGACACGCAGGCGCGCACATTCCATGAGGCGCAGGCCGCTGCCGTACAGCAATTTCGCCATCAACTGGTGCGTGCCTTTGAGGGCGCTGATGACGCGCAGGGTTTCGTCACGCGTCAGGACGGTGGGCAGCCGCTTGGGCTTTCTGGCGCGCAGCGCATCGATGTTCCCCAGGTCTTGATGGAGCACCTCGCGGTAGAGGAACAGCAGCGCGCTGAGGGCCTGCGTCTGCGTGGAGGCGGCCACGTTTTTTTCAGCGGCCAGGTGGGTCAGGAAGGCCTGCACTTCGGGGTGGCCCATCTCTTGCGGATGGCGTTTGTTGTGGAACAGGATGTAGCGCGTGATCCAATCCACGTAGGTCTGCTCGGTGCGATACGAATAGTGCTTGAGCCGCAACGCCTCACGAACCTGGTCGAGGAGCTTCTTAGGGGGCGGGGGGTCCACGGGTTACCTCCACAGATATTGACACGCCAGTTGTCTGGGATTATACTGTGTGCGTCGATCTCATGCGGCGGCGTTATGTTCCGCATTTTACCACCAGAATCCATTCCTGTTCAAGCTCCATTAGGGGACTTGGACGGAAGTTATTCTGGCCAAAATCTCCCATTGGGGAATTTTCCAGAACAGGGCTTGGCAGCGTAGGCGGAATAAATTCCGTATACTAACAAGTTAGGCCGCTCTTCACGAAGCACGAGGCAGGGCGGGACCATGACCTCACAATCATTGTTCCGTAGCGCCTTTTGGATC
>DASSFZ010000438.1:0-13814 GCA_035693785.1 Anaerolineae bacterium | reverse complement strand
TAATTAAGATCAACTTTCGTAGTCCATATGGCGGTGCTGCTGGCGGGCGCCATCTAGCAGCAGGCAGAATAGGCTGAGACGGTTGGCACATCAATCCTCCCTCGGCTATAATCATGATAGTCCTGCCGAGGGAGAAAGCTGGTGCCTGTCGCCGCGCCGCTTCTCACGACCAAACTGTATATTCCCCGCGTACGATCGAAGCTCGTACCGCGCCTGCGTCTGACCGCGCGACTGAACGAAGCGACGGAAGGTTCGTTCACGCTGATCTCCGCTCCCCCCGGCTTCGGCAAGACGACGCTGCTGGCCGAATGGATTCCATCTGGCGAGCGGTGCGTCATCTGGGATTCGCTGGATGCTGGCGACAACGAACCGGCCCGCTTCTGGTCGTATGTCATCGCCGCGCTACAGATGTTGAATGTCCGCCTCGGTGAAAACGTGCAGGCGCTGCTTCAGTCGCCCCAGATGCCGTCCACCGAATTCCTTCTGAAGCTGCTGCTGAACGACATCGCCGCGTTCCCGCAGGCCTTCGCGCTCGTCCTGGACGATTACCATGTCATCGCTTCCGGGGTGTCATGTCATACACGAACGTCGTCAGCCCGTTGACCAGTTTCATCGGGCGCAGGCAAGAGATCGTCGCCGTGAAGCAATTGCTTGCGCAGGCGCGATTGCTGACGCTGACGGGTGCCGGCGGCTGCGGCAAGACGCGTCTCGCCGTGCAAACCGCACTCGAGTTGGCGGAGGCGGATGTGTTCGTGGATGGCGTCTGGTGGATCGAATTGGCTTCGTTGAGCGATGCAACGTTCGTGCCGCAGTCGGTGGCGAGAGCACTGGGTGTCTCCGGCGCGCCGGATCAACCGCTGATCGAAACACTCGCGAGCTTCCTTAAAACCAGGCATTTGCTCCTCGTTATCGACAACTGTGAGCATCTCCTCAAAGCGTGCGCGCAGCTCGTGGAGACGATGCTCCTTGCTGCGCCGGCTGTGCGGATTCTGGCGACGAGCCGCGAGCCTCTCGCTGTCGCCGGCGAGACGATTTGGCTGACGCCTTCCTTGTCCACGCCTGATCCCGAGCATCTGTCACGCCCGCCGGCAGACCTCTTGTCCGATCTGGCGGAGTACGATGCGATTCACCTCTTTGTCGAACGAGCCGCTTCCGTGCGTCCGACCTTCGCGCTGACCCGCCACAACGCGGCGGCAGTGACCCGAACATGCCATCGCTTGGACGGTATTCCTCTCGCGATCGAACTGGCCGCGGCGCGGGTCAACGTATTGACGGTCGATCAGATTGCCGCGCGGCTGGACAACTGTATGACTTTGCTCGCCTCCGGCAGCCGAACCGCACTTCTGCCCCGGCATCGGACTCTGCGGGCGACAATTGACTGGAGCCACGATCTATTGCCCGATGAGGAGCGGACCTTGTTCCGTCGTTTGTCGGCGCTTGCGGGCGGGTTTACATTGGAAGCCGCGGAAGCGATTTGCGCCGAGGGCGGACTTGCCCACGAGGAAATCCTGGATGTGCTATCGCACCTGGTGAACAAATCCCTGGTGGTGGCGGAGACAGAGGAGCGAAGCGAGGCGCGCTATCGCTTGCTGGAGCCGATCCGGCAATATGCGTGGGAGCAATTGGTCGAATCGGGCGAAGAGGCGCTGGTGCGCAAGCGTCATCTCAACTGGTTTCTCGCGCTGGCGGAGCAGGCGGAGGCCGAGTGGCGCGGGCCAAGTCAGAAGGCGTTGCTCGATCAACTGGAGACGGAACACGACAACCTGCGGGCGGCCCTGGAGTGGAGCAACACCGACGAGGATAAAACAGAAGCGAGATTGCGATTGGCCGGGGCCTTGTCGTGGTTCTGGAACGTGCGTGGCTATTTGAGCGAGGGACGCCGATGGCTGGAGGACGCCCTGACGCGGACAGAGGAATCGGCTGGGCGCACGCTCGCGCGAGCGAAGGCGCTGTACGGCGCGGGCGTGCTCGCCTTCACCCAGGGCGACTATGTGGTCGCGCGCCCTCGCCTCGAGGAGAGCGTGACCATTTGGCAAGAGCGAGGAGATCAGCGAGGCCTTGCCCACTCGCTCGTCCATGTGGGACTAGTCGCACTACGTCAAGGCGACTACGCCTCGGCGCACTCCCGGCTTGAGGAAAGCCGGGCGCTCTTCGAGGAAGTCGAGGATCAGTGGGGCGTCGCCCTGGCACTCAATCATTTAGGGAACTTGGCCTCTCGACAGCGCGACTACGCCGCGGCGCACTCCCTTCTTACGGGAGCCTTAGCCCTGTGTCGAGCCGTAGGGGACAAGCGGCTCACCGCGACATCGCTGAACAACTTGGGGGAAGTCGCACGATGCGAGGATGACGATGAGCGGGCGTCGGTGCTCTACGAGGAGGCTCTGGCCTTACGGCGAGAACTGAATGACAAGTCGGGCATTGCCACCACGCTCCATAATTTGGGACA
The DNA here is from genome assembly GCA_035693785.1 of Anaerolineae bacterium. GTDB lineage: Bacteria > Chloroflexota > Anaerolineae > Fen-1058 > Fen-1058 > DASSFZ01. The sequence continues at coordinate 11,368 of DASSFZ010000438.1, read as the reverse complement.
TGTATTGCAGCACCAACGTGATCATAAAAAGGCCGCCGCGCTTCTTGAGGAGAGCTTGGCCGTGTACCAGGAAGTGGGAGATAAGCGGGGCCTAGGCTTATGCCTGGCAGGATTGGCCGGGATCGCCATGCAAACGTCGTTAGGGTCTTCTTCGCGATATGACGAAGACCTGCGGCGCGCCGTGCAGTTGTTTGGAGCAGCGGATGGCCTCCTGAACGGTATCAGTGCTTCCTTAGCGCCCGCCGACCGCGCTGAATACGACCGAAATGTGGCTACCTTGCGCTTCCAGCTCGGCGAAGCCGCGTACGCCGCCGCCTGGGCGGAGGGACGGGCGATGACGCTGGAGCAGGCGATCGCGGAGGCCCGGATGCCGGCGCCCGTCGACCTTCCGCCGCCGTCGACCCTCCGTCATCAGCCTTTGCTTGAGCCGCTGACCGACCGCGAACTGGAAGCGCTGCGCCTGGTCGCGGAGGGCCTGTCCGACCGGCAGATTGCGGAACGGATGACCGTCGTCGTGGGCACGGTGAAGCGGCATCTGAACAACGTCTACGGCAAACTCGGTGTGCACCGCCGCACTGAAGCGGTGGCGCGCGCCCGCGAATTGGGCCTCTTGTAGCGCCCCCTCACATCCCCCAAATCAACCGTCCAACACATCCTTCGATACATGACGACCGGCCTGGTTGAATGGCATACTGTGGCTGTTGCTGGATAGTGGTCAGCAAGAGCACGCAACTCCGCACCTGATCGAGGAAGGAGGTGAAAACCATGGCCATCTATATGGCTGATCGCAGTCTGCCCGGGATCACGCTGGAGCAGATCGCCGCCGCGCAGAAAGCGGCGCTCGAGACGAGCGAGCGGTTCACGGCGGAGGGCAAGCCGGTGCGTTACATTCGCAGCGTGTTCGTGCCGGAAGAGGCGCACCTCATGTGCCTGTTCGAAGCAGCGGATGCCAGGCTGGTGCGCGATGTGAACGAGGCCGCCGGCCTGCCATTCACCCGGATCATCGAAGCGCTCGACCTATCACCGGCGTAACCGCGGTGGCGCGTGGGGCAGCGGGCGTCCCAAAAGCGCCCGCTGCTTCACCGGCTCACAGCCGACTCCACGGCGTCAGGCCGTGTGGCTAGTTGATAGTCTTGTTCCCGCAGCGCCCCTCCTCGCCCTTTCCCAAAAGATCAACCCCTCAATGTGTCTTTCGATATGTGACAACATGCCTGGTTGACGCCTATACTCGGCGCATAACGAGATCAGAAGGGAGACAATGATGAACGACACACAAAAATTGCTGGTGCGCGCCTCGTTCGAGAAGGTGCTGCCCATCGCCAATGCGGCCGCCGCGCTGTTCTATCGCCGGCTGTTCGAGCTCGACCCCTCGCTCAAGCCCCTGTTCAAGGGCGACATGCGGGAGCAGGGGCGCAAACTGATGAGCGCGATCCAGTTGGTCGTCGCCGGCCTGGATCGGCTGGACAAGATCGTCCCGGCCGTGCAGCACCTGGGTCGGCGGCACGCAGGCTACGGCGTCAAGCCGGAGCACTACCGCACGGTCGGGGCCGCGCTGCTGTGGACGCTGGAGCAGGGCCTGGGGGAAGCCTTCACCCCGGAGACGAAGGACGCCTGGATCGCAGCTTATACGCTGTTGTCCGACACGATGATCGCTGCCGCTGAGGACGAGGTCGTGTCGATAGCCGCGCCGGCTACTGTAGCGATGGCGCCCACCGCGTAAGCGTGTATGAAGAGGCTTGACTATAACCACAAATTCATTGAAGATGTGGCATTTCGAGCCACGGCCAGCGGGTTGGTCTCCGAGCAGGCCGCTTCAACCGGCCTAGAGAACGCCGCGTTTGAGCAAGCGGACGGTGAAAAGTAGCTTTCCTTCTCGACGCCAGGCTTACATCTCCGGTCGACCTTGACCATGACGCGGGAGCCGTGCTCCGGACGGCTCCCGCGGCTGCGTTGTGAACATCGACAGCAGAACTGTGCCAGGATTTGGGATCGTGGTCGTCATGCGTTAAAATAGGCGAAAGCGGATAACACCAGACATGACGAGCGACAACATGCCGGAGCCTCTCATCGGCCTCTCCTTGGACCGGTATCAGATCCTGGCTCTGCTGGGCCAGGATGCACTCGGGTTCTCCTACAAGGCCCACGACGTCGAGTTTCAGCGCGAGGTCGTGGTCAAGGTCATCGATCCGCGCATTGCGGAGCAGCCGGACTTCGAGGCGCAATTCTCGCTGGCCGCCCGCACGGCAATCGGCCTGCGTCACCCAGGGCTTATTAACGTTTTCGACTTCGGCCAGGCTCGATCGCTGTACTACATCGTGACGGAATACATCCCAGGTGGTAACCTGGGCACGGCGCTGCAGAGCCTGCGCGCAGCCGGTAAGTGGATAGCGCTATCGGAGGCTGTCCAGCTCGTCCGTCATGTCTGCCTCGCTCTCGATTACGCGCGCCGGAACGGCGTCCCGCATCGCAGCGTCGAGCCGAGCCACATCCTGTTGAAACTCCAGCCGGGTGACGATCTGGGCTACCAACCGGTGCTTGACGACCTGGGGCTGGCGGAGCTGCGCCCAGGCGAGGCCCGGCCGCTTGAGGACTTCTCTCCGAGTGAGCTGACATATCTCTCGCCGGAGCAGGCGAGGGGCGAGGCGCCTGATGCGCGCAGCAGCGTGTACTCCGCCGGAGTCCTTCTCTACCAACTGGCAGTCGCCCGGCCGCCTTTCCGGATCAGGACTGCCGTGGAGGCCGCTCGTTATCACGCAGAAGAGACTCCGCCCGCGCCGCGATCGATCCGCGCAGACTTGCCGGAATCTATCGAGCGGATCATCGTCAGCGCGCTCGAAAAGGATCCGGCCCGTCGCTTCGCCACCGCCGGGGAGATGGCTCAGGCGCTGGCCCAGACCCTGACGGCCGCAGTGGAGGTCGACGCCAGACCTGAGACACAGGCGTGGGCCGTCAGCCTGCTGACACAGTTGCAGCCGGCGGGGGAGGAATTGCCGGAATCTCCGGCGTCCGCGACCATCGAGCCTGAGCTCGCTTTCAAAGCGCCGCCTGTCAAGGGTGGCTTTACCCGCGCCGATGGGTCAGCCATCGATCCGGGCCAGATACGATTCAGCGCAGGCGAACGCGTCGGCCTTTTCGTCGAACCTGCTCTGCTCACCGTCGTGCCGGGCAACAGTGTCACACTGTCGTTGATCGTATTCAACCGGAGCGCGACCGACGATCGCTTCACGGTGTCGCTGACCGGCGCGCCGGCCAATTGGATCTCCGAGCCGCTGCCGGAGGTCGAGCTTGCGCCCGGTGCGCAGGCAGAAGTGAAACTGAGCATCCGGCCACCTCGCTCGCCGCAAAGCCGCGCCGGACGGCGCGCCCTCACCGTTCGAGTGGTCAGCCAGGACGAGCCTGACGAGGTCGTCGAAGAGAGAGTGACGCTGAACATCGTCGTGTATTCGGAGTTCAGCAGCGATCTCAGGCCGCAGCGGGTGCGGGTGGGGGAGACGGCGCGAGTCGTCGTGCACAATCATGGCAACACGCCGGAGAATTTCCGCCTGGCCTGCTTCGATCCGGCGGGCAAGCTCGCCTTCGAGCCTGCCGAGTTGTCGCTGACGGTGCCGGAAGGGCAGGGGATTACGGCGGAATTCATAGCGGGCCTGCGCCGGCGGCGCCTGGTCGGGGGTACCCGGGCCGACGGCTTCCTGGCGCGAATAGTCGCCCAGAGCGGCCAGGCTCAGACGCACACCGGCGAAGTCATCAGCGCCGGTCTGATACCGGCGTGGATCGTCTCGCTCGTTTTGCTCATCATGTTCGCGGGCCTGGTAGTGGGTGCGGCGGCGCTCCTTCTGACGCCTCCCACTCCATCGACGGCGGCAGCGCCCGTCATCCAAAAGGCCTTTTCGAATGTGAATGGCCTGAACTCGACCGTGACGTTCACGCTCACCAACCCGAATGCGACGCTCCCGCTGACGGGGGTCGCGTTTACGGATACATTTCCGACGATGCCCGGAGCGATGGTGGTGGCTAATCCGCCGAACGCGATCGTTTCGACGGGCTGCGGAGCGCCATCCTTCGTGGCAGATGCAGGCAGCGGGTCCATCACTTTTGTGAATGGCACGATCACGGCCGGTGGGACGTGCACGCTCGCCGTGGACGCGACGGTACCTGCCGCAGGAACTTACGACAACACCACCGGGCCTGTGACCTCAATCGAAGGCGGCACGGGCGACTCTGCCTCGGCCAGCCTCATGGTAAGCGCTCTCGCGCCGCCGAGCATCGCCAAGTCGTTTTCGCTGACTTCGATCCCTGCGGGCGCGGTGGTGAAGCTCACCTTCACGATTGTGAACCCGAACCCGGGGATCACACTGACTGGCGTGACGTTCACCGACGTATTCCCGGCGACGCCAGGGGCAATGGTGGTTGCCAATCCGCCCAACCCGAGCATCTCGGCGGGGTGTGGGCTGCCGGCATTTACGCCGGAGGCTGGCAGCGGATCGATCACGTTCTCGAATGGAACGATTGCAGGCGGCAGTGCGTGTGTCGTAACCATAGACGTGACAGCGCCGGTGGGAGGGACGTACACGAACGTGAGTGGCGCGGTCGTGTCGGCGAACGGGGGGACGGGGAACACGGCGACGGCGGTGTTGACGGTGGGCGCGGCGGCGCCGCCGGGCATCGCGAAGTCGTTCGCGCCCAGCTCGATCGTGGCGGGGATGAAGTCGACGCTGACGTTCACGGTGACGAACCCGAACGCGGGGGTGACGCTGAGCGGGGTAGCGTTCGGCGACACGTTCCCGGCGGGCATGGTCGTGGCCAACCCGCCGAATCCGAGCGTGTCGGCAGGGTGCGGGCTGCCTGCCTTCACACCGGCAGCGGGCAGCGGGTCGGTCGCGTTCTCGAACGGGACGCTTGCCGGGGGCGGTGTGTGCACGGTCGCCGTGGACGTGACGGCGGCGTCCGGCGGGACGTATGCCAACACGAGCAGCGCGGTGACCTCGGCCAACGCCGGGACGGGGAACGCGGCGGCGGCTGCCTTGACGGTGGGCGCGGTCACACCGCCGAGCATCGCGAAGTCGTTCGCGCCGAACTCGATCGTCGCAGGGATGAAGTCGACGCTGGCATTCACGATCACCAACCCGAACGCGGCGGTGACATTAACAGGAGTAGCGTTCAGTGACGCTTTGCCTGCAAACGTGGTGGTCGCCGACCCGCCAACCCCGAGGGTACTGCCCGGCTGCGGTGGGGGAACGCTCACGACCGCGGCGGGCAGCTCGTCGCTCTCGTTTTCGGGCGGCGCGATTACAGCGGGCGCGACGTGCACGGTTGCGGTGGACGTGACTGCAACGGCAGGCGGGATCTACACGAATACGAGCAGTCCGGTCACTTCTGCCAACGGCGGGGCCAGCAGCGGCGGCGCTACGGCGACGCTGACGGTGCAGCAGCGCCCGATGGGTTTGACGATCGAAGGTCCGTCTATCGGCGCGCTGAACACAGCCTATGCCTTCACCGTCACCGTCACGAATACCGATGCGACGATACCGATTACGTACACGTGGGAGGCGACCGGCCAGGCGTCTCCGATCACACGCCAGAGCCTCGTGCTAAGCGACACCGCCGTGATGAGCTGGACCCTGGCGGGCGATCACGTCATCACCATCACGGCGCAAAACGCGGCAGGCGTCGTGAGCGGCACGCACAACATCACGATCACTCCGAGCAGCCCTCTCCTGTTCGGGAGCTCGGCGAACGAGATGCTTCGTGGAAGAGGAAGCGTGACATCATCCCGGCGGCAGGACCGACCCGAACACAAGCCGATCGGTGAACGCCTGAAGGCCGGGCAACTTGCCTCCGAACCAGCGCCACAACCAGTATTTTTCGAAAGCAACTTTACTCAAATGGGAGAATCGCGACGGCGGCCCCAGCGCGACGGTGGGATCGGGTTCGGTATAGAAATTGCCCGCGCCTAACGCAGCCTGACCGTAACCCGTTTCGACGATGCAGTAGCCTTCGCCATGGAACTCGGCCGGCCTGCCGTTGCGCGCAATATCGGCGGCGATCGTGCGAGCGACAGACTCGGCCTGCCCGTGCGCGAACACCCCGGCTTTCGGCAGCGGCTTGCCATTCGCGAGTTTGATCATCGTCACGTCGCCCAATGCGTATACCCGGTCGAAGGCAGTCGCCATTGTCCGCGCGTTCACCGACACCCACCCCGTGTCGCCGGCCAGCCCGGCGTTCTTGACGACGGGCGGACAACGATGCGGAGGGATAGTCACGAGCAGATCGTAATCGACCTTCCGGCCGTCCTCGAAAGCAAGCTCGCGCCGGCCAGCATCGACCGAAGTGAGCCTGGCCTGTGGGCTGAAAGCGATGCCGCGCGCCTCGACCATTTCTTTCAGCGCCTTGCCGACGACCGGGCCGGCCACCGGCATGGGCAGCGGCTCGGGCGTGTACGCGCTCATCTCCACGCGATCCCGAATGCCTCGCTGGCGGAAGGCATAGTCGAGAAGCAGCGCGCCTTCCCACGGCGCGCCAGGGCACTTATACGGCAGTCCGGCGATGGCCAGCACGACTCGCCCGCCGTCGAACTTCGTCAATGCCTCGCGCAGCCGTTCTGCGCCGGGTAGATCAAAATACCAGTGCGACGACTCGGCCAGGCCGGGCGTGGCCGCCGGGTCCAGTTCGGCGCCCAACGCAACGACGAGGTAGTCGGCAGCAAACTCGCCGGCGCTCGTCGTCGCTTTGCGCGCTGCAGGATCGATCGACTGGACGTCGGCCTGCACGAATTCGATGCCTCGCCCGGCGAGTCGGCGTAGGTCGCGGCTGATCTGCGGCGCACGCCGCCAGCCGACCATCAGCCAGAGCAGGCTGGGCGCGAAGACGTGCTGCGCGCTCCTATCCACGATCACGATGCGGTGCTCTCGGCCCAGGCTTTCGCGCAGGCGGTGCGCTGCCACCAGCCCACCGACGCCTGCGCCGAGAATCACGATCGTTTTGCCGCTCATGGGTCCCTCTCAGAAAATCAAAATCTGGTCGGCTTCCAGCGTCCACTCGGCGAGCAGGTCCATGCTGCCGGTCTTGACGCCGTCGATCGACACGTCCGGCCCGATCCCGCGGGCCTTGGCGCACGTGCCTCAGGTGGCGACTTCGCCACGCTGCGCGAGCGCCCTGACCATGCGCTCGACGTTGTAGTAACCTTCGTGCGTCTCCTGCCCGGCAACCGCGCACTGCACGCCGTCGCCGACCAGAAATACACGTACCCCGGCTTCGGGGCGCCTGACCAGGTTGAGCGCCAGCCGCAGCGCATTGTATGGGCGCTCGTTGCCGTACGGCCCATCGTTGATGACGATCAGATATTTCCTGGGTGATTCAGCCATCGCATCGCTCCTCATTTCCAGGTGAGTGCTCCCGCGCTTCTCCTCCATCGACTTGACCTGTAAGCTCGACCCCTTACTGATCACTGATTACTGATTACTATTTACTGATCACCCCTCACCCTCGTCTCACTTTCCTTCAGGCGCGCGATCAGCACCCGCATCACCGCCAGGCTGATCTCGGGCCTTTCCCTGAGCATGCCCTCGAACTGCTTCTGGTCGAGGCACAGCACCCGCACGTGGCCTTCGGCGACGAGCGAGGCCACACGCGGCCCCTGGCTGATGAGCGCCATTTCGCCGACGAATTCGCCCAGCTTGCGTCGCGCCACTTCCGCGCCGGGCGCTTCCAACCCGCCGTCGGCCGCTTCCAGCACGCGCACCTCGCCCGACACGATGATGAACATCTCGTCGCCGAGGTCGCCCTGTCGGGCGATGACGTCGCCGTCGTGAAAGAAGCGCTCGTCGGCGATCGCCGCGACGTGCTTGAGATCGGCCGGCGAGAGATCGCCGAACAGCGGGACGCGGCGCAGGAACAGGACACGCTCCATCACCGATAGCGTTTGCAAGGTATGCACGGGTGAGTCTCCCTTCACGGCGGACGCCGTTTCGCGCACGAGTGCGTCCGCGTCGGATTGGGCGAGGCGCTCCAGCAGGTCGCGTGCCTGTGGATCGGCGGAACCGCCGGCGACGAGCGCCGCGCAGGCGCGCAGCCACGCATCCGAATCTTGCAGCAGTTGTACGAGCCATCCATCCGAGCGGGCTGAAGTGGCTTCTCCTCCTTCCCACAAAGACAGCAGCGGCCGAACGACGTGCTGCTCGCCGATGGATTCCAGTGTTTCCATGGCATACGCGCGTTGATTTGGATCGCGGCTCTTCAGATTGTCGATCGCCGTCGCCATGGCATGCCGGTCGGCGAGCAGGCCGACGGCGCGCAGCGCGTTGATCGCGCGGCGGCGGGCCGCGTCGCTCAGCGAATCGGCCAGCAGTCGCAGAGCCGGTGTAGTCGAGTGGTCGAGTAGTCGAGTGGTCGGGTGGTCAGTCGCATCCTGAGCGGAGCGAAGCGGAGTGGGGGTCGAAGGAGGATCGTCGCCGTTGGGCGCGATGCTGAGCAACAGACTGTGGCAATGCGCGGCCCGGGATGCGCTCTCGCGCGCGTACTCCCGAATGGTGTCCGCCGCTCGATGAATAGGAAGATGCTCGAGCGCCGCGAGCGCGCCGCTTTCGAGCGCCGGGTCGGACAGGGCGGACACCGCCGGATCGAGCATCGACGGGCCGATCCGGCCGATCGCGGCGGCCGCCGCTTCGCGCACCGACGAGTCGTCGTCGCCCAGCGCGCGAATCAGAGGCTCGTAGAATCTGCCTGCCATGGAACCCGCCGATATCGATGAGGCCCTGGCATGCGCCGCCTCCGCAGCCATGGCCCGGGGCCGCTGAATCGATTTCTCCGCGCTCTCCGCGTTCTCGGCGGTGAGACGGATTCCCATCGGCGCGAATGCGGACGCGGCGGCGCGGCGAACGCCGGGAAGAGGGTCGTGAAGTCCCGCCGCAATCCATTCGAGCGATTGCGGATCTCCCCATTCACCCAGCGCGCTCATCGCCTGGATGCGCGATTCGGCGTCGCCGGCCTCAGCCATAGCTGCCAGTACGCCCCGCGCCTCCGGATCAGCATCGCCGCGCAGGAGGGTGGCGGCGACACGCGCCCGTACGGCCGGGTACGGATCGGCCAGCAAAGGATGTATCCATGTGACGAGGCCGCGCCGGTAGCCTGCCAACTGGCTCAGCGCGTCGACGGCCTCGGTGCGGACCTCCGGCTCAGGGTCGTTCAAGCAGGCTGCGATGTCGAGCAGCGCGGGCGTTGCCTTGGCGCAGGCCAACGCATGCAGCGCGGCCGCCCGTACCTCGGCATCCTGATCGCTCAAAGCGTCGATCAACGCGTCGCTCGCCCCGGGAAGAGGTAGATGACCGAGAATCTCGACCGACACGCGGCGGACGGCCGTCTCGGGATGGAGCAAGCCGGCGGCGGCGACTGAAACGGCGGACGCATCGCGCCGAAAGCCGCCGAAGGGTTCTTCTTCGTCGAAGAACACTTGCGGCTGGCCGGCGTGCAGCGCATCGACGAGCGCGCCGCGATACGCGCGCCTCTGCTGCAAGAGAACGAACGTGATGATGAGCGCCGCGCCGAGGCCGACCAGATATAGATGCTGTGGCTGCAGGGCTTGCTGGCCGACGGCCAGGATCAAGCCGGCGACGATTGTGCCGATCTGATCGGGAACGGCGCTGATGAAAGCGCGCGTCTGTTCGCGCCGCTGGGGTGGGACGACGTTGAAAACGGCCTGGTAGGCCGCGCTGGACACTCCCTGCGTCCAGGTCGAATCGAAGAAGCGAAAGGCGGCGATCGCCGGAAAGACGGGATAGACGGCGAGCACGCTGAAGCCAATCACGCCAATCACGGGCAGGCCCATGCGCGCCGCCATAATGCCGAAGCGGGCAAAGAGGCGATTGGCGACGAAAAGCGAGGTGAGGAACGCCGCCGCAGTCGTGACGCCCTGGAACGTGCCGAGGAAACCGGCAAGCGCGTCTTCGCCCGGGAACTCCGCCGCGGCGGCTCTGGAGAAGGGCAGCACGAGCGAGTACATCATGATGGGAGACAGCGTTGCGGATACGACGAGCAAGCGCATGAGCCGGGATTCGCGGACGAAGCGATAACCCTGCCGGATTTGATCGACGGGGCTGGCCTGTTTTCTGATGCCCGCGCGGTGCACGCGTGGGCGGCCCGGCACGCGACCGGTCAACGCGCGTCCCAGGACAAACGCCACGACGAGTGCGCCCGCCCAAATCAGCAGCAGGTTTTCCGTGTGAAGCGCCCTGCTCAGCGGCGCGGTGACGAATCCGCCGATCGCCGCGCCCAGGATGCCGCCGGCACCGAACAAGGGGAACAATCGCTTGGCCTGGCGCGCATCGGCGGTGGCGCCGGCCAGTCCCCAGGTAAACAGGGCCTGCAGCGCCCCCATCACGTTCATGCCCAGCCACAAGACAGGATAGAACCAGTTGAAATCGAGCGTCAGGAGGGCGCGCTCGCCAATCAGGACAAGCGCCAGCACGACGGGTAGGCGGACGTACAGCCGCTCGCGCGTGACGCGGCCGAGGAGCGCCGACGTGCTCAACAGGGTGACAAACGCGACCACGCCGAGCGCCATGTACATGGTGGGCAGGTATTGCGTGCCGAAGCGCGAGAAGAACAGCGCGTCGATGGCGTTGCCGCCGATCGCGCCGCCCGCCGAGACGAAGAACATCAAGCCGATCAGCAGGGCGGCCAGGCGACCTTCGCCGGGCCGGATCTTCAGTGTGTCTTGAAGACGATCCATCTGCTAATCCAGCCCATTACTTTGAATTCTCTCAATTCTCATATGCAGCGTGACGCGCTCGCGGGATAGCAGGTCTTGGATTCGCCGCCCTCCGCCACGAGGCGGTGACGAGGGAACGTTGAAAGTATTCTTGTACCGCTGCCCCAGACGCTGGTAGTCGGCGCGTGTCGTGGCCGGATTCTCATCCAGGGTGACGGCGCCAGTGAGGGTGATGTAGGTGTAGCCCTGTTCCACGCAGATGGAGAGGCGCGGGTCACGCCGGAGATGCTTGTGCTTTACGCTCCCTCGGGGCGTGCTGAGGAGCAATTCGTCTCCATCGAGCATATACCACATGACGGTCTGGTGAGGCAGACCGTCCGGGGCAATGGTCGAAACGACGGCGAAGTGCACTTGATCGAGGAACTGGCGTTGTTTGTCTGTGAGGAGCATATTTTCACTCCTGTCCCAATGGGCCCTCTTCGGCATTGAAAAAATATTGCGCGGTTTCGCCGCCAAATGGCCCGATCAGGATGCTCGGTCCGCCGAGTTGTCCCAGACGCAATTCGCGTTGCCCAGCCGATGGGTCAAGTGGGCCCTTGACGTAGAGAAAGCGGGTGGCATCTACCCATTGAATTTGTGTAGCGGGGGTATCGGCAGAATCGAGCA
>DASSFZ010000437.1:0-7535 GCA_035693785.1 Anaerolineae bacterium | reverse complement strand
TTCGCCATATCGCTGCATCGCGCCGGCGAGGGCGAGCGTCCACAGCTCGTCGCGCGGCGCGCGGCCCGGCGGCAGATCGAGCGTGGGGAAGTGAAGCTCGCCAAGCGGCAGATCGAAGCGGCACATTTCGGCGACCAGGTTTGTGTTGTCGAGCGCGGTGGGGAAGTCGCGGAACCTGCGCTGCATGTCCTCGGGCACGGGGAAAGACAGGTCGGGCATGGACGGCAGATCTTTGAGGCTTTGGCTCTGGCGCATGGCCGCGAGCACGCGGTAGCGCGGCGCGTCGCCGGGCGACAGGTATCGAATGTCGTGAGTCGCGACAGTCCGGACGCCCATGCGCCCGGCCAGTGAGTGAAGCACGGCGGCTTTCGCCCCATCGCCTGCTTCGATGATCTGCAGCTCGACGAAGAAGCGGTCGCGCCCGAATAGATTTGTGAAGTCTTGCACAAGACTTTCGGCGCGCTGTCCGTCGCCTTCGCGCAGGGCGGCGTCGAGTAGACCCGCGCAGCCGCCGGACAAAGCGATCAGCCCGTGGGTATGCCCGTCGAGGTCGGAAAGCGCGAGTCCGCGCGCCAGCGACGCTTCGCGATCCGGCGCGGCTTGCAGTCGCGTGACCAGGTGGCAGAGGTTGGCGTAGCCCTCCCGGTCCTGTGCCAGGAAGACGACGGAATGTCCACCTGCAACGGTCAGTTCCGCGCCGATGATCGGACGAATACCGGCGTCTCGGCAACGTGACGCGAACTCCACCGCCCCGTACAGCGCATTCGTGTCGGTCAGGGCGAATGCCGGAAGGCCGAGCGCCTGGACGAAGTCCACGCTCTCGCGAACGGAGGGGACGCCGTCGAGGAGGCTCCAATGGGAATGGAGATGCAGGGGGATGGCGTGCATATGCAAAGATTATATGATCGCGTCGAACACCGGGCAAGTGATGATCTACAGGTGAGTTTTCGGTTGCGGATGGGGGTTGACATCATACCCTTTCATGTTAGTATTAGAACAAATGTTTCAATTCTGTTGCGACTAAGTTGGGCGCATCAAACTTGGCCTGTTTCTCTCGATTGTGAGAGTGAAAGGCGTGAATGCGCTTTGCCTGTCTGCTGGTCGAACACCTGCCCACGCGTGTTGAAGCACTATGCAGCCCTGACCTCGCGGCAAAGTCACTGGTCGTGCTTCGTGCCTGGGATGATAGCGTCATCGACGCATCGCCTGAACTCGGGGCAAAAGGCATCGGCCCAGGCGATTCGCGCCGCCGTGTCGATCAGCTTTGCCCAGATGCGATCATTCTGTCCGCCCGCGAAGAGGTCTATCAGGCCCATCACGACAAACTCAGGAATGGGCTTTTGAACTTTGCGAGCGCCGTCGAAACCTCAGCGCTGGGTGAACTCTTCATCGAAGTCGGCGCGCTGTCGCGGGCATTCCCATCGGATAAGGCGCTGGCTCTGCAGATCGCCACACAGACCCAGCGAGATACGCGCCTTTTGCCTACAGTCGGCATAGCGTCCAACAAATTCACGGCGGCTCGGGCCGCACGACTCGCCGCGCAAGAGAGCAGCCGCGCGCTGATTGTGCCTGATGGCCAAGAGCGCGCTTTCCTCGCGCCGCTGTCGCTTCGGTCATTGCCCGATCCGCCGTTGGAAATGCTTCGCCGGCTGCACCTGTTCGGGATCAACACACTCGGCGACTTTGCACAACTGCCCCACGCCGCCGCCGCTCTACAATTCGGCGCAGACCTGGCCTTTTACCACGATCTCGCCTGCGGGCGCGATCCGCGTCCACTCGCTCCACAATCACCGCCGCCGATGGTCACCCACACACTCAGACTGCCCGAGCCGATTGCGGATCGGCATATGGCGTTGGCCGCCCTGGAACACCTGGCGGGGCAGATGGCGCACGATCTCGACAAGGCCGGCTATCACGCCGTGGCGATGTCACTGGCCGTGTTGACGAGCGATGGACAAGAGCACACCGTCGGTGGGTCGATCAAGCCTCCCTCCTCGGATGCGAGTCTTCTACGCCGGCTGGCGGGCCGGCTGCTGGGCAAGCTATCGTTCTCGGTTGAAGTGACCTGCCTGACGCTCACGGCCTATCCCTTGCGCGAGTGGCATCTGGGCGCCAGGCAGCTCACGCTGTTCGAGGAGGCCCTCCAACCAAAGCTGGCGCGGATACAGGAGGTCTTGCGGCTGCTGCGCCAACGTTTCGGCGAAGCGGTCATTCGATTGGCCAGCATGATTGGCCCGCCCGTGCCCATTCCGATCCGTGTGCGTGCCGAAGCAGACGGCACGCCGTCGGTTTTGAGCTGGAGCGGCTGGTCGCGTCCGGTCGAGCGCGTGTACGAATACTGGCGCGAGATGAGGACGTGGTGGAGCGCGCCCATCGAGCGCGACTATTACCAGGTGGTGGTCGTCGGAGAGGCCGTGTACACCGTGTTTTGCGATGGCAAGGGCCGCTGGTTTCTGGATCGGCGCAGGGGATAAAGGAATAGATCTACCAGATAACAGGCACGGCGCGGGCGGCAGTGATTTCTTCATCGCGCGTGATTAGCGCGGCACCCAGCGCACGCACCTCGGCGACGAGCAGGCGGTCAAAGATGTCCGTCAGTTCAGTCAGGCGGGTGGCGGCCAGCACTGTGTCGAGGTCGAGTGCGCCAATCTGGTAGTTACGGCTGCCGGCCATTTGGTGGAGGAGCGCATCGAGCTGATCGAGCGTGGCCTGCACGCGACCTTTCTCGATCACCATCGCCGTTTCAGCGACGACCACCAGGGGCACATGGAGAATCGCCTCGCCACGGTCGACTCGGGCAAAGGCTTCGGCGGCCGGCGCGCTTAAGCGGGTGGGATTGAATAAGTGCCAGACCAGCGCGTGGGTGTCGGCCACGTAGAGATCGGCCATTCGACGTTACGAACCTGTCGTGTCCAAAAGTGACGATAGGCGTTCCAGTCGTGCCCGATGTGCGGCGTGTGTCACCGCAACGATGTCTTCATAGGACGGGTCGCCCAGTCCCTTCCAGACGCCGGATAGCGTTAACACAGGACGGTTGTTCGTCTCTGACCGCGTAATGCTGACCTCGACCCGCTCGTTCTCGACCAGAGGAAGCGAGGATAGAGGTTTGAGCATGCCCTTTTGGTAGATTGCCGTTACAGACTTGACCGTCATGCTGAACTCCCTCCGCGCTAATTATACCGGCTAACTTATGAAATGGGAATACGTTGAGCTGCATACCCACTCGTACTACTCGTTGCTGGACGGCGTGCCTTCGCCAGAGGAGTTGGTCGAGCAGGCCGCGCGATACGAGATGCCGGCCTTGGCCTTGACGGATCACGACGCGCTCTACGGCTTACCGCGTTTTGTGTTAGCCGCAGAGCAAGCCGGCATCAAGCCGATCATCGGTGTTGAACTGACGTTAGCCAACGGGGGCGGTCATCTCACACTGTTAGCTGAAAACAGCGCCGGCTACGCCAATCTCTGTCGCCTCATCACCCTCGCCCGGCGCGACCAGCAAAAGGGCATTGCCGCGCTGGCGTGGCGACTTCTTGCCGATTATGCTAAAGGCATCATTGCCCTGTCGGGTTGCCGCCGCAGCGAAATTGCCCGCGCGCTGCTCAATCACGACTTCGACCGGGCCGCACATGTTGCGGAACGCTTCGCGGCCATTTTCGGGAAAGACAACTTTTTTCTCGAGATGCAGCGTCATCGTGAGCGCGGCGATCGGCGCCTCAGCGCCGGACTTGCCGCGTTATCGCAGCGTCTCGGCTTGCGTCTGGTCGCTACAGGCAACGTCCATTATCTTGAGCCCTCACAAGCGCGCCTGCATGATGTACTCACTTGCATCCGTCATCGCGCCCCGCTCGACAGTGCCGATGCGATTCTGCGAACGAACACCGAATACACCTTCCGCTCGCCCGCGGAGATAGACGCGCTATTCGCCGAATGGCAGGATGCGCTCCAATCTACGCACGACATCGCCGAACGATGTAAAGTTTGCTGGCCCGAAGGCCCGCAGGTCTTTCCGACACTACCCACGCCGAACGATCAACCGGCGCTCGCTTTCCTGCGCCAACTCTGCGAGGACGGTCTCGCGCGCAAAACCCCGCCGCCCGCACAGTCCCATTACCGCGCGCAGCTCGACCGCGAGATAGCCGTCATCGCGGAGCAGAACCTTATCGACTACTTTCTTGTCGTATGGGATTTGGTCCGCTTTGCGCGCGAGCGGGGCATTTTGTGTCAGGGTCGTGGAAGTGCCGCAAACGCTCTCGTCTCTTATCTGCTGGATATTAGCCCCGTCGATCCGCTTTCCGCCGGTCTGGTCTTCGAGCGGTTTCTGTCACGCGAGCGCGTCAGCGCGCCGGACATCGACATCGACTTTGATGCGGCCCGCCGCGAAGAAGTGATCCAGTACATTTACCGCCGCTACGGACACGACCACGCGGCAATGGCCTGTACGACTGTGACCTTTGGCGCGCGTCAGGCCGTCCGCGATGTCGGCATGGCGTTGGGCTTTTCGGAAGAAACACTTGATCGGATCAGCGAGCGTATCGACACCTTCGGCAACGCCGCCGACCTGCCGGCTTCACCCAGCCTTCGCGCAGCCTTCGGCGCGCAACTCGACTCACCGCGCTGGCAGCAACTGATCGCGCTTGCTTCTGCTATCGACGGCTATCCGCGTCATCTCGGCATTCACAATGGTGGCATGGTCATCTCTGGCCCGCCGCTCGTCGAGCAAATCCCGGTAGAGCCGGCTTCGATGGAGGATCGCACCGTTGTTCAATGGGATAAGGACGCATTGGAGGCGGCGGGCTGGGTCAAACTAGATGTGCTAGGACTACGCACACTCTCGGCCATCGCCGATGCCTGCGCGATGATCGAAACGCGCACCGGCCAGCGTCCCAACCCTTCGGCAAGCTCAGGGCAGGCTCTGGCCGCGCTGCGCTTCAACGATCCCAAAGTGTTCGCCCTGATTCGGCGGGGCGAGACGGTCGGCGTTTTTCAAGTCGAAAGCCGCGCGCAGGCATCGCTTATCCCACGCTTCAAGACGCGATCCTTCGCTGACATCGTCATTCAGATCGCGCTGATCCGTCCCGGCCCGGTGCAGGCCAATATGGTTCATCCTTACTTGCGCCGGCGCGATCGGTTCGAGCCGATCCGCTACCTGCACCCGCTACTAAGGCCCGCACTTCAAGAAACGCTCGGCGTGATTCTCTTTCAAGAGCAAGTGTTGAAAGTCGCCCACGACTTCGCCGGGTTCACGGCGGGAGAGGGCGAGTTACTCCGGCGCGTGTTGGGACACAAACGGGCGGACATACAGATAGAGATGTTCCGAGACAAGTTCCTTGCGGGGGCGCGGGCCAAAGGCGTATCGCTCAAAGTGGCCGAGCAGGTTTTTGAGCAGCTCAAAGCCTTTGGCGGCTACAGTTTCTCAAAGGCGCACGCGGCAGCTTTTGCCGTCATTACCTATTGGTCCGCCTGGCTGCGCTGCTATCATCCACTGGCGTTTTTCGCCGGTCTACTGCGACACCAACCGATGGGCTTTTACCCCAAGCACGTCGTCGTCAGCGATGCCCAGCGCGCGGGGGTGAAGTTCCTGCCGGTTGACTTACGCATCTCGCAGAGTGAGACAACTGTAGAGGGTGATGCGATCCGTCTTGGACTAAGCGATCTGCATGGCTTCGGCCCTGAGCAAATTGAACTGTTAGAGGCCGAACGGCAGCGCGGGCTATTCAAGTCGCTTGCCGATCTGGTAAAGCGGACCAACCTGGATCGCCGCCATGTCGAAACGCTGGTCTTGGCGGGCGCGCTCGACTACCTCGGCGAGCGGCGGCAACTGTTATGGGACATGGCCGAAGCCTATCGCCTCGCACGGCGGCCCCGCGAAATGCCTTTGCATAGCCCTGACGAACGCCCGCGCCTCAAGCCAATGGACAAGCCGACACGCTTATCGACCGCTTTCGCGGCGACAGGTGTTAGCCTTGAAGGGCATTTGACTTCACTACGGCGAGATGCCTTCACGCGGGCCGGGGCACGCTCGATCAAAGACTTGCCTTATCTCAAGAACGGCCAGCGTGTGAGGATTGGCGGCGTGGTCGTGGCGCACCAGCATCCGCCTACGGCCAAGGGTTATGGCTTTCTCGCTGTAGAAGACCCCGATGGCATGGTCAACGTGGTGATCGCGCCCGATGTCTATGCTCAATATCGAGACGCTATCCACGGCCTCTTCGTTATAGTCGATGGGGTACTGCAAAGGGACCACGGGGCTATAAACGTCGTGGCGCAGGAAGTGTCTAAGGTCTGAGTATGTTCCTTTATTGTGCACGGCCATTGTTTCACGTCAAACATTTACATAACTAACAGACACACTCCTCAGTGCCGCATTGAGGCAGATACTCGCGACCCAGCAGTCGGCCAGATGGTCAATAGCCGACGTAGCCTGTCATTTTGTCAGCACCAGCCGTACTTCTCCATCGGCCAGTCACGCCAACGTTTTACAACGGGACGCACTGAGCGCAACACTGCGGCACCGGCGGCTTGCCGGGGCGAGATGATGATCGCCACATCCTGATATGCCGTTTGCACTCACAGGGCGGTAATGATAAGATTCGCGCCTGCACTCCGGAATCGAGTTCTGAGGAGGTTGCCGTGTCCATTTCGCAGCGCATCTGGAACGCCCTGAAGAACGTCACGATCGTCATGTCGCTCGCCGTCAACATCGTCCTGATCGTCGTCGTCCTGGTTCTGATCAGCCAGATCGGCAGCATCAAGGCGACGCTGAACGGCGTGCTGACGCAGCTCGACACGGCCTTTTCCTCGCTGGGCGCGGCCGTCATCCAGGACACCATCCACATCGACCAGCGCGTGCCGGTGCGCTTCGATCTGCCGGTCGACCAAAATGTGACCGCCGTGACCACCGCCCCCGTGCCGCTGGCCATCCCGGCCAGCTTCTCGCTGGGGTCTTTTGGACACATCAACGGCACAGTCTCTCTCTCGCTGCCGCAGAACCTATCACTACCCATTCGCATCAGCATGGTCGTGCCGGTGAGCAACGAAATCCCGGTCGTCTTCGACCAGCCGGTCGCCATCCCGCTCGGCCAGAAGGGCCTCGGCCCGGTGATCGACCAGTTGCGCGGCGTCACCCAGCCGCTTATTCAGCTCGTCGCTGCGATCCCTGACTCGATTCCCTGAGTATTTGTAAGCGCTCGGAAGAGTGGCACTTTGGAGTTTGAAATTTGGAGTTTGGAGCTAAGAAGGGAGTTCCGATGAACGACCTGCTCGCCGCGTGCACCCGGCGACTGCCCGACGCGCTCGCGCTGCTCAAGCAGCTCGTCGCACTTGAATCGCCCTCGACCGACAAAGCGGCCGTCGATCGGTGCTCGGCCTTCACGGAAGCGAAGTTTCGCGAGCTGGGGCTGGCGACGCATCGCATCCCGTCGGCGACCGCTGGCGATCAACTGATTGCAGACTGGCCGGGCGATGGCCGTTCGGGCCGTGTGCTCGCCCTCCTGCACCTCGATACCGTATGGCCGATAGGCACGCTCGAGAGAATG
>DASSFZ010000436.1:0-2421 GCA_035693785.1 Anaerolineae bacterium | reverse complement strand
AGACAGTCGGAGGTGGCTCGAAGAGTCGGCCGCTCGTCTCCGAAGTCGACGCCCCAGCGGGAACGGACAACCTGGCCGTTCAGTGGCTCCGGATCTCGGATCCTGATCTCGGAGTGATGCTGGCGGCCGTCGCACGACCTTCATCCCCGGGTCCCCATCCTGTCGTCGTGGTTCTGCACGGCACCCATGGATTCGCCCAAGAGTACGTGCGATGGGCTCAGGATTTGGCGCGCGGCGGGTTCCTTGCTGTCGCGGCGTGCTGGTTTTCCGGAGGAAGCGGGGGCGGCGCACAAGGCGTGACGCTGCCCATTCCGTGTCCGCAGATACCACCATTGACGCGTGACGCCTATCCAGAAGCAGTCCAGTACATCGATGTGGTGGTGAAGGCGGCTCGTGCGCTTCCAGACGCACGAGCCGATAGGCTTGGCCTCGTTGGGCATTCCCGTGGCGGCGGCGAAACGTTGCAATATTTGCTCGCGGTAGGCGGCGTGCAAGCTGTTGTTCTTCACGCAGCGGGCCATGGATATCGGCCGGTGACCAGGGCCACCGAATTCAATGTGCCCATGTTGCTCTTGCACGGTACCGCGGACGGAGCAGCCGATGGTGGAGGCGTCAACACACAGATCGCGCTGGCGCGTGAGTTCGAGGCGGCATTGGTGCGGAACCGGAAGCCCATCGAGGCGCACTATTACGAAGGAGGTGGCCACAACACCTACTTCACCAACGCGACTCAGCGCGACGACGAGCTCAAGAAGATGATCGCGTTCCTGCGCCGCCACCTCGGCACGTAGCACCAGGCTGCGTCACCCGACCAGATCAGCCAGTTGCGAATATCGTCCCGAACACCCAGCGGTCGAATCCATTTTGCGTCTTCAATCACTTCGAGCGGAGGGTGATTTCACTATCGAACTCGCCAGGCCCGGCTCTCGACAGTGTCGATGAGGCGGAGTCGGGGAATAGCGCGCTGGATTATCGGTTCGCACGGCGCACGGCGACCGTCTCGCCAATTTCGATCGTCATCAAATCCTCACCCGCCTCGAGCGGTCCGGAATAAGATTTGCGCGCCGGTGTGATGAGGTCAGCATCCGAAATATGTGCGTACACCGCCAGCCGCGGCTTGACCCGCGAGAACACGACGCCAGCTTCCTCCGCAGTGATGTGATGGGCTACGATGTTGTCAATTTCTTCCTGAGTAGCGGCCATCTTGCTCAGCCGGGCGCGCACCTCTTTAGGATCGATAGCTTCGTGAACGAGGACATCGACGCCCCGCGCAAACTTGATTAGGTTCTCGGAGAACCGCGTGTCGCCTGACATCGCAACCGATCGCCCGCCGTAGTCGACTCGATAACCGAACGCCGGTTCGATCGGCCTGTGATCGACGAGAAACGCCGTGACGGTCACGCCGTCCTCTGCGAAGACCACTCCCTCCTTGATATCGGTGCTCGACGCCAAGATTCCTTCCTTCACAAACTTCTCGTCGACATCGCGGCGTATTCGAATATCGAACTCGAACGCCTTCTGCATGTGGTCCATCATCTGCGTGGTGCCTGCGGGTCCCCAGACGCGCAACGGCGTCTTGCGCCCCTGAGCGCCCCACCCGGTCAAGAAAAGATCCGGCAAGCCGATGATGTGATCCGAATGGAGGTGCGTCAGAAAAACGTTGCGGACCTCCCCGAGCAGCATGCCGATTTGCGCGAGTCGGATGGTCGCGCCGCGACCGCAATCGAAAAGTAGCGTCTGCCGTCCGGCCTGTACGAGGATGCTCGGCCCGAATCGCTTCGGATTGGGATTGGGACCGCCCCCGGAACCGAGCACGGTCACTGTGATGCCGAGTTTGTCGGGCGACACCTGCTGCCCAGCCGTCGCTGGCATGACGAGGGCAATCCCGACGATTACGACAACAATGCATTTCCGCAGGCTCTGGCGCATAAGCTCCTCCTCTGGACCGCGCCGGCGTTCCCGTCAATCAACGAGCGGCCGAGAACGGTTCCATTCCTTTGTTCTTCATCACCGCTTTGGCGCCGGGGGCCATAAGGAATGCGATCAGCTGCTGTCCTGCTTTCTGGCGAGCGGTTTCGCTGACCAGAATGGCGGAGAAAAGGAACCTTCCATCAGGGTCGCCCGGAAACGGTCCGACGACGGTAACTCCAGGCACGGCACGGAGCTCTTGAATCTGACGCAGCGCGATCTCGGCATCCCCGCCCGCCACGCGGTTCGCCGGCATCTCGTCCGCCCTGTCAGGACGACTGCACAGGATGGTCTTCGCGGCGACTACGTCCGCGATCCCAAGCCGCTCGAGCACCTCTTGGATATGCAGGCCGCTCGATCCGCCCTGCGCTGGATCGGGACGAGCAATCGTCCTCGCCATGAGCAGCGCCTGCTTGAGCACTTCGGGAGACGAGACGTCCGGTCGCGTTGCAC
>DASSFZ010000435.1:0-7892 GCA_035693785.1 Anaerolineae bacterium | reverse complement strand
AAGGAGTTGTACGCGGCTTACTGCGCGTCGTGCCACGCACCCGACGGCACCGGGGGAATCGGAAAAAACCTGCGCGGCAATACTTTCATCCAGTCAAAGAGCGACGAGGAACTCATCGACTTCATACTGGCCGGCCGGCCGGGAACGGCGATGGATGGTTTCGAAGGGATTCTGTCGCCTGAGCAATTGATCAACGTCGTCGCGTTACTGCGCACGTGGCAATAGTAGGTTTGGCCACCCTTATTCGTTCCGATTCGCTCTCAGCCATTCATACATCAGCACGCCGCCCGCCACCGCCACGTTGAGCGACTCAGCCTTGCCGGCGATCGGCAACCGCGCCCAGGCGTCGACGTGGCGGCGCACGTCGTCCGACAGCCCTCGCGCCTCGTTACCCAGCACGAGCGCGACGCCGCCCTGCAGCAGGCCGTGGCCATACGCTTCACCCAGCCGCGCATCGGCGCCAACCAGGCGCAGGCCGGATCGGCGCAGCCGATCGAACAGGCCCGGGACATCCGCCGTGTGAGCCAGCGGCACGTTGAACAGCGACCCCATGCTGCCGCGCACGGTCTTGGCGTCGAATGGATCGACACACGGCTCGATCAAAACGACCGCCGCCGCGCCGACCGCGTCGGCAGTGCGGATCAGCGTTCCCATGTTGCCGGGGTCCTGCAACCGATCCAGCACGACGACCAGCTCGTTACCGGCCAGACGAATCTTCTCGAGCGGCGTCTCAAACAGCGCGAGCGTGGCGACCAGACCCTGCGGCGCATCGCGCTCCGAGAGCGCCCGCATCACGTTTGGGGAGACGGCAAGCAGGCCCGCGCCGCTCTCACGAAAGCGCTCGAGCAGCGCAGGCGCTTCCGGCCCGTCGAATTGCTCTTCGCAGTAGAACACTTCGATGGGGCGCGCCCCCGCATCGAGCGCCATGTGCAGCAGTTGCAGCCCTTCGACCAGGAAGCGTCCCTGCTCGCGGCGCTGCTTGCGCTGATCGAGCTTGCGCGCCGCGACGATGCGCGGGTTACGGGTGCTGGTGATCATCGGGGAAGAATCTATATATCCTTGTCATCCGTGGTTTGTCTTTTGGCTGCGGCACGCTCATCCTGCCGGTTCAACTCGTCCAGAATGTCCAGCAGTTGTTCGCCGGAGGGAATGTCGCTCATCGACCTGCCGTAGTGCAGGTAGCGCACTCGACCGGCCTTGTCGACGATAGCCTGCGCGGGCATGCGGCCGAGCTTGAACAGGTTGAATTCCTGGCCGTAGCGCTTCAGCACGCTGCCGCCCGGGTCAGGCAGGCCGATGAAAGGCAAACTCTCCTCGCGCCAGTAGTCGGCGAAGGCGCTCGCGTCATCCGGCCCGACGACGATCACTTCGGCGTTCCGCTCGACGAAGCGATGATAATCGCGGCGCAACTGCGCCATGTGCCGGCGGCAGAACGGTCAAAAGAAACCACGGTTGAACACCAACACGACATTCTTACGACCCCGATAATCCGACAGCCGGACCGGATGGCCCTCGAAGTCGTCGAGGGTGAAGTCCGGCGCCTGTGCGTTGAGCGCTGCTTTCGACATGGCTTCTACACGACCCGTTCACTCGCAGCGTCGAGCGCGGCAACTTCCTCATCCGTCAACCGCCAACCGACCGCACCCAAGTTGTCTGATACGTGGCGCGCGTTCTTGACGCCGGGGATAGGCAGCGCGCCTTTGCACATCAGCCAGTTGAGCGCAACCTGTGACAGCGTCTTGCCGCCGTGGCTCTCGCCGATATGCCGGAGCAGCGCGACGAGCGACTGGGCATGGGCCAGCTTCTCCCGGCTCCACATCCAGCGGCGCACGCCGCTCGGACGGTGCTCGGGCGAGTACTTGCCGGTGAGCAGGCCCTTGGCGAGCGGGCTGTAGGCGATGAGTGTGACGTTGAGTTCGCGGCAGGCAGCCAGCAGCCCGCTTCGCTCCGGCCCGCGCTGCAGCAGGCTATATCCGACCTGGTTAGAGGCGAGCGGGATGCCGCGCCTGGCCAGCGCCTGGTGCGCGCGCCGCATCTGGCCCGCGCTGAAGTTCGAGACGCCCACCGCGCGCGCCAGCCCGGCCTCGACTGCGTCAGCCAGCGCACCCGCCCACGTCTCGACCGAGCGCGGTGGGAACGGCCAGTGGATCTGGTAAAGATCGACACGCGCCAGTCCCAGCCGGCCAAGACTTCGTCTCAGCGCGGCAACTAGGCTGCCGTGTCGAAGCCGCCACGGGAGCGGCATGAATTTCGTCGCCACGATGGCCGGCCGGCCGGAAGCGCGAATGAATTCGCCGAGCAGACGTTCGGATCGCCCACGGCCATACCCTTCTGCCGTATCGAAGAAGTCGATGCCGTTCACCAGGCACGCGTCGAACGCCGCGCGCAGGTCGGCGTCGGTGTAGCCGCCGCGACCATAACCCCACACCAGCGTGTCGCCCCACTGCCACGTGCCGATGCCGATCGGCGGCACACGCACGTCCGTCGCGCCCAGGGCAATGGACTCGAGCTGAGATTCCTTTCGAGTCACGGATTACCTCTTTCCTTTCGACAGCAAATCCCTGAACGCGGCTTCCGCTTGCGGGAACTTGAAAGCATAGCCCATCTCCGTCAGGCGCTTCGGCACCGGGCGCGGTCCCGCCAGGATGAGCGTCGACTTCTCGCCGAGCAGAAGGCGCAGCGCAAAAGCCGGCGCCGGGATGAACGGCGGCCGCCGCAGGATGCGTCGCAGCAGGCGGGTCAGTTGCGCATTCGTGATCGCATCCGGCGCCGTGAGGTTGAACGGCCCGCGCGCCGTCGGATTTTCGATGAGGAAGCGAATCGCGCCGACCTCGTCGGCGACGTGCACCCACGAGAACCATTGCCGGCCGCTGCCCAGCCGCGAAGCCAGGAAGAACTTGAAGGGGAGCGCGATGACGGGCAACATGCCGCCATTCCGGCTCATCACCAGGCCGGAACGAGTCACCACGCGCCGCACGCCCATCACCTCGGCCTGCGAAGTAGACACCTCCCAATCCCACACCACGCGCGCCTGAAAATCGAAGCCGCGTGTATCGTCCTCGGTCAGCGCTTCCTCGCGCGCAGCGCCGTAGTAACCGATGGCAGACGCCTGCACCAGAACGCCTGGCTTCTTTTTCGCTGCCTCGATCGCCTGCAGAACGGCGCGCCCCGCATTCAAACGGCTCTCCAGGATCAGGCGCTTGCGCCGAGATGTCCAGCGCTGCAAGAAAACGCCCACGAGACCGTCGCCCGCGATGCTCGCGCCGGCCAGGTTGACGATTGCGTCCGCGCCGTCGGCCAGGTGACCCCAGCCGCTCGCCGTGCGCCCATCCCATTGTTCGGCACGCACACCCTTGGGAAGCGATCGAGCGTACTTCGGATTGCGGCTTAGAATGATGACGTCGTGCCTGTCCGCTGCGAGGCTGGATGCCAGTGCCCTGCCGATGAGTCCGGTTCCTCCGGTGATAACGACGCGCATACGTTGGTCTCCTCGAAGGCTTCCGAAGTCTTGCAGACTTCGGAAGTCTGAACTTGATTCAGCCAGTCGAGGATAGGCGCACCATGCCTATCCAATCCCTCGGGTCTGGCATTAACGGCCCATGATCCGACACAAGCGAGGATGCCCTAATTATCGCACGTGTTGAGCCTTTGTCCACATTGCGCCTGGCATAGGTCGTCAATCCTGCGACGAACACCCAGCCGATCGCCCGACTCAGGTATAATGTGACCAGTGTCTGCACCGTTCCCAGCGAAGGTCGGCTGTTGTTCCGGGGAGCAAGCACCTATGAGCCAGAGGTCATATCCAGAAAGAGTCACGCTGCGCGATGGTACGACCGTGACGCTTCGCCCGATTAGGCCCGACGATGCGCCCCGGCTCCAGGAGGCGTTCGAGCGGCTTTCGCCGGAGAGCGTCTTCCTGCGCTTTCTCGACCAGCGCGCCTTGCTGTCTGACGTCGAAGCGCGGCGCTTCGCAACCGTCGACGGCCACAGTACGATGGCGATCGTCGCGGTCATCGAAGAGCATGGCGAGGAGCACATCATCGGCAGCGCGCGATACGCGGTCGTCGGTCCCGCGAAGCCGGACACGGCAGAGGCGGCGGTGACGGTCATCGACGAGTATCAGCGGCGCGGGTTAGGAACCATCCTCGTGCAGCACATCGTCGAGTATGCCCTCGCGCACGGGATTCGCTATTTCCTGGCGACCGTGCACTACAGCAACGAGCAGATTCTGTCCTTCATCGAGCGAAGCAAACTCCGGGCTGAGAAAAGACTGGAGAGCGGCGCCTGGGAGATCAAAATTCTGCTCGACGCCCAGGCGTGATTCGCGCCGTCGTCTTTCCGCTGGCAGTCGTCGCGCCCGTTTCTGGCTCGCTGGATTCCCTGCGTGCATTTCAGGTTGGTGGCGGATATTGCCTCACCCCCCTCCCCCCTCTCCTGACGACAGCCGTTTCGTCGTCAGGAGAGGGGCCGGGGGTGAGGTCAAGCAGCCAGCCCGCCGATTCGCCCCAGAATTGAAATGCGCCCCATTCCCCGGTGAGGTTGATCCGCTGACAAATGTCAATTAAAATAGATGATACACCGCATTGACACTACCCGTTCGGGTAGGGTATAACTTCATCTGTGAATACCCACCCGGTCACATAACGAAACCTGGAGGAGAGTCTGATGCAACCCAAATTCCTTTTGGGCGGTGCGCTGCTCACCATGGCCGTCATTCTGGTCATTGCTGGAGGCTTTGCCGGCGGCGCCCAGTACTTCCTGACCGTCGACGAGCTGCGCGCGAAGGGAGCGGAGTTTCAGGATCAGAACGTGCGCATCTCCGGCGCGGTCATCGGCGACAGCGTCCGCACGTACGTCAATTCGCAGACGCCCATCGTGGAGTTTGACGTCGTCGATGCCGTCGAGATGGACGGCGTATTCCAACCGGTCGTCGGGCAGACGCCGCTGCACATCGTGTACGAAGGGCCGCGGCCCGAGCTGCTCCAGGATGATGCGCAGGCGATCATGGAAGGCCGCCTGAGCGCGGACGGCGCGTTCTACGCCGACACGCTCCTGCTCAAGTGCCCCACCCGCTACGAAGAGCAGTTCCCCGAACAGGCGCAGGGAAATTGACCGTCGCCAGACTTCCGAAGTCTTTGGAGACTTCGGAAGTCTTGAGCCAAGGGAGAGAGGTGTCTCGTGATCGTTGACATCGGATTGATCGCGCTCGTGCTCGCGTTCGCCTCGGCGGCCTACGCCGTCGGCGCGGCGGCCTACGGCGGCGCAACGAAACGACCCACCTGGGTGGCCAGCGCGCGCTACGCGGCGCTCACCATCGCGCCGCTGTTGACCATCGCCTGCCTGATGGTCATATTGTCTAACCTCACCGACAACTACAACCTGGCATACACCTATCGCGTCAGCAACCGCGCCCAGCTCACGGTCCTGAAGATCACCTCGCTGTGGGGCGGCCAGAACGGCTCGGTCTTGTTTTTCGCCTGGCTGATGTCGCTGTTCGTGTTCGCGCTGTTCGTCAAAGAGTGGCGCGGCAACCGCGATCTGGAGCCGTGGGTGATCGTCGTGTCGATGGGCACACAGCTCTTCTTCCTGTTCCTGTCGCTGTTCTTCGCCAACCCCTTCGAGCGACTATGGCTGGGCGCCGACGGAGAAGTGGGCGCGGCCGTCATCGCGCCGGCCGGCGCCAGGTCGTTCACGCCGGCCGACGGGCAGGGCCTCAACCCGCTGCTGCGCCACTGGGGCATGATTATCCACCCACCCCTGCTCTACCTCGGCTTCGTCGGGTTGACGATCCCCTACGCGTTCGGCATGGCCGCGCTGCTCGGCGGATCGACGGCGTCCGACGCGGCCTGGATCAAGGCGACGCGCCGCTGGACGCTGCTGGCGTGGCTGTTCCTGTCGCTGGGGCTGCTGCTGGGCGGGCGCTGGGCCTACGACGTGCTGGGCTGGGGCGGCTACTGGGGCTGGGACCCGGTCGAGAACTCGGCGCTGCTGCCGTGGCTGACGGCGACCGCCTTCGTCCACTCGGTGATGATTCAGGAGAAGCGCGGGATGTTCAAGATCTGGAACATGATCTTGATCGTGATGACCTTCTGCCTGATGATCCTCGGCACGTTCATGACGCGTACCGGCGTGATCTCGTCGGTGCACTCGTTCGCCCGCTCGTCGCTGGGCTACCCGTTTTTGGCCTTCACCGGGCTGGTGCTGATCAGCTCGGCGGCGCTCGTCATCTGGCGCTGGAATTACTTGAAGAGCGAGAACAGGCTGGAATCACTCTGGTCGCGCGAGTTTGCCTTCGTGCTCAATAACTTCCTGTTCCTGACGATTACCTTCACCGTGTTCCTCGGCACGTACTACTCGATGTTTTCCGAGCTGATCATCGGCGAGAAGCTGACGGTGGGTCCGGCGGTGTTCAACGCGCTGATCGGCCCGCAGGTGACGGCGCTGGTGCTGCTGATGGGCGTCGGCCCGCTGCTGGCCTGGCGCAAGTCATCGCCGCAGGCGCTGGTGCGTATGACGTGGCAGGCGGCGCTGGTCGCGCTCGTCGTCGTCGCCGTGCTGTTCGTGCTCGGCTTCCGCAGTCTGGGCGCACTGGCCGGATTCGGCGTGATCGCGTACGCCGGACTGGTCACGCTCGAGGAGCTGTACCGGGGCGTGCGCGCGCGCATGAAGCTGAGCGCCGAGTCGCCGCTCACCGCGCTCGGCCGCCTGATCGCGCGCAACCGCCGTCGCTACGGCGGTTACGTGATTCACATCGGCATCATCCTGATGGGCATCGGCGTGATCGGCACGATGATGTACCAGCAAGAAACGGAGCGCGGGCTGCGGCCGGGCGAATCGGTGACGATCGGCGATTACACTATCATCTACCAAGGCTCGGAGATGTACGTACCGGAAAAGGAGCCGGACATTACGGTCTTCGTCGGGAACGTGCTGTTGTCGGTGGCGGGCGGGCCGCTTGAAGTGATGGATCCACGGCCTTATCGCGAGATCTTCCAGCAGGGCGGCGGCCTGCTTCCGCCCGCGCTGCGCTCGACGCTGGCGGAAGACCTGTACGTCCTGTTCATGGGCGAAGAAGGCGGCTTCGGCACGCTGAAGGTCTTTGTCAATCCGCTGGTCAACTGGATCTGGATCGGCGGCCTGGTGCTGATCGTCGGCACATTGGCGGCGATGTGGCCCTCCGGCGCGGCGGCGACGGTTGCCGTCAAATCGCGCAGCAGAAGTCTCGTCGTCGGAGAGGCGGGTCGGTGAAACGAATTCAACGACCTCTCGCAACTGGAGTGCAGGCTTCAGCCTGCGCTGCACTCCTGGCTAGCTTGTTGGCTGGATTGTTGACGGTTGCCTCGGCCTCGGCGCAGACGCCGGCGCCGGAGAGACAGCCGTCGGCCGACGACGTGAACCGCGTCGCCGCGCAGTTATACTGCCCGGTGTGCGAGAACGAGCCGCTAGACGTGTGCCAGACCCCGGCCTGCGTGCAATGGAAGGCGCAGATTGCGCAGTACCTGGCAGAAGGTAAGAGCGACGAAGAGATCGTCCAGATCTTCGTCGATCGCTTCGGGTTGCGCGTCAAGGCCGATCCGCGGGCCGAAACGCCGATCTTGTGGATCGGGCCGGTCGTCGTGGCGATCCTCGGCGGGGCGTTCGCGTTGATCGTCATCCGGCGCATGACCCGGCAGGGTCGAGCGACGCAGCCGATCCCGCCGGCGAGGAGCGCCCCGGGCGGGGACGAGTACGCCGATCGCGTCGAGCGCGATCTGAAACAGAATCTATGACGAATATCTACTATGAGTCAGAGCGGCCTTTCTGAAACTCGATCCGGCCCGCCGAAAGCCGCGTTCGTGGCGCTGGGCTTGGTCGTCGTCTTTGTCGGCTTCATCGCCTGGGGCCTGTCCGAC
>DASSFZ010000434.1:0-7009 GCA_035693785.1 Anaerolineae bacterium | reverse complement strand
GTTGTAATAAATGCGTAATCTCCTCGGAAGTGCCTTGTAACATCGAAGTTGTACGCTGATGCTATACGGGAGGTTCACTTCCCGACCATCCAATCTCTTTCAGGAGGAAAGCCATGTTTCGCAAGATCTCAGCCGTCTCTTTCGCGCTCGCTCTCGTGCTGGCATTCGCCGCGCCTGCCGCCGCCAATCCGGGCCAGCCAAATTTCGGCCCGGCCGTGTACGGTGATGGTCAGGTCTGGGGGACCAAGGGAGCGGCTGGTCTCCCGGCGCCGGGCGAAAGCAATCCCCAGTCGTTCGACAAGCTCTTCGTCATTACCAACAGCAACGCGGCGGGACAATTACCCGTGGCTGAGGCCGCCCCCGGCAACCCGAACTATGACGGCGGCCGCTGGTTCACACACACGGTGACCTGGACGCAGGCCGGCTTCGACGCTCACGGAACCGTTCCGGTGCTGATGTCTTACGCCGACATCCTGTTCCACTACAGCCTCGGGCACCT
Organism: Anaerolineae bacterium; assembly: GCA_035693785.1. Taxonomy (GTDB): domain Bacteria; phylum Chloroflexota; class Anaerolineae; order Fen-1058; family Fen-1058; genus DASSFZ01. The sequence continues at coordinate 6,510 of DASSFZ010000434.1, read as the reverse complement.
CACCATCGCCGCCGGCTCGCCTGCCGGGGGGCCACCGCCTTACTTCGAATGCCCTCTTTTGCCCGTGAAGTAGTAGCGCGCCGTTCTTTGTACACATTGCCGCCGGCCGTCTGGGGCGGCTGCATCTAGAAATCCTGAGCCACAGACCTGGCAGGTCTCGAAGACCTGCCAGGTCTATTCGGTCTGGGTCACGTCATCAGCGTAGGGGTGAGGAGCAGCCCTAGCACGTTGAAAAGCTCGTGCGCCAGCATGCTGCTTTCTGCGCCGTAGCGCCAATATAGCCAGCCCAACGCCAGGCCGATCGGAAAGATCTGGCCACGGCTGCTGCCGCCAGGAGCGCCTGTTTTGGCGTGACGTCCGGCCGGAGTGTGTACGGGCGTGGCTGCTCGATGATCGCCGAGGCGGCTGGCTCGACGAGTGCGCTTGCCTCGGCTGGGGCAGGCGCCTCGGAGCTGGGTTGCGCGATGGTCGCCGCAGCCGGTGGCTCGCCGGCGGTGGGTTCGGGCCTGGGTGGAAATCGGCGCATGAACAGCGGGAAGCGGTTGAGATTTCCAATTCAGCCCTCCCGGGTCGGGCGGCCGTGTGACAGGTGCGTCCAGAGTTACACGCAGATCAGCTCGGTCTGCGGCTTGCTCAGCCACTCGATCCCGCCGTCCGTCACCAGCACGTCTTCTTCCAGCCCGACGAAACCCAGGTCCGGCACGTGCACGCCAAGCTCCAGCGTGAAGATATTGCCCGGCTCCACCAGGCCGTTGATCGACTCGCCGTAGCGCTCCCAACGCGGGCCGAGCACTGTCGCGCCGTCGTGCACTGTCTGGCCGATGTGGTGGCCGGTCGCGTGAAGGTACTCCGGGTAGCCGGCGTTGATCAAGGTGGAGCGCGACGCCCGATCGACTTCCCAGCCCTTCGCGCCGGGACGGAGCGCGTCCGCGCCGGCCAGGATCGCGCTGCGCACCGCGTCGAATCCGCGCTGCGCTTCGGCGGGCGGCTTCGTCTCGCCCTCTTGCAGCAGATACCAGGTGCGCTGCATGTCGGACACGTAGCCGTGCTTCGTCACGCCGAAGTCGATGTGCAGCAGGCGCCCGCGCTGCGTCTGCAACTGCGTCGGCGCGGCGTGACCGACCGGCGATTCGGGACCGGCGTCCACGACCGGGCAGTAATCGTAGTCCCAGGCCGTCGTCAGCCCGCGTGCCTGCATGCGATCGTGAGTGAATTCGGCGATCTCGATTTCGCTGAGGCCGGGCCGCAGGGTGGCCGTAATCTCGTCGAAGATCGCCTCGGTATCCACGATAGCATCCTTGACGCGGGAGATCTCGGTGGCGGTCTTGCGCCCACGCAGCGCGTTGATAATGTCTTCGGCCGAGATCATTCGCGTGTACGGCGTCCCTTTCAGGATGTCGAGCAGCGTCGTCCACATGCCGTGCGAGAGGCCATCGGCGGCCGGGTCGCTCTCGCTCGTGTTGATGGCGATGCTCTGCGGGTTCAGGCGGCGCAGCGTGTCGAGCAGCGGCTTGCCGATGCCCTGGTCGAAGGGGATCACCTCGCGCCAATCGCCCAGGCCGGCGACGTTCTCTTTGTCGAAGCGGCCGACGATGGCGATGCGGTCGCCTCGCTGGGTGAGTAGGAAAGCCGAATGCCAGGTCAGCTCCAGCGCCGGGCTGACGATCAAATTCAGCGCCGGATCGCGCATCAGCGTGGTCTCGCGCACGAAGGTCAGCCACACGTCGATGTTCTTCTCCTGCAGCACGCCGATGGCCTGGTCGACTTTCTCATGAACGATCGGATGGGTGGACATTCGCCGCCTTTCTCCCTAACCCGGACAAGCCGGAACCCGAGAGGTGGATAAAAGCCACTGAGGCACAGAGACACAGAGAGAACTCAGTGTCTCCGTGTCTCCGTGGCAAATCTTTGCTGGAAAAGATGAAGTTGATTGGCAAGGCACTAATCTTCCTGAACGATACGGCGGTAGATTGCGTCTAGCTCCTCTTCCGAATAGAACTGGATGACGATCTTGCCACCGCGACTGGAGCGGTAAAGACCGACTTTGGTGCCGAGCGCGCGGCGCATCCGATCTTCCAGCGCTCGCGTGTTTGCGGAGACGGTGCCGGACGCTTTGCGCTTCCGGGTCTGCGGCCTGCCCGCGTTCAGGCGGCGCACCTGCTCTTCGACCTGGCGCACGCTCAAACCGTCGCTCACGATCCGGCTCGCCAGGCGCTGCATGTGCGCCGTATCGTTGAGCATGAGCAGCGCGCGCGCGTGGCCTTCGCTGATCGACGCGTCGGCGAGACGCTTCTGGATCGCATCAGGCAGCTTGAGCAGGCGCAGGGTATTTGCCACGGCGACGCGGCTTTTGCCGACGCGCTGCGCCACCTGTTCCTGGGTCAGCCCGAACTCCTCGACCAGTTGCCGGTACGCCGACGCCTCTTCGAGCGGATTGAGGTCGGCGCGCTGGACGTTTTCGACGAGCGCGAGCTCGAGCATCTGCTGGGGCACGACATCCTTCACCACCACCGGCACGCTGTCCAGCCCGATCAGTTGGGCCGCTCGCCAGCGCCGCTCGCCGGCGATCAGCGTATAGGCGTTTTCACCGGAGCGCGCGACGACCAGCGGCTGAATCACGCCATGCTCGCGGATCGAGTGGGCCAGCTCGCGTAGATCGTTCTCGTCGATGGATGCGCGCGGCTGGTTCGGGTTCGGCGAGATCGCGCCGACCGGTGCTTCGCTCAGGCCGGCCGTGACGTCGGTTTCAGGCAGCAGCGCGCCGAGTCCCTTGCCGAGTCCGGTTTTCTTCCTGGCGCTCATCGTGTCGTTTCGCCTGAGTTCCTTAAGTTCCTGCTCATGGGACTCAAGGAACTTGAGGAACTAACTGGCCGTTGTCCGCTGCCAGCAATTCGGCGGCCAGTTGCGCGTAGGCCTGGCCTCCGGACGACGACGGCGCATACGACAGGATCGGCTCGCCGTACGACGGCGCTTCACCCAGCCGGATGCTGCGCGGGACGACGGTGTCGAACACGCGGTCCGGAAAATGTTTGCGCACTTCGTCCACGACTTGCTGCGAGAGTCGGGTGCGCCCGTCGTACATCGTCATCAGCATTCCGCGCACGGTCAGCCTCGGATTGAGCGACTTGCGCACGATGCCAATCGTCTGCATCAGACGGGTCAGGCCCTCCAGGGCAAGGTATTCGCACTGCACCGGCACGATCACGCCGTGCGCGGCGACCAGCGCGTTGACAGTGAGCAGTCCCAGCGACGGCGGGCAGTCGACCAACAAGTAGTCGTAGCTGGCCGACACGCCTTCCACGACGCGTCTGAGCCGCTTCTCGCGGCTCGGCATCGTCACCAGCTCCACTTCAGCGCCTGACAGCGCCGTCGCCGACGGCGCCAGGTCGAGATGCACGCGTTTCGTCAACTGGACGACGTCCGTCAAGGGCGTGTCGCCGATGAGGGAGTCGTAGATCGACTTCTCGACTTGACTCTTGGCGATACCCAGCGAGCTCGTGGCGTTCGCCTGTGGATCCAGATCGATCAACAGGACGCGTTTGCCGCTCGCGGCCAGATAAGCGCCCAGGTTCACCGCCGTGGTCGTCTTTCCGACGCCGCCTTTTTGATTGGCGAAGGCGTAGATGTGTGCCATTCAGTTATTGAGCACAGCCAGACACTGCTGCACCTCGGCCGCCGTCGGCACGCCGGCCAGACCGCGCCGCGTGACGGAATGCGCGGCCACACAGTTGGCAAAGCGTGCGGCGAGCAAGGCGTCGCCGGTGTCGCGCAACTGCGTGAAGAACGCCGTCGCGAAGATGTCGCCCGCGCCCGTCGGATCGACTTCGGTCGTCGGGTAACCGGGAACCTGGGCCGATGCGCCTCGCTCGAACACCGTGCAGCCTGCAGGGCCTTGCGTGACGACGAGCAAGTGGGCGACGGCAGCCCAGCGCTCGATCTCATCCCAGTCGCCGCCCACGTCGTCGAGGCCCAGCACCGTCGCGTCGGCGCGGGCCAGTATCGACTCGGCCTTCGTCCACATGCGCCTCGAGACACGGCCTGACGCGTCCCATTGCCTCATCCAGCCTTGGGGCGTGACGCCGATCCATGCTCCGTCGAACACATCGACGAGCGCTGCATCCACCTCGTCTGCAATTGGGGCGAGGTGGACGACGTCGGCGCGGCGGAGATGGCGCGGAACGTCGCCGGGGCCGATCGGTCCGGCGGTGGCGTGCAAAATCTGTATCCGGCCGGATGGCGTGTAGATATTCTCGAAGGTCGTCGTGGCGCCGCTGGGCAGGCGCACCCATTCCATTTCACCCAAGGGCGACAGGTCGAGATGCGAACTGGCGCGTGTGATCGCGGCGACCGACCAGCCACACGTGCGCGCCGTCAGCGTCGCGTATGTGACGCTGCCGCCGAGGGCGTATCCACCGGGCACGACGTCCTGGCACACGTGACCGATCGCCAGGTAGAGCATGACGCTGTGATTGTAACGAAGAACCGCGATTTGTTCAAGGAGAAAGACAGGCCCGGTTTCGCGCGCGAAACCGGGCCTGCATACCTGGTCTCACGGCGTGCGCGACTTCGGAACGATCGTGACCTTGCGGCCGTCGCCCTGGCCCACGCTTTGCGTGGAGACCGAGGGGTGATTGCGCAGTGTCAGATGGATGATGCGGCGCTCGTTGGCCGGCATCGGCTCGAGCATGACCGTCTTGCGCGTGGCGACGGCGCGCTCCGCCATGCGCAGCGCCAGTTGCCTCAGTGTTTGCTCGCGCCGGGTTTTGTAGCCTTCCACGTCGACGACGAGGTTGACGTTTCGTCCGGCCTGCCGGCCGACGATCAGGCGCAAGAGGTATTGCAGATCGCGCAGCGTCTCGCCGCGCCGCCCGATCAAGATGCCCAGGTCGTCGCCTTTGATGTTCAAAACCAGGGGCAGTCCGCCCTCTGCGTGGAGGTCCTGATCGTCTTGAGCCGGAGCCTGATACGCCTCGACGTCGGCGCGAATATGCATGTGCTCCAGCAGGGCTGACAGCGTCTCGCGAGCCATCCGAATCTCTTCCGGCGCGGCCGGCGCGCCGGCGGTCTCGGGCGCGATAGCCGGCGGGGTAGGTGGCGCCGAGATCGGGGTCATGAGCGTGACGCGGACGCGTGCCATCGTCTTGCCTCCGCCCGGCTCGATGACGTCGACGCTGACCTGCTCACGCGTGACGTTCAGCGCGTCCAGCGCGCGCTCGATGGCCTCGTCAACCGAGGCGCCAACGGCTTCGATCGATTGGGGTGTTTCCACGTGCATCTCCAATGCGGCGCGGGAAAGTCACCGCCTACTTTTTGACGGCCGCCTTGGCCTTGGCCGGCTTGGGCTTGCTGTCCGCGGCGGCCGTCGCCTGCCGGCGCCCGATCAGGAGGTACTGGGCGATGCCCACGAGATTCGAGACGATAAAGTAGATGCTCAGTCCCGATGCAAACTGAAGCGCGAACAGGCCGAACATCAAAGGCATCATGATGTTCATCTGGCGCGTCATGGAGGCCTGGCTCGGATCCGCGCCGGAGGGCGACATCATCTTCTGCTGCAGGTAGGTCGTCGCCACGACCAGGATAGGCAAGATGAAGAACGGATCGGGCTGGCTGAGATTGAGCCAGAGGAACTGCGAATTGAGCGGGAGCAGCGACGCGATGTTCGGTCCCACTCGCTGCGACAGCCCCAGCATCTGCAGCGGAGTCACCGACAGCGCGCTGGTAATCGCCTGATAGAACGCGATCATGATAAAAAGCTGCAGGATCAGAGGCAGGCAGCCGCCCAGCGGATTGACGCCGTACTCGCGGTACAGCTTCATCTGCTCTTCGGACAGTTTCTGCCGGTTTCCCGCATACTTTTTCTGCAGCTCCTTGAGCTGCGGCTGCAGCTCGTTCATCTTGCGCATCGATCGCTGTTGAGGCAGCGTCAGCGGCAGGGTGACCAGACGCACCAGGATCGTCATGACGACGATCGCCAGCGGGAAGCTGGCGCCGAGCACACTGTAGAAAATCAAGAGCAAGTTGACCAGCGGCGAGATGAGAAAGTCCATAGTTATCCTCTTGTGTCCCCTCAGCGTCGTCTTCGGCGCCTCACTGTTCTTGACGCGGAGGGAATAGCCACTGGGCGTTACCCGACACCGCGTTTATCGCGTACAGGTAGACGGGCGATGCGCCCGAGGGTACCGGCGCGACGAGCAGCGTTTCGCCGACGAGCACAGGCGTCGTCAGAAACTGCTCGCCGCCTTGCAGCGAGGTGAAAGTCCAGACGTGGCTGTGCGTAGCCCGATCCAGCGCGTACAGCTTGCCGGCGCCGGTCGCCAGGTAAATGCGATCTTCGGTGACGAGCGGCTGCGCGCGAATCATGCCTTCTAACCGGTTCTTGTTTTCGGGGTTGTTAGGCGTCAACTCGGTGCCGCTCGGCAGTGTCCAGATTTCGCGGCCGTCCAGATCGAGTGCGTACAGGTTGCTGCTCAGATCGCCCAGGTATAGCGTATTGTCGTACACGGCCGGCCC
>DASSFZ010000433.1:0-5176 GCA_035693785.1 Anaerolineae bacterium | reverse complement strand
CACCGGCCTCTCCGTCAGCGAGCGGGCTAATCTCGGCGTGGGTCACACCTTCCAGCGCAATAACCTGTTCCCGGGCCTGACCACGTTCCAAAATGCGCGGCTGGCCGTGCAGCACCGGCGCGGCGCAGCGCGCCATCCGTTTCGCGACGCGCGCCGCTTCGACGCGATCGAGCGCGAGACCGGAGAGCTGCTCGGCCGCGTCGGCCTGGCCGAGCAGCGCGATCAGGTCGTCGGCGCCCTGGCATACGGCCAGCAGCGCGCATTGGAGGTCGCGCTGGCGCTGGCGACCGGACCGAAGGTCCTTCTGCTCGATGAGCCGACGGCCGGCATTTCACCCGCCGAGACGGCCGACATGGTGCACCTGATCGAGTCGCTGCCGCGCACGCTCACCATGCTGATCGTGGAGCACGATATGGACGTCGTGTTCAGCCTGGCCGATCGCATCACCGTGCTGCATTACGGCGAGGTGATCGCCGAGGGCACGCCGGCCGAGGTGCGCGCCAATCCGCTGGTGCAGGAGATCTATCTGGGAGCCAGGGAGGCGCAGGCGCTTACAGAGGAGTCTTGATGCTGGTCGTCGAGGACATTCACACGTACTACGACGAGAGCCACGTGCTGCAAGGGCTTTCGTTGACGGTGAACCAGGGCGAGGTGATTGCGCTGCTCGGGCGCAACGGCGTCGGCAAATCGACGCTGATCAAGTCGATCATCGGCTTCACGCCGCCGCGCCGGGGCCGCATCCTCTTGCGCGGCGAGGACATCACGCACGTCGCGTCGCACAAGACGGCGCGCAAGGGCGTCGGCCTGGTGCCGCAGGGGCGCGCCATCTTCCCGACGCTGACGGTGCGCGAGAACATGACGATGGCCGCACGCAGACCGCTGCCCGGCCGGCCGGCATGGACAGTGGATCGCACGCTGGAGGTGTTTCCCCCGCTGACGAAGCGCCTGAGGAACCTGGGCTCGCAGCTCAGCGGCGGCGAGCAGCAAATGCTGGCCATCGCCCGCGCCTTGATGACCAACCCCGATTTGCTGTTGATGGACGAGCCGTCGGAGGGGCTGGCGCCGCTCATCGTGCGGGAAATCGGCCGCATCCTCAAGGAATTGCGCAAGCAGGGGATATCGATCTTGCTCGTCGAGCAGAACCTGGAGATGGCGCTGGGTGTGGCCGATCGCGCCTACGTGATGAGCAAAGGGCGCATCGTGTTCGAGGGCACGCCGGCCGAGCTGCACCAAGACAAGGAGACGCTGCATCGGTATCTAGGCGTTTGAGAAGGCTTCCACTTCGGCCCGTCTCATCTCGCGCGGCGGGCGCTGGTAATGTGCCTCTCATCTCATCTTGTCCCCAAGTCGGATACATGCTATGCTCCGCACGTCGGATAATAGCCTTCATATAGGATATTATCCGACATGTTCGTCGGATAATCCCGAGTTAGCCGCGCTATTACAACTGAAACAGCTTAACTGCCCAGTCGGATGAACGAAACGAAGCTGGAAGAATAGCTGAGGAGTAAGGTGATGACAATCATTGATAATGAGATGTTATGGCGCCAGTTTGGCGCAGCAATCGACATGTTAAGCGACGCTCTGCGCGACTGCCCGGATGAACTATGGGAAAAGCGCCTGTGGGGAGACCAGCCAGACCAGTGGGTGGCAGCCGGTTTCTCGGCGTTCTGGTATCTGGGCTACCATACGCTATTCTGGCTGGACCTATACTTAACCGGGGCGGAAGAGGGCTTTGCTCCGCCTGCGCCATTTGACCTGGTTGAGATGGAGCCAGGCGAGGTCCTGCCGCGGACCTATACGCGCGAGGAACTGCTCCACTACCTGGAATACTGCCGCCGAAAGTGCCAGGAGACAATTGGCGCTCTGTCAAACGAACAGGCTTACCGGTTGTGCCGGTTCGCCTGGGGAGAGCTGCCCTTTGCGGAGCTACAGTTGTACAATCTGCGTCATGTGCAGGAGCATGGCGCACAACTGCGCATGTTCCTGGGACAGCAGGCGGGAAAATCCACAAGCTGGGTATCCCAGGCTCAGTAATAATCTCCCCAAGAGAATGTCAGGCCGGGAGGGTCATTGCGCATCCAAAGCAGGCTTTTGAACGCCGTAAACGCGGCACACACGCGGTTGCAGCCGACCAGCTTCGCTGCGCTCGCTGGCGGCTGAACCGCAACGTTAGGCCGCCCGGCGGGTGCGGGTTGCTGCCAGGATCAGAGGCAAGGCAGTAGATGTGAGTACGAGCCCCGTTCGGAAAGAATGGGTAGCCCGCATCTTGAAAGGACCGGTTTGGTTACTATGATGAGGGCGCATTTCTAGCCATGAAAAAAACAGCCCCAAAGACCCCGCCTGATCGATTCGTGGAGCGTAACTCGCGGTATCACAGGCGGTTCGCACTCTTGGCGGCGAAGGAGGCCGAACGAGTTCTCCCGATCTTTGAAAAGGAACGTCCGAAGGATAATCGCCCGCGCCAAGCGATAGAAGCAATCAGGGCTTGGGCGCAAGGAAAGCGAGAGTTAGGAATGGCAGAGGTACGCAGGCTCTCGCTTGGCTCTCACGCGGCGGCTCGCGAAGCTAAGTCGGACGCGGCAAGATTCGCCGCTCGCGCCGCTGGTCAAGCTGTCGCAACCTGGCATGTGCCAACCCATGCCATGGGCGCTCCTATATATGCATGTAAAGCCATCATCGCAAGCAGGAACACACCTTCCAAGAAACCGAGAGACTAGACCGAGCGGCCAAACAACTCGCTGGAGCGGACGCCGCCCGCTGCGAAGTTCATGTTCGATGTAGACTGGCGGCGCCGCTCAGCTCGCAGCCGTTAGGCCGCTCAGTACCACACATCATGCTTTTCAACATTGAATTCCACTACACCATTAAGCATTCGGGCTTGTGTTCAGATGGACTAATTACAACCGGCCAGAGGTGAATCATGCCGATCTCGGAAGAGGCGCTTACAGGACTACGCGCCGCTATTGAATGGAATCCCTATGGGGCCAGAGAACTGCTGGCGATCCTGAAAGAGTTTCCTACGTGGATGAAATATAAAGACGATGCCTATGGGCCGCTGGGTTTGATACTGTTCGGGATTGCACCACGCCAGCGGATCGCGGATGGCGTAAATGTGCCGATGAAGACTGCTCCGTTTCCTGAGGATAAGTTCGCTGCATGCCAAGTCTTTGGAGAGGAGTGGAAACGACGTGCGTTCACCAAACAGGAACTGGCAGACCGCATTGAAGTCATATTGGCCGAACTGAACATCAGATTCTAAGAGGTAGGCGTTGTTCAGAAGCAGAGTCAAACGAGACAAAAAGTGGCGCGGCCTAACCCGCGCATGGTGTGTCGTATCGAAAGTAGCGTAGCGGGATTCAGATCGCGGGGATGATTGGGAACGCGGTGACAACGGCTTCGGGTGTTGCTGAGCGCGGGTCTTCGTCAGGAGGGACAGGCCGCAGGTAAGGCAAGTTGCTCTCACGGTGGTTTCGAGATAGAGTGTCACTGCCTCCAGGAGTATGTCTCTTGCTTGTTCAATCGTTTCACCCTGCGCAGCAACATCTAATTCGAGGCAAAGTGACGAAAATCCCTCTTCCTCTCGAACGACCACTCCGGTGAATACAAAAGCGTGCGTGTCCATGCAATCCGCTCCCTTTGGCGGTGGAATTGCAACGATTTATTGCGTCTACGTGGTGGGGAAGATGTGTTGCCGCAATAGATCACTGACGAGACGGCTAATCGTGACTCCTTTCTTTTGGGCCCGTTCGCGCAGCACCACAATAACATCTTCGTCCACTTCAACTTCGTAGTGCAATTCCTCGGTCTTGGGCGAGTGATGTTTGAGGCGTAAGACTTCACGAACTTTCTCAAGCAACTTGGGAGCGGGCTTTTCCATGCTAACCTCCGAACGCACCTTGACGAACGACACAATCGGCTTATACTCGTGTTTCAGAGCATTCCAGATGTAGGACATTATGCAGAAATTTTCCACTAACTTGCGAGTTAGCCCTACTTCTGCCTGCGAGTCTCAGGTGCGTGGCGCACGGGGCGACGGCGCTGCCGTGGTTGCGGTCTCTTCGGCTTTCCGGATACGATCAGCGAGGAGGTGCGTTCCGTGATCGGTTTACTCAAGGGTCAGCGCGAAGCGATAGCGAAAATATGCGCACGTTACGGGGTTACGCGTCTTGACGCGTTTGGCTCGGCGCTACGTGACGACTTCAAGCCGGACGAGAGCGATGTGGACCTGCTCGTCGACTTTGGCCCCATGGAGCCGTATGCGCGAGTCGATGCGTACTTCGGCATGCTCGACGAGCTCCGCGTTTTGTTGAACCGGGAGATTGATCTGGTCATGGCCGGCGCTGTAAAGAATCCATACATCGCCCGTGACATCGAACGCACGAAGCAGTTGCTCCATGCCGCGTGACGAGCGTGCTTATTAACCGACATCCTTGAATCCTGCGACGCAATCGCCAGCGCGGTTCGGGATCTGGATCTCGCAGCATATCAAACGAATCGTCTCGTTCGCTCGTCAGTCGAACGCGAATTCATCATCATCGGTGAAGCCGTTGCAGCCCTGGCCCGCGTCGCACCGGGGACATTTGCCAGGATCACGCGGGCGCGTCGGATCATCGACTTCCGCAATCGGTTGACCCATGAATACCCGACCGTGGATGACGCTCTGGTCTGGGCGATCCTCCAGACCGACGTGCCGGTGCTTCGGCGGGAATGTGCAGAGCTCATGAAGCGCCCTACGCCTGCAGACGAAGAGGGCTAACAACGCGATGGAGCCGACGCAAAAAACGCGCGGCTCATCGCTTGGCCGTTGGGCGGCATCACGCACCGGTATTTGGCTGTGTGAAATCTCATCGCAGGGACGCTGAGGACACTGGCGCTGCTCCGAGAAGAATGGTGCCTGCCTCAGTCCTTGCCGCGCAGAAGCAAAAGGAACTCGTCTCGGTCGAGGCGAGCTTGCCGGAGTATTGCTCGCGGCGTGAAGGGATTCAAACTATCAAACCGGCAAACCAACTGCCTCAGTCAGTGCTCTCGCCACGTAAACCCGCGCCAGCTTCTTACGATACCCCAGCGCCATGTCGGTGTTGTCGAGCGGCTTGGCCGGCTTGGAGGCGGCATCGGCCACCGCTTCGATTAATTCACGCGTGATCTTGTTGCCGGTCAGCATCTTCGCCGCGTC
>DASSFZ010000432.1:0-8746 GCA_035693785.1 Anaerolineae bacterium | reverse complement strand
CGTCGACCAGCACGCCGTCGACGTCGAGGAGCAGGATGTTCACGCGAGCCTCTTCATACAGTCATTTGCATTTCCGATTGAGCCGATCCAGGCGATGAGCCACTTCGGCCTTCAGGCGATCGCGCGCATATCCGGCCGACAGCCTGCGCGCGATCCGGATGGCCTTGCGCGTCCACGCGCGAGCGCGATCCGGCTCGACCTCCCGCCATTCGTAATGCTTCGCCATCTCGACGCATGCCTCGGCGCCTTCCCACGTCTGCGACGCGCTGAGAGCCTCCCACACACCGAGCGCCTCCGCGTGCCGCTCCGTGCGCTTGAGCAGAAAGCCGAGCCGGTGAAGCGCACGCATCTGGGTCTCCAGATCCGGGCGCGAAGCGAGACAGGCTCGCAGCGCCGCTTCGGCCTCGGCGACCCGGCCGGAATCGTCGTGCCACCTACCCAGCGCCAGCCAGTCGCCGGCGACCAGCGTCCCGTCTGCTACGCCGGAGTCGTCCCGTGACGATGCGGCAAACAGAGTCATCAGCCGCGTCGAAAGCGATACCATCGACAGGACGTCGACGGCGTTGTGGTACAAGACGCGCGGCATCTCGCTCGCATTGCCTGAGCGGACATAGTCAATATACATATAGGGAATCTCGGAGCCATCCACGTCGTCCTGCTCGCGCCACACGTCGAGGATATCTCGCTCGAGCGTTTTCAGCCGGCACGACTCCAGCCGTCCGCGCCACACGCGCCGCGCGGGCATGAGCAGATCGAGGTGCGGCGCGCGCAGGATGCGCGGCCGCATGCGCGCCAACCGGAAACGCGACTCCAGAAGGGGCACGTCGAAACCGCGGCCGTTGAACGAGACGAGCGCGTCGAACGTGTCGAGCCAATCGGCCAGCGCGTGCAGCATGGCCGGCTCTTCGCCAGGCGTGCGGAGAAAGAACTGGCGCAGGACGAAATGCGGAGATTGGAGATTGGAGATTGGAAATTGGAGGTTGGAGGTTGGAGGTTGGAGGTTGGAAGCTGGAATTTGAAGTTTGGAGTTTGAAGTTTGAGGTCTGGGATTTGGATTTTGAAAGGCTCCGACGCCGACGAGGAACGCAAACGTGCCGGTGCCGCCTGACAGGCCGGTGGTTTCGGCGTCCAGAAACACGACCCGGCTGAGATCGACGTTTTCAAAAGCAGGCTCGTTGCCGATCTGTGCCGCGATCGACGGCGACAAACTCAGCACGTCGCCCAGCGCGTGGCTGCCGTGTGAATAATCGACGGCATAGGTTTCTTCGTGGACGAAGGCCGCACCGAGCGGTGTGTCGATGAAATAGCCGTCGACGAGCGACTCGATGCTCCCCATCTCGCGGCCTCCACGCTCGCGATGAGGCGGCTGAATTTTCGCGGCGCCCTTCTGGACGCCGAGCCGACGGAGTTTTGCGCGCAGGTCGGAGGTCATCAACGGATAGGCAACGGAAAAACGGATAGAAACGGACACACCTGACGGTCTTATTATAACGTTTCACCGGCGAAGGCACAACGCAGAGTAGCACGTATTTGCTCGCGGGCCGCATCCCCATTGGATCTACCGACACTCGCCCATATGCATTCGGGTCTGATATAATCTTCGCGGAGGTGGGTGATGAAGATACTGGCCGTCGACGTCGGCACGGGTACCCAGGATATTTTCCTCTACGACAGCGAGAGAGAGATCGAGAACTGCCTGAAGCTCGTCATGCCCTCGGCCACGATGCGCGTCGCGCGCCAGGTGCGGCAGGCGACGCGCGCCGGCCGGCCGGTGCTGCTCACCGGCGTGACGATGGGCGGCGGGCCGAGCGCCTGGGCGACGCTGGATCACGTCCGCGCCGGACACGCCGTGTACGCGACACCCGAGGCCGCGCGCACGTTCGACGACGAGCTGGAGAAGGTCGAGCGGCAAGGCATTAGAATTGTGAGCGAGGACGAAGCGCGCCGGCTGAATGGCGTTGCCCGCGTGACGCTGCGCGATTTCGACTTCGACGCGATCCGCTCCGCGTTCGAGGCGTTCGGCGTCGATCTGCGGCCAGACGCGCTTGCCCTGGCCGTGTTCGATCACGGCAACGCCCCGCCCGGCACCTCCGACCGGCAGGTCCGCTTCGACTACCTCGAAGCGCGAATCCGCGCCCAGAACCGGCTGTCGGCCTTCGCCTTCCGGCGCGGCGAGCTGCCCGAGCACTTGACCCGTCTGCAAGCCGTCGAAGCGACGGCGAGCTTCGACGGCCCGCTGATGCTGATGGACACGGCGCCGGCGGCCGTGCTGGGCGCGCTGCTCGATCCGAACGTCGCCGCGCGTGAACGGCTGCTGGCGGTCAACGTCGGCAACTTCCACGTGCTGGCGTTTCGATTGGGCCGCGGCGGCATCGAGGGCGTGTTTGAGCACCACACGGGCGAGATCACGCTGCCGCAGCTCGACGGCTTCATCGACAAGTTGATCGACGGCACGCTCCGGCACCACGACGTATTCGACACGATGGGGCACGGCGCGCTGGTCTTCGATCCGGCGCCGATGCCGCCTTCGAACGGCGAGCCGACCTTCGTCTCGGTCACCGGCCCGCGCCGCGCGCTCATGCGTGAATCGAAGCACAGGCCATACTTCGCCGTGCCGTACGGCGACATGATGATCGCTGGGTGCTTCGGCCTGCTGCGCGCCTTCGCCGACGTGTACCCTGAGCACGCCGAAACGATCCTCGATTCGCTTCGCGGATCGCCGCGCGGTGCGCCGTGGGAGTCATTGTGATGTCGGCGACCGGGGCATCGGCGACTGGAGTCGCCTCCTACAGATTCCATCTCAAATCGGCGGTGCACCTCTTCCTCGTACACGGCGACGAGATTCTATTGCTGCGCCGCTACAACACTGGCTACGAGGACGGCAACTACAGCGTGATCGCCGGCCACCTCGAGGGCGGAGAGGAAGTGAAGCACGCCATGGCGCGCGAGGCGCGCGAGGAAACCGGCATCGAGATCGAGCCGGGCGATCTCGAGGTCGTCCACGTGATGCACCGCAAGTCGAACGACGAGCGGATCGACTTCTTCTTGAAGGCGACGCGCTGGCGCGGCGAGCCGGTTAACCTGGAGCCGCACAAGTGCGACGAGCTGCGCTGGTGCCGCGTCGACGATCTGCCGGCTAAAGTGATTCCGTATGTCCGGCGCGCCATTGAAAACGTTCAGCGCGGCGTGATCTTCGACAGTTTCGGCTGGAATGGATGATACGTTGCCATCTGTCGGAATTCAGGGTAGACTTAGGACGGTGTCGCTTGAAGTTGGCTGCGAGAGGTGTGACGATGAGACAAGTCATCCTTTACCCAGGCGAAGACAACTACTGGGTCACGGAGTGCCCCAGCCTGCCGGGTTGCATTAGCCAGGGCAAGACAAAGGAAGAAGCCATTGCCAATATTCGAGAAGCGATCGAAGGGTATATCGCTGCTTTAGAAGAGGATCATCTACCTATTCCAGAAGAACGGTTTGAGGCACTGGTTGTTGCTGTATGAGCCAATTCATAAACTCCTTAACCGCGCCCCGGCCTCAACGCCGGCCGGATTGGCTGAAAGTTCGCGCGCCAGCGGGCGAGACGTACGAGAACCTTAAGCGTCTCATGCGGGTCAAAACGCTGCACACCGTGTGCGAGGAAGCGCTGTGCCCGAACATCGGCGAATGCTGGGGGCGCGGCACGGCGACCTTCCTGATGATGGGCGACGTGTGCACGCGCTCGTGCGGCTTCTGTGACGTCAAGACCGGCCGGCCCGCGCCGCTCGACTGGGATGAGCCGCGCCGTGTAGCCGAAGCCGTGCGGGCCATGAGCCTGCATCACGTCGTGATCACTTCGGTCAACCGCGACGAGCGCAAAGACGGCGGCGCGCCGATCTTCGCCCTCGTCATCCACGAAGTGCGCCAGGCGCAGCCCGGCTGCACGATCGAGGTCCTGATCCCCGACTTCAAAGGTAGCCTCGACGCGCTGAAGACCGTCGTCGACGAGCAGCCAGACATTCTCAACCACAACGTAGAAACCGTGCCGCGCCTGTTCAGGAAGGTCCAGCCGCAGGATCGCTACGAGTGGGCGATGACGACGCTGGGCAACGCCAAGAAGCTCAACCCCGCCCAGATCACGAAGAGCGGCATCATGGTCGGTCTGGGCGAGACGGACGAGGAAGTGATCGAGGTCATGCGTGACCTCGTCGCGCTCGGAGTGGATATTCTCACCGTCGGCCAATATCTCCAGCCGAGCAAGAAGCACCTGCCGGTCGAGCGCTTCGTGACTCCGCAGCAGTTCGCCGAATACAAGCGCCTCGGGCTGGAAATGGGCTTCCGCTGGGTCGAGTCCGGGCCGCTCGTCCGGTCGTCGTATAATGCGGATCGGCAGGCGCGCGAGTTGAAAGTCGCCCTTTAGACCTCGCAAGTCTGGCCTCTTCCGCATCGCGAAAGCGACTATCCGACAACTCCATGTCGCTCAAGTCGGATTCGCCAAATTCCGGAGCACAGCGGATGCCGCCTCGGCCCGTTTCGACTGGGCCGAGGCGGCCAGCATCTCGAAGGTGATGCTGTTCAGCCGGGCCCGCAGCTCGTCGCACAGCGTGCGCCATATAGGATACACGGCGCACGTTGCATCGAGCGAGCAATCGCTGGGACGGCGAGTGCAGCGGTTGAGCGCGATCGGGCCGTCGATAGCCTCGATGACTTCGAGCATCGTGATCTCGCTCGCCGGGCGCGCCAAGTGCACACCGCCCTTCACCCCCCGGCGCGTGGTCACAATGCCCTCGGCCGAGAGGCGTGAGAAAATCTTGGTGAGGAAAGCCGTGGGGATATCCTGCCGGCCGGCGATCGCCTCCGAGAATGCACGCTCGTCGTCTGAAAGCATCGCCAGGTCCAACACGGCGCGAACAGCGTAATCGGACTGTCGGGTGATCTCCATAGCACACTCCTGACAAAGCGGACAAGAAGAGTCAGGAGCAGCATATACCAGTCGAAGCGGCCGGGACAGTGACAGACATCACGGCTGAAAGCGATACACATCACTGCGAGCCCAGGTACTCAACGTACGTGCCAGGATACTCGGTGATGACGCCGTCTCTCAGCTCGACCAGCCGGGCCGCGAACCGATCGACGAAGTAACGGTCGTGCGAGACGGTGAGCACCGTGCCCTCGAAGTCGTCGAGCGCCGACTCGAGCACCTCCGCCGAAGCGATGTCGAGGTTGTTCGTCGGCTCGTCGAGCAGCAGGAAGTTTGCCCCGCTCAGCATCAGCAGCGCCAGTTGCAGCCGGCTGCGCTCGCCGCCCGACAGGTCGGCCACAAGTTGGCGTGTCTGATTGTATGCGTACAGGAACTTGAGCAGGAAAGCTACGGCCGCTTCCTCGCTCATCGGTTTGGCGCGGCGGACAGTGTCGATCAGCGTCTGCGAGAAGTCTAGCGTCTCGTGATGCTGGGCATAGTAACCGATCTGCACACTTGGGCCGACGACGATCTCGCCCGCGTCGGGCGTTTCCTGCTCCAGGATCGTCCGCAGCAGCAGCGACTTGCCTGCGGCGTTCGGCCCCACCAACGCGACGCGCTCGCCGTGCCGGATGAGTAGGCTCACGTCGCGAAGGACGGCGTTCGCGCCGAAGGCTTTGGACAGACGCTTGATCTCCAGCACCTTGTTGCTGCCGCGCCAGCCATCAAGCTCCAGCCCGATGCGCTTGCGCTCCAACAGGGGACGATCGATCTTGTCCATCTTCTCGATGCGCGTGAGGATATTCTTGCCGCGCCGGATCAGCTTGGGATTGTCGTAAGTGCGCCCCCATACCAGCAGGCGCCTGGCCGCCGTTTCGAGGCGCCCGATCTCGCGCTGCTGTACCTGGTACAGGTGCTGCTGCCGCGCCAGTCGCATTTCCTTCTCGAATGCGAACTCCGAATAGCCGCCGGGATACACCTGGATGCGCCCGCCTTCCAGATCGGCGATCTCGTCGACGACGCGATCCAGCAGGTAGCGGTCGTGCGATACGATGACGACCGCACCCGGATAGCTCTGAATGAACTTCTCGAGAAAGATCTTACCGTTCAGGTCGAGGTGGTTGTCCGGCTCGTCGAGCAGGAGCAGATCGGGCTGGGCGACGAGCAGCCGCGCCAGGCCGACGAGCTTCTTCTGCCCGCCGCTCAGCACGGTGGTGTGCGCGTGAAGGTCCGCTTCGTCAAATCCGAGGCCGGCCAGCGTATCGCGCACGCGCCGCTCAAACGTGGCTCCCCCAAGCGCGTCGTACCGCGCATGCAGCTCGGTCTGTTGGTCGAGCGCACGGGCGAGTTTTTTCGCATCGCCGTACACGGTCGGGTCAGAGAGGCGTGCCTCTATGCGCTCAAGCCCGGCTTCGATTCGCGCCAGCTCAGGCACGGCGGTCATCGCTTCCGCGAGCGCCGTCCTGTCAGGAGCGAGAACGGGTTCCTGAGCCAGGTAGCCGATCGTCACACCCCTGGCGCGGGTCAGCGTTCCAGCATCGGGCGGGTAATCTCCAGCGATGAGTTTCAGCAGCGACGACTTGCCCACGCCGTTCGGCCCGACCAGGCCGGTCACGCGGTCGGCGTGAATCTCGAGCGATAGGCCGGCGAGGATCGGCCGGCCTGCTAAGTTCAGCGACACGTCGACGAGATTGACTGAGATCACGAGGGCCTCCGCAAACAAAAAGACCGCAGGCGGTGCGCCTGCGGTCCAAGCGTCGAAGTGCAGTTACGTCAACCGGTCATCAGGCGCAATACGACAAAGACGTGCGACGATGCAGCCACGAAGCGTGCGCTGAACCATCCAGGACAGGTAGACCACGTAAGACTCCATTGCCCGGCTCACCTGCTGCTGAAAGCCTATCCGAAAACTCCCGGAGTGCGGACTTCAGTCCGCTTTGGACAAAGCAGACTAAAGCCTGCGATCCAGTTTTCGGATAGGCGCTTATCGACGGCGCCGATTATACACTCCTTCTTTGAGATAATCAACGACGCCATCCGCGCCGAGGAAGCGCTCCAGCGCGGCAAGCAGAGGCTCGCGGCGCGGCGGCTGAACGATGACAGGTGTATCACGCGCGGTCGTGTAGATCGCTTCGGCGGCGTCGAACGCGGCGCGAGGACGCGCTGCCGCGCGTGCAGCCGCCGACATCCGGGCCAGCGTTTGCCCGTCGTCCGACAGCCAACTGCGAAGCACGCCGACGATGCGATCAGGCTCTTCCGCCAGAACGCCGGCTCCCGCGTCGACCAGATACGTAACGTTCTTTTCCTCTTGCGTTGGGATGAAGCCGCTGAGGATCGTCGGCAGCTCACGGGCCAGCGCCTCGGCCACGGTCGTCGGGCCGGCCTTGGTGATCAATACGTCGGCGGCGTTCATCAGCGCCGGAATCTCCGGCGTGAATCCATAGATTCGCGTCGGGATCGGCCACTCCGTTTCTGCAAACTGCTTCCTAAGCTTCTCGTTGCGACCGGCGACGACGATCATCTGCACGTCAAGTCCCGAGAAGCCGATGGCGCGAACGATCTCGCCCAGGTTGCCAAGACCGTCGCCGCCGCCCATGAGCAGCACGGCGCGCTTGTCCGCCTGAAGGCCCAGCCGGGCGCGTGCGGCCGGGCGCGGCTCGATCGGTTCGGCAAACTGCGGCCGAATCGGCAGGCCGGTCACCCGTATCTTCTGGGCAGGAACGCCGTGCTGGATCGCGTAGCCCCGGCTGGTTGTGGTGGGAACGAGCATGCTGTCTGTTTCCGGATCGCACCACAGGGCGTGTACGACGATCAGGTCGGATACCATGGTGATGAAGGGTAGGCGCCGGCCAGTGCGATGCATGGCCCACAGGCATGGGTAGACGAACAGGGGATGGACGGCCACAATCGCATCGACCGGCTGCGCGACGATGTCCAGCACAGCCGAGCGCACGAACGGCCAGGTGGACTTCATGAGGCGCTTGGCGCGGACGGCGTCGTTCAGCGCCCGCCAGGCCATGCCGTAGCCATCGCCGCCCAGCTTGACCTGGAGGGGATACGTCGTTTCGATGAGTACGAATGGGAAGGGTGCAAAGTCGCGCAGACCGTCAGCGACTCGCGGCTCGACGGCGTCTCCGTATAGTTGCTTGAGCGTTTGCGCGATGGCGTCGGCGACCGCGCCATGACCACCGCCGGTCTTCGCCATGAGCAGCATGATACGCAGCGGTTTGTTCATTGTTAACCTCGGATGGATCGAGCTGCACTCCCGTGGGGCGCAGCGATTATACCATGTCAAACCGACCAGAACGCCTGGCCGATTAGCACCACGGTACCACTCGCCGTCTGTCGATTCTAACCATACTGTTGTGTACAAATCGGCCAATCTGGTTTATCATGTGGCTGTCGGTGTGGGATACCGAGCCACGGGCAAAAGCCCCACATTCATTAGAAAGGAGATATAACCATGTTGTTCGCGCCGCGTGAAGAGGGACAGGGATTGGTGGAGTACGCGCTGATCCTGGTTCTGGTGGCCATCGTGGTGATCGTCATCCTGGCGGTCCTCGGTCCGGCCATCGGCAACATCTTCTCGGAAATCGTCAACGCCGTCTAGTCCCGCCGCTTCACAACCACGCCAAAGCCCGCCTCCGAAGCACCGGAGGCGGGCTTTGCTTTGGAACCCGGTGAGTGTAACGAGCGCGGCCTTCGCGAGACTAGATCGGTTTCCGATTTGATTTACGCCGTGAATCGGTTAGACTGGTGGGCATGAAACCTTACTCCCAAGACCTTCGCAAACGTGTAATCGCCGCGGTC
>DASSFZ010000431.1:0-10426 GCA_035693785.1 Anaerolineae bacterium | reverse complement strand
CCTGCATCACCTGCTTGGTCCGCAGGCCGTGCATGTGATCGAATAATTGGGCAGCAACACGCCAGAGACCATCGAGAGTTCTATTCAAGAATCTTGAGAGCGAAGCCATGATGCGAGAAGCGTACACAGCGCTCTCGATGCCAGTGCAGGAGGCTATGTTCGTCCAACCTTTCCGCACTCGCCATATCTTCACACCAGCGGCAGCCGCAACAGAGGTTTGTCTAGACGAGAAGCGCGAGAATGTGTGGTATCACGCGCTTCGTTCGCCCTATCCAACGATCATCATCAATGAAGACACATAGCTTAAGGAAAGCAAGACGATGAGTATCAGTATTTCCGAATCGCTCGAGCACGAAGCGCGTGAAGCAGCTCAGCGTAAGGGTATCAGCACAACTGAGTTCATCGAAGCGGCTGTGCAATCCGCGCTGGCCGAGTTTCGCGAGCAGCAAATCGCAGCCGAGTCAAAAGCGTGGTATGCGCTGCCTGCCGAAGAACGACGGAAGTACGACGGTATGTACGTGGCATTCTATCAGGGTCGCGTAGTGGATACCGATTCCGATCAGCGTGCACTCCATCGTCGCATCAGACAGCAATATGGCCGCGTGCCTGTCATGATCACACAAGGCGGCACTCATCCTGTGCCGGAGTATATCGTTCGTTATCTGATCGACGTACATCTCGAACAAATGGTTATCCCTGCCGTGGATGTCGTGAGCGATCCGAATGGCCGCGAGATCGTCCTGGGCCGTAACGTTCTGGAGAAGTTTCGCCTGCTGCTGGATGGTCCGGCAAGACTCACCGAGATACTTTAGCGCGGTGATGATCTACAAGGCCGTGGCGCCATGAAATCCGTCGATCGAGTCAGAGCGGCTCTGGTTGCATCCGGCATCGGCGATGTCATCATCGATCTGCCCGACAGCGCGCGCACGGCGCAGATGGCCGCCGCCGCATTGAGCAAGCATCTCAATCAAGATGTGCCGGTCGGCGCCATCGTGAAATCGCTCGTGTTCATGGCAAATGAGCGGCCTGTCCTGGTCCTCGTAGCGGGCGACCGGCGCGCCGACGCCGACAAGCTCAAAGCGGCCACAGGCGCATCGACCGTCAAAATGGCCGACGCCGAGACTGTGCGCGCGTCGACCAGCTACACGATCGGCGGCGTCCCACCCGTCGGACATCCTGGCAGCCTGCCGGTCATCGTGGATCGGTCGCTGGAGCGATTTGAGACGGTGTACGCGGCGGCAGGACATCCGCACGCGGTCTTCCCCATTCTGTTCACCCGGCTGGTCGAAGTCACCCGTGGTCGCGTGGCCGATGTGACTCGCGACGAGAACCCGGCGACGAAGAGTTAAACGACGCCTCGCGCTCCGCCGTTCTGAAGAGCGACCGGCACCCCAGGGCGGCGGTCAGTTCCCTATCGGTCGTTTGTGCGGCATGCCGGCGCGGCGCGGATACTTGCCGGGCGTCAGAGTGACTTTGTCCACTACGACGACGTAACGCGGCTCGCCGATACCCGGCACGCTTACCGGCGCGAAACGTTGGACTCGACCCCCCAGCGCCGCGATGGCTGCGCCAGCCCGCTCGACTTCTGATTCCACCCTACCCGACTTCATCGCGAGCGCGTAACCCCCGACCTTCACAAAGGGCAGCAGGATCTCCAAAAGCGTCGGCGCTTCGGCTACGGCTCGCGCCACGGAGACATCGTAGCGTTCGCGGTGCGCCGCATCCCGCGCCGCGTCCTCGGCGCGCGCGTTGACGACATGCACGTTGTCCAGCGCCAGCACGTGGACGACATGCCGGAGAAAGTCGCACTTCTTACGAGTCGCCTCGAGCAGGGTCACTCGCAAATCGGGGCGCGCGATGCGCAGCGGCAGGCCGGGGAATCCCGCGCCGCTGCCCACGTCGATGATTCGGGCGCCCGACTCCACATCGCAGACCGAAAGCACTGAGAGCGAATCCAGGAAATGCTTGCGAACGATGTCGAGTGGATCGGTAATGGTCGTCAGGTTGGCGCGCCGGTTCCACTCGACGAGGTCGGCGGCGTAACGCTCGAATTGAGCCAGTTGATGCGGCGAAAGCGGCAGGCCCAGTGCGCCGGCGCCTTCGAGAAGGGCGGAGTGCACCATGATGCAGTCGAAGTAGGAGGCCAGTGCTAGCACCCGTCGCAGGGCGTCGGCGTGGGAGACGTACCGGGAACGGTCGGCAGACGCGAAGTCGACGTCGGCGTCCATGGCGCTACAGATGGCGTAGGGGTCGGCGGCGCCGGTGTAAGAGTAGGCGGTACGGGCGTCCGCGTGGGCGTTGGCGGCGGATTTGTCGGTGACGGGGGCGAAGTCGAAATTTGAGTCGGCGCCCTGGTCGGCGTTCGTGCCAACGGGGTCGCCGTAGCAGGCGGCGAGCCGATCGGACCGCTCTCCCCGGGCGTAGCGGTCGGCGTCGGAGAACGAGTGAGCGTCGCGCTCGGCGTGGCAGACGGTCGCGGCGTGGCGGATGCCGTCGGCGTCGGCGTGAGCGAGGCACCGGGCGGCGGCGTATTGGTGAGTGTGGGCAGGGGCGTCGGCGTTGGGATGAGGTCGAGATTCACCGTCAGCACCCAGCCGGTGAGCTGAGCATCGTCCATCGAACGCACCTGCCACCACGGGGCCTGCAGGACCAGCAGCTCGACTAACGTTCCGCCCGAAAGCTCGCCCACAACGCGGGACGTGAGGTCGGGCTGTTCGTGCAGACGAGTCTGCCCGATGATAAACGCGAGAAAACTCGGCGTGGGGCTGGGCGTTATGGTCGGCGTCAAAGTGGGCGAGGCAGCGCTGAACCAACCCTGGAACGAGCCAAGTCCCAGGAGGACGATGGCCGCAGCGGCTCCGCCGAGAATCCAATTCCGCGCCGTGCGCGGCAGGCGCAGACGCGGCAGGATGAACGGCAGGCGTCGACCTTCGAACACGGCATTCAAGGCATCGGCGAACTGATCGATCGACTGGAAGCGCTCGGACGGATCCTTGGCGGTGGCGATGAGCAGCACCCGATCCAGGCCGCGCGGCAGATCGCGGCGCACAGAGGCGGCGCTTGGGAACGTCTCTTTCGCGTGCTTCGCAATCATGGCGAAGGGCGTGTCCGCCTCGAATGGCAAACGGCCGGTGAGCATCTCGAAGAGCATCACGCCCACCGAGTAGATGTCGCTGCGCGGATCGACCGTGCCCGCCTGCGCCTGCTCGGGAGCCATGTACGCCGGCGTGCCGATCATCGACATGCTGGCCGTGTGGATCGTCGAGCCGACGATCTTGGCCAGCCCGAAATCGGTGAGGACGACGCGCCCATCCCCGGCGAGGATGACGTTGGAGGGCTTCAGATCGCGGTGCACGACGTTGGCGCGATGCGCGTAACGCAGCGACGCCAGGAGCGCGTCGCCGATGCGGCGCACTTCGGCGAGTGGCATGCGCTCGTTGCGCATGTTCAGATCGCGGAGACAGTCTTTGAGCGTCGGGCCAGGCACGTACTCCATGGCGAGATAGGAGTTGAAATCCTGGATGCCCGAGTCGTAGACCTGGACGATGTTGGGATGCCGGAGTGAGGCCAGCGTGCGCGCTTCGCGACGGAAGCGCTCTGTGAATCCTTCTTCGCTGACGAAGAACGGATGCAGAACCTTGAGCGCCACCTCGCGCTCAAGCTCAGAATCCACGGCGCGATACACCTCTGCCATGCCGCCGAGGCCGATAAACTGCTCGCAGCGATATTTACCGAGAGTGGCGCCAACCAGGTCGCGGCTCATACTCGTATCTAACCCGGCGCGCCTCGCCAGGTGAGATCACTCTCACCAGGCCTGCCGTCAGCCAGCCGGGTTATCCTTATTCGATACATATTATAGAACGGCTCTGCCTATCCGATCAATTGGAAATAGTAGGAAGGTATGCCTAAGGATTCTGCGCAAAACCACACCAGGCGCCGCGAGCGCCCGCCATGTCTTAGCTGTGTCCAAAGCCGTAAGCGCCCTGTTCGAAACGACCATTTGGCTCTATTCTTCCAAGATACAGAGCGCCGGCGCGATTGCCGAGAACATGAGCCAGGAATGGTGGGAGCTGCTCATGCACGGCGTGTGGTTCACTTGCACGCAGAAAGAGTTGCCGTATGAATACCGGGGAGTATATCAGATTTCAGGAATTTGAAGAGACTGGACATGCGACCCGCCCCTAGCATGTGAGCGTCAGTCGGGCCGCGTACCTATCGACGGATATTCGTGGGCGCCGGCTTCCGCCGCCCGTTTCATTTTCGAGGAATCCACCAGAACTGTCGTGCTTTGCGCCCAGGGTCGCTCGCGGAACAGCGGTTTCAGCCGCTCCCACACGCCGCGAAAGAATGCGCTGCTGCGATAGGTTTCCAGGTCGTCCAGCGAGCGCCATTGACTGATCGTATACAGGTTGCCCTCGCCCTCCGTATCAAGCAGTAATTGTAGAAACATGCAGCCCGGAAAGGCCCGGATGCGATCGCAGGCTTCCTCGTAAACGCGTCGGAACTCCTCCAGCTTCTCCGGCTTGATTTTCATGCACACCAGGCGCACGATCATGGCGGCTCCTCCGAATGGCCCGTGGGTCGGCAATTGTGAGAAATACAACACCGCCCCGCGCGATCCGTTTCGCAGACAAAACGGCCTCGTCTGCTTGACGGGACCGGGGTCGCTCAATTGCGTCACCGGACGGCGGCTTATCGTTTGCCGGTGCTGATCGCGCTCTGAACCTCTTTGATCGCACGCGTCACGTCGATGCCGCGTGGGCAGGCCTCCACGCAGTTGAAGGCCGTGCGGCAGCGCCATACGCCTGTCGCGTCGGACAGGATGTGCAGGCGCTCGTCGCCGATCTGGTCTCGACTGTCGAAGATGAAACGGTGCGCCTGGACAATCGCCGCCGGCCCCACATATTCGCCGGTGGCCCAGAACATGGGACACGACGTGGTGCACGCCGCGCACAAAATGCACTTCGTCGTGTCGTCGTAACGGGCGCGCTCCTCAGGTAACTGCAGCCGCTCGCGCTCGCCGGGATCGCTATCGTTGACCAGGTAGGGCTTGACGGAGCGATACGACGCGAAGAACGGCTCCATGTCCACGACGAGATCCTTGATAATCGGAAGGCCCAGAAGCGGCTGGACCGTGATCTTCTTGCTGACGTCCTTGATCAGCACCTTGCAAGCCAGCGCGTTGCGACCGTTGATGCGTATGGCGTCCGAACCGCAAATGCCGTGCGCGCACGAGCGGCGCAGCGTCAGCGTACCGTCTTGATACCACTTCACCAGGTGCAGGGCGTCGAGCACGCGATCGGTCTCGTCAACCTCGACGTCGTGCTCACTCCACCACGACCTAGTGTCTTTCTCGGGGTTGAAGCGTTGGATTTTGAGGTGAACTTTCATATTCTCTTCCGTGCGTCCCTAATACTTCCGTTCCTGTGGCTCAAACTTGGTGATCGTGACCGGCTTATAGGTCACTTCTAGCACGCCGTTCTTGCGCGTCACAAAGCTGTGCTTCAGCCAGTTCGCATCGTCGCGTTTGGGGTAGTCTTCTCGATAATGCGCGCCCCGGCTCTCGGTGCGGTCGAGCGCGGCGAAGGTCGTCACTTCGGCCAGGTCGAGCAGGCAGCCCAGCTCCCACGCCTCGTACAGGTCGGTGTTGAACTTGGCGCTTTTATCCTCGATCGAGATGCGCGCGTAGCGCTCTTTCAGCGCCCGCACACTGTCGAGCGCCTTCTGCAGCGTCGGCCCTTCGCGGAACACGCCGACATGCTGCATCATGATCTTCTGCATCTCGTCGCGGATCTTCGCCGGCTTCTCTTTGCCGCTGCCGCTGCGGATCTGATCGAGCTCGGACAACGTCCGCTTCTCCGGGTCGGCGGGCAGGCGGGCGAAGCCGGCCTGCTTACAGAACTCGGCCATCGCCTTGCCGCCGCGCCGCCCGAACACCACCAGGTCGACCAGCGAATTGGTGCCGAGGCGGTTCGCGCCGTGCACCGAGACGCACGCGCACTCGCCGGCGGCGTACAGCCCCTGCACGATCGCGCCCTTCGCGTCGGCCAGCACTTGGCCGTCGTTGTCGGTCGGGATGCCGCCCATCGCGTAATGCGCGGTGGGCTGGATCGGGACACCCTGCTTCAACGGCTCGACGCCGAGATAAATGCGCGCCATTTCGAAGACGTCGGGCAGGGCCGCTTCCAGGTGCTCGGCCGTCACCGGCTTGCCGCCCGGTCCGCTTTGAAATCTGTTGATTGTCTCCGGACGCGTGTCGATGTACACGTAATCCTTGCCGCCAATGCCGCGCCCGTCGCGGACCTCCAGGTAGATCGCGCGCGAGCACACGTCGCGGCCGGCCAGGTCTTTCATCGTCGGGGCGTAACGCTCCATGAAGCGCTCGCCCGTATCGTTGATGAACACCGCGCCCTCGCCGCGCAGCGCTTCGGACAGCAGCACGCCCATCTTGTAGATGCCGGTCGGATGGAATTGGAAGAACTCCATGTCCTCCAATGGCAGGCCGCGCCGGAAGACCGTGGCGACGCTGTCTCCGGTGAGCGAGTGTGCATTCGAGGTGACTTGCCACACGCGCCCGAAGCCGCCGACGGCGATCAATACCGCCTTGGCGTGGAAGACGTGAAACTCGCCGGTCAGGATTTCCACGGCGACGACGCCCCGGCACACGTTATCCTCGATCAGCAGATCGATGACCTGGAACTCGTCGAAGAAGTTGACCTTCTGCTTGATGCACTGCTGGTACAACGTCTGCAGAATCATGTGGCCGGTGCGATCGGCCGCCTTGCACGACCGCATCACCGGCGCTTCGCCGTAATTCCGGGTGTGTCCGCCGAAGCGGCGCTGCTCGATCTTGCCGTCGGGCGTGCGGTCGAACGGCAGGCCCATGTGCTCCAGCTCGATGATGGCGTCGATCGATTCGCGGGCGAGGATCTCGGCCGCGTCCTGATCGACCAGATAATCGCCGCCCTTGATCGTGTCGTACATGTACCATTCCCAGCGATCTTCTTCCATGTTGCCGAGCGGCGCGGCGATGCCGCCCTGCGCCGTGCCGGTGTGCGATCGCGTGGGATACAGCTTGGAGAGAACGGCGGTGTTCACCTGTTTCGACACGTGCAGCGCGGCCATGAGACCCGCGCCGCCCGCGCCGACGATCACGGCATCGAATTGATGATGTTTTGCCATACACTATGCTCCGGGTGACCGGCGCCTTCGAGGGGCCGGTCGCGCATTGATGATCAGTGGAGTTTGGCAACAGCCCTATACGGCGTTCGGAGTGCAGGCTTCAGCCTGCGGAAGCTCAAGATATGGCAGCCTGAAGAGCCTGCCCTGAGCCTGCCGAAGGGCTACACTCCGGCAATTTGCCAACATCCAGGATGATTACGCTCCGATGACCAGCGTCGGTATGACGAAGAGCACCGCGCCGCCGGCGAGGAGCCACACAAGACCAAATGCGCCGATCGCGCCGAGCACAACTTTGCGCGGCGCGCCCCGCCGCATGTAATCGGACAGCACGACGCGCACGCCGTTCAGGCCATGCAGCCAGGCCAGGATCAGCATCGAGAGATCGACGGCAATCCAGACCGGATTGGCCAGGAAACGATCGACGACGAACTCGCCGGTGACCTCAACGATGTCGCGCTCGATATGCATGATGAACAGGTGGAGCAACACCAGGACCACCAGCACGATACCCGAGATACGCATAAACCACCAGGCCAGCTTCTCGAACCGGCTGGCGGTGGGCGCGGGCGCGCTGTTCGACGCCGACAGGATCACCCTGCGGCCCTCGCTCAGAGCCGAGCCGCGCCACAACAGGTACAGCACCGGAATCGCCAACGGCCCGACGATCAGCGACGCGTAGCCGATGCCGGTCATGCTGGCGAAGATCTCCGCCAGGCCCATGCCGAACAATTCCGACAGCATAAAGTAGCCGATGATCGGCGTGAGCACCACAAACAGGGCGACCCCGATCCAGAATATTTGTTTGCGATAGCGTGTGAGAGACGGGAAGTAGTCAAACAACATCACGCGGCCGCCGTTGAAGGCGTGATACACGACGGCCATCACCAGCGCGAACTCGAAGGGTCGAAACCACGGCTGTTTGTAAACGGCGGTTGCTTCGTCGTAAGCCACAGGGCCTAGCGCGAGCTGCAGGGTTTCAAAGATGTGAAGGGTGAGGAAATAGACAACGGCGACGCCACTGATACGGTGCAGCAGCCAGGTCCACTGGCCGGTACCTCCTCGGTACACGGTACGCCTCCTTGTTCAGGCGGGAATAGAAAGCGGAGTGATGCGATTATATCGCACCCCCCCTCGCCAGGCAAACCGAACGAGTGCCTTGCTGTACTACTCTATCCCACTGACGATGTTGCTGAAGATGCTCCCGATCGCCGGGCCGAGCGCAGCTAGGGAGATCACCATCAAGAACGGCCCGGCCACGAAGGTGATGACGAGGACGATCACCCACGTCGGCAGCGAGTCGCCCAGCGTGCGCCGCATGACCTCTTCCACGGAGAGTGCGCCGAGGCGGCCATCGCTGTTGACGACCTGCATCATGTAGATCAAGAGACCGCTGCCGACAAGCAGCAGCGACAGGGGATCGGCCAGAATCGAAAACACGTTGCCGTCAAACGGCCCGGTCAGGGGTTGTCCCAGGATGGCCCCGATGATGAGGCCCAGGATGATCACCGCGCCGGTCAGGATCATCACCAGGCCCGTCAGGTGATAGAAATACAGGTGGACCTTGCGCCACAAGTACGAGCGCGCAGCGCTGCCGTCTTCGCCGGCCGCATCCCTCTCGATCGCCGACCAGCGCCAGCGCCATACGGCAAGGCCGACCAGCAGCGGCGGCAGGGTGAAGGTGATGATCGACTCGATGCTCGGTCCCTGCCCACCCAGCACGCGAAACAACGTTGCGACGAGCTGTTGAACGCCCAGCACGCCGACGAACAGTGCGACGCCTGCCAGGATGTACTCCGAGAGGCGCGGCGAGGGCAGCGTGGAGCGAACATACCTGAAGAAGTACAGCAGCAGCAACCCACCGACAATCAGTGACGCCAACGGCCCGTTGATCGTCAGCACGAGCAGCCGGTCGACAGGGCCTTGCAGCAGCCGGCTCAGAATGTCCGTCAGCACGCCCAACACGCCGCTCAGCGCCCACACCGTCGCCGCAAACACGACGATGTGAACGAGCCACTGCCGCGCAAGCGAGGCGCGTTCTGTCTCGTCGCCTGCCGCAGCTCGTCTCTGAGAGGGCAACCAAAATAGCCCGATCGCCACGCCCGACACGACGATCTGCATGAGCGGCGGGAACAATGTCTGGATCCAGCTCTGGCTCAAGATTCCGAACGAGAACGGAGGCTCGCCACCGAGGTGCGAGAGCAACCCGGCGATGAATGCGATCAGTCCGGTGGCCGCCGTGAAAATGGCATACGCAGCCAGCACGAACCAGTAGCCGCGCCGCAGGTCGCCGCCGCGCGTGCCGTCGGCCCTGGCCGCTCGATCGGCCTCGGCGACCTGGCTGTGCCAGCGCCAGATCAGCCCGAGCAGGACTGCGATAATGAGCGGCGTCCACGGCTTGTAGCCATTCAACCCGGTATCCAGCAGGCGCACGAAGAATTCCGAAAGCACCTGCTGCACCAGCGCCAATACACCCAGCAGCGCCAGCGTCATCGCGCCGAAGAGATACAGCTTGCGCGTGCCGGACGCGCGCTCGTCGGCAGCGGAGCCAGTTTCACGCCGCACGGTCTGCCAGTAGAAGCGCCACGCCGCGCCGCCCGCGATGATCAACGCCAGCGCCCCGGAGCTCGCTCCGATGAAATTGCCTCTGAACGCGTCAAAGCCCTGATCGACGATCAGCGCGATCAGGATGAAAGCTCCGGCCAGCGTCACACTCATACTGATGAAAGAAGCTAGGTACAGATACAGACGCCGGATGGTCGTCATGCTGTTCCTCCTGAATGATGAGTGGAAACCGCGCGATGGCGGATGCGCTTGCTCCGCCCCAATCTATTCGATTGTTCGTGCAGGAAGGATCAGACGAGCAGCGCCATTATAAGACCGGGGAGAGTGGAAGGCAAGCACCACACGATCAGATTTATAGAACCCTTGCACAGGCATGAAGCTTCGCAAGGGGCAGCCCATCTTAATCGAACGCGGTGATGATGCGGAACAGATCGCCGAACGTCGGGCCGAGCAGCACTGCGACGGCGATGGCGAGCAGCGGAGCCAGCACCACGACGGCCGCCGCCGCAATCGCCCAGGTGGGCGCAGCGCCGCCGATGATGCGTTGCATCGCCTCTTCCACCGACAGCGCGCCGAGGAGGCTGTCCCTGGCGACGAGTCGCATCATGTAAATCATCAGGCCGCCGCCGACGAGCAGGGATGATAATGGATCCGACAACGCCATCATCACGCTCTCAGCAGG
>DASSFZ010000430.1:0-2572 GCA_035693785.1 Anaerolineae bacterium | reverse complement strand
ACGTCGCCGTCACGCATCTCGCGGCCCTGCTCGCGGCGGCCGCGGATCTGCGTCGGCTGGCCGGGCGGGGATGACGAGCCGAGCATGTAGCCGGTCTCGCTGCCGAGCATGTTGCCGATATAGGCGCCATAGCCCAGAAGCTCGAAATCCTTCTTGCCGGCTTTGATCTGCAGCTGCGCCTTGGCGAGGATCTCGTCCTGCATCTGGCCCGCCATGCGGATCAGCTCGATCTCCTCGGCGCTCTTTTTGGCCTTGATCGGGTCGATCAGCCGCGTTGCGTCGCTGAGCGTCACGCCGTCGAGCAGCTTGCGCAGCGTGTCGCCGAAGCCGAACAGCATGTTGTTCCAGGCGACGATGCCGACATTGCGATAGCCGGCCTTCCTGATGTCGCCGGCGATCCGCTCGGCGTCGTAGGGAATGCAGTAGTCGATCGCGGGGAAGCTCGCGGTCGGCAGCCATTTGCCGACGCCGCGCCACACGCCGTCCTTGCCCTCGAAATCGCGCTCGATGCCCATCGGCCCGTGGCTGACCAGCGTCATCAGGCCGTCCTTGGGGAAGATCACCGTCGCGGGATACGACGTGCCCATCGACACGCCGGTGAACCAGCGGAAATAGCCGCCGGTGCCGCACAGGTTGTTGGCGCCCTGGATGATGAGCGCGTCGAGCTGCGGGGGCATCGCCTCGCGCACGGCCCTCCAGCGGCGCTCGAGCTCCGCGGTCGAGATGGGATTGCAAAGGCGGTTGTCGGACATGGTTTTCCTCTCAAGGGCGCCTCGAATAATTGCGTCTTGTCCATGGGACATCAAATCAGATTCAAGGAGCGAACGCGATTTGGCAACGGAGGCTTTCGATGAGCCAGTTTGGCTTCTTTGATGCGAACAATCGGCTCGATGCGTTGTCAGCGAAGGGCGATCCGCTGGAGGCGATTGCGGCGCTGGTTCCGTGGGAGAGTTTTCGTGCCGACATTGAGGCTGTGGTCCTGACGCCGAAGGAGGTGAAGAAGAGCAAAGCCGGTCGCAAGCCGATCGATGCGATCGTGATGTTCCGCATGCTCATCTTGCAGTCGCTTTACAATCTTTCCGATGATCAGGCCGAGTATCAGGTGGGCGACCGTCTGTCATTTACGCGCTTCCTCAAGCTTGGCATCGAAGACCGCATTCCCGATGGCACGACGTTGTGGCTATTCCGTGAGAAGCTTGCGAAAGCCGGGCTGATCCAGACGTTGTTCGAACGCTTCGGCCAGCATCTGGAGGCCAAGGGCTATATCGCGCGCGGCGGGCAGATGGTCGACGCGACGATCGTGCCGGTGCCCAAGCAGCGCAACACGCGCGAGGAGAACGAAGTGGTCAAGGGTGGTCAAACGCCCAAGGATTGGGCGCGGCAGCCTGCGAAAAACCGGCAGAAGGACAAGGACGCGCGCTGGACCAAGAAGCACGGCAAAAGCTTCTTTGGCTATAAGAACCACGTCAATGCCGACGCCCGGCACAAGCTGATCCGCGACTATGATGCGACCGACGCTTCAGTGCACGACAGCCAGAAGTTGGATGGCCTTCTGAACACTGCCAACACATCGCGGGACGTGTACGCCGACAGCGCCTATCGCTCGGCTGAGACCGAGGTGAAACTCGACAAGCGCGGCTTCAGAAGCCGCATCCATAACCGCGCATCCCGAAACCATCCGCTGTCGGACGCACAAGTCGAAGCCAACCGCAAGAAGAGTAAGGTTCGCGCTCGGATCGAACATGTATTCGGCGCCCAGGAGAATGCGCCGGGCGGGCGGATCATTCGCACCATCGGTGCGGTACGCGCGAGAGCCAAGATCGGTTTGCAAAACCTCGTCTACAATATGCGTCGGCTGGTGATCCTGGAGCGGATGGCCACCGCATGAGCGCCAATAATCCTGAGCGCGCCGACAAAACCGACTGTGTCCGCAAAATATCGCGGTTCGAAGTGACCATCAGCCGAAAACGACGGTCAACCACACGCCCAAAACGTCATTGTTCGAGGTGTCCATGAAAGTCTTTCGCGGCGGCGGGCCCGCGGACATCGTATCGGCATTCGACGACCATGAGACGATTTTGGGACTGGGCCTCGGGTCGGTTCTCAACATTCCCGTCGTGTTCAAGGGCCGCTGCGTTGGAACCATGAATCTACTGCATGAAGCCGGCTGGTATGGTCCGGAAGACGAACGCCCCGGCCTGTTGTTCGGAGCGTTCCTGATACCGGTGCTGTCGAACGGCTAGGCGATTGCGATGGACCGCAGGCCGCCAGCCTTACGCCGCCGCGGCCAATCTGACAAACTCCGCACCGGACGCGAACCACACCCGACACCGGAGGACGCCCATGACAGCGCCGACTCGCAGAGCCGTGCTCTCAGGCCTGACGGGGCTTGCTGCCGCCCCGGTGAGCCGGGCCTTCGCGCAAAGCGCGGTTGATTCGGCCTATCCCGCGCGCAACATCACGCTCGTCGTGCCGTTCGCGGCCGGAGGCTCGACCGACATATTGGCGCGCATCGTCGCCGCGCATTTGCAGCAATCGCTCGGCCAGCCGGTGGTGATCGAAAATCGCACCG
>DASSFZ010000429.1:0-3648 GCA_035693785.1 Anaerolineae bacterium | reverse complement strand
GGCTGGCCCGAGACGAAGTCCGACCGGTACACCGCCGGCTACCACCCGCCGGACTTTTACCACATCGAAGTCGGCTCGCCGGACGATCGGCAGGTCGTGTACGGTCCGGCCCCAATCACCGACCTGACCGACTTCACGGTGGAGACGGCAGTGGATGTCTTGCGCACCGACTCGGAGAACGGCGACTTCCGGTACGGTATGGTCGTGCGCGGAGTAGACGATCGCTTCTACGGCTTCATGGTTTCCCCGCGCACGAAGACCTGGGTCGTCGTTAAGGGATCGCCTGATGGGCTTGCACCGCTGAAGCAGGGCGCGGACGCCGAGATCCTGGGACCCTCGGTCAAGGATCGATTGCGGATCGATGCGAGTGGATCGACGCTCACATTCCACATCAACGATCGCCCCGTTGCACAAGTCACGGATTCGGACTACGCCCACGGCGCGGTGGGCTTCATCGTCCAGTCGCTGGATGAGCCGCGCCCGCACGTTCACTACGATTGGCTGGTCGTCCGCCCGGTGGAGCAGGTGGCCTTCGTGTTCCCGACCGACACGCCCGTGCCGACCGACACGCCCATACCGACTGATACGCCGCTGCCGCCGACGCCCATTCCGCCGCCCGAAGGCATGGTGCTCGTTCCGGCAGGGTTCTTTCAGATGGGCTCGTCGGGCGGACGATCCGACGAAGCTCCTGAGCATCCCGTGCTGCTGGATGCCTTCTACATCGATCGCTTGGAAGTGAGCAACGCCGAGTACCGCGCCTGCGTGGATGCCGGCGCCTGCACGACGGGACGGCGCGACGGGTTCACCCGCGCCCGATACCGCGACGACCCGGCCTTCGACAACTACCCGGTCGTCGGCGTGACGTGGAACCAGGCCGCCGCCTATTGCCAGTGGGCCGGCAAGCGTCTGCCGAGCGAAGCCGAATGGGAGTACGCGGCAAGCGGCCCGGAGAACCGCGTCTGGCCATGGGGCAACACGTTCGACGCGAGCCTCTCTGCTGCCAGCGCGCCGGACACGCAGCCCGTGGACAGCTACGCTGATGGCGCCAGTCCCTTCGGCGTCTATAACATGGCCGGGAACGTCACCGAGTGGGTGGAGGATATGTACGATGCGGCGTTCTACGCCAACTCACCGGCGAGCAATCCGGTCAACGGTGGCAGCGGCGCGCACGTGCATCGCGGCGGCAGCTTCGCCAATGCAAATGGGGAGAACTACACGACCAGCCGCCGCTATCGCAGCGCGGACACCGACGTCGACGTCGGCTTTCGCTGCGCGCGGGACGCGCCGGAGGAAAATGCCGCCACGCCGCCCGAGGCGCGCGATCAGCTCGTCGCGGACTTCTGCCAGGTTTATTCGGCGTACAAGCCGGGAGCGGCGTGTCCGTAAGCTAGTTTTCCGCAGTTCCCGCCGCAGCCTGCCCCTTCGCAGGCTCAGGGCAAGCTCTGAGCGCAGTCGAAGGGTTGGACTGCGGCAGTCTGCGACGGCAGTGCAACTGCCGTCCCAACATTCGAGTGTGTCTATCATGGTTTCTTCCAAGACTTCTGCTCGACACACCTCTAAGCCTTCTCTGCTCCGCCGCCTCGAGCGCGAGCGGGCAGTGATTAGCCGCATTGCCATCTCGACCGGCGGCGGCGACGCGCCAGGCCTGAATGCGGTGATCCGCGCCGCCGTGCTGTCGGCGCTCAATCGCGGCTGGGAATGCTTTGGCAGCCGCGACGGCTACAACGGCCTGCTGCTGCCGGAGCAGTATCCCGACGGCGGCCTGGTGCGCCTGACGCGCGAGTCGGTGCGCGGTATCACGCATCTCGGCGGCACGATCCTCGGCACGACGAACAAGGGCAACCCGCTGTGCTATCCGGTGGCGACGAAGAGCGGCAGGATCGTCGAGAAAGACCGAACGGACGAGGTGCTGCGCGCGTTCCGCAAGCGCAAGATCGACGCCCTGATCGCCGTCGGCGGCGACGGCTCGATGGAGATCGCCGACGCTTTCGCCCGCAAGGGGCTGCGCGTCGTCGGCGTGCCCAAGACGATAGACAATGATCTCGACAAAACCGTCATCACCTTCGGATTCGATACCGCCGTGTCGTTTGCGACCGAGTGCCTCGACCGCCTGCACTCGACGGCGCAGGCGCACCGGCGCGTCATGGTCGTCGAGGTGATGGGGCGCTATGCCGGCTGGATCGCGCTCAATTCCGGCGTGTCTGGCTCGGCGGATGCCATCCTCATCCCCGAAATCCCATACGACATCGGCAAGGTCGCCGCGAAGATCGAAGAGCGCGGGGCGCGCGGCCGCAGCTTCAGCATCGTCGTCGTCGCCGAAGGGGCAAAGCCGAAGGGAGGCGAGCGGTCGGTCGTCGCGAGAGAAGTCGGGCGGGCCGAGCGGCTCGGCGGTATCGGCGAGAAGGTGGCGGCGGAGCTGCAAGAGTTGACCGGTAGAGAGACGCGGCACGTGGTGTTGGGCCACCTGCTGCGCGGTGGCTCGCCCACAACCTTCGATCGCCTGCTCGCGCTGCGCTTCGGCGCGGCGGCGGTGCGCGCGCTCGACGAGGGCCGCTTGGGCGTGATGGTCGCGCTCGATCCGCCGACGGTGCGCTACGTGTCGCTCGAGCAGGCCACGCGCCGCATGAAGACTGTGCCGCTGGACTGCGACACGATTCTCACGGCACGGGATTTGGGCATTTGCTTTGGGGACTAGCCGGATTTACCGAAAGTACCTTACCGGACTTTGGCAAATTGGTGGAGTGCAGCCTTCAGGCAGCCATCTCTTGGGCCTCCGCAGGCTGAAGCCTGCACTCCAATGCGCGTTAGAATGCTTGAAGAATATTGACAGCGGCAATCCGTGGGGACTACAATGAAGATGCACCTGCTTTGGGGAGGATAGCATGCCTTCAGGCGCAGAAGTCACCCGCTTCACACTGCATGTTGACGCCGGCGCAGACGCCGACGCCGAGGAACTTGATCGCGTCACACGCCAGTTACGTGACGAACTCCGAGAACTGGATGGTGTCGAGCCGGTCAAACCGGTCGAAGCAGGCGCAGTCCCGGAAGGCGCGAAGTCGGCCGAGGCTATGACACTCGGTGCATTCGCGGTTGCCATCTTGCCGTCGGTCATTCCAAAGCTGATCGAGTTCTTGCAGACTTGGTCAACGCGCGGAGAAAATCGCACCGTGAAGATCGAGACCAGGATTGGAGACCGATCCGTGAGTGTGGAAGTTCCGAGGACGATGTCTCCGGATGAGCTGAAGGGCCTGGTCGATATGCTGACCGGGGCGCTGACAGGGAAATAACGTGACTGAGACCGCCGATTGGTGTCCGAGCCGGCGGTCTGCTTTCTGTTACGGGCGCTGAGATTTTGGCCGAAGCCGCCGGGGACGGCGGCTTGAGCCTAAAGGCGCTGGGGCGATGAGTCGAAGATTCGCGCTGATTATCGGTAACAGCGAATATGAGGACGCCAGCCTGTCGCGGCTGATGACGCCTGACGCGGACGTCGACGCGCTGGCCGAGGTGCTGCAGTCCCCTGACATCGGCGGCTTTGACGAGGTGACGGCGCTCGTCAACCAGCCGGCGACGGCCGTCCGTCGGGCGATTGCCCGCTTCTTCGCCGAGAAGACACGCGACGATCTGCTGGTGCTGTATTTCTCCGGCCAC
>DASSFZ010000428.1:0-3123 GCA_035693785.1 Anaerolineae bacterium | reverse complement strand
TATGGAAACGCGCCCTACGGCTGATCACACCATTCGCGTGCACACCTTTCCTCTTGTGTATGGGCGGCGGGCGCTATGTGAATTATACGGCATATTGCCGCGCGCAGGCAAGCCATTTGCAGGAGTAGGCCGAAAAAGGTACACTTTAAGCAGCCAGACTCGCCACGGGAGGGGTCATGACGGATCTCGATCTGTCCCCTTTACGATCTGCAATCGACGCCTTCATCCCGCAGGGCCGCGCCGGACTCTTGCCCGCTCTGCGCGCGGCCCAGTCGATCTATGGCTGGCTGCCCGAGCCAGCAGCGGCCGAGATCGGCCGCGCGCTCGGCGTGCCCCTGGCCGACGTGCACGGCGTGATCGACTTCTACGCGATGCTTTATCGCGAGCCGGTCGGCCAGACGATCGTGCGCGTGTGCGCCGACCCGGCGTGCGCGCTGCGCGGCGCGGATGCCGTGCTCGACGCGGCGTGCCGCAAGGCGCACGTGGTGATGAAGGGAAACACATCGCCGGATGGCCAGTACACGATCGAGCGCGCGCCGTGCCTCGGCCTGTGCAACGAGGCCGTCGCGGTCAACGTCACCCGCCAGGGAACGCGCGATGTTTCCTTTGCCCGTGTCGGCGTGGATGGCCTGGACGAGGTATTCGCCGGCCGCGGGCGCTCAGCCGAGGATTTCGTCGGCGGCGACGTGCGCATCCTGACGGCGCTGTGCGATCGGAATCGGCCGGCGACGCTGGCCGAGTACGAGGCGAGTGGCGGCATGCAAGCCTTGCGCGCAGTGCTCGGCCCATGGCCGCCCCGGAAGTTGATCGAGGAAGTGAAGCAATCGGGCCTGGTCGGGCGCGGAGGCGCGGCATTCCCGACCGGTGTCAAGTGGGAAGGCGCGGCGAATGCGCCGGCCTCGCCGAAGTACGTCGTCGTCAATGCCGACGAGTCGGAGCCGGGCACGTTCAAGGATCGCATCCTGATGGAGCGCGATCCGAACCGGATTATCGAGGGCGCGATCCTGGCGGCGTACGCGATCGGCGCGAACAAGGCGGTCTTCTACATTCGCGGCGAGTATCCGGCGGCGCAAGAGCAGGTCGAGGCTGCCGTGCAGGCGTGCCGGAATGCAGGCTACCTGGGCGCGAACATTCTCGGCTCGGGCTTCGATCTGGATGTCGAGGTGCGCAGCGGCGCGGGCGCGTACATCTGCGGCGAGGAGACCGCGCTGTTCGAATCGATCGAGGGCAGGCGAGGCTTCCCGCGCGTCAAGCCGCCGTTCCCGACGACGCACGGCCTGTTCGGCAAGCCCACGGCGATCAATAACGTCGAGACGCTGGCGGCGATCCCGGCCATCGTGACGATGGGCGCGGCCGCGTTTCGGCAGATCGGCGCCGAAAGGTCGACCGGTCCGAAGTTATTCTGCGTGTCCGGCGACGTGAAGCAGCCGGGCTTATACGAAGTGCCGTTCGGCGTGACGATCCGGCGCCTGCTCGACGACCTGGCCGGGGGTGTGACCGGCGGCTCGCTGAAGGCGATTTTGTTTGGCGGCGCGGCCGGCGCGTTCACGACGGAGAAAGACCTGGATGTGAGGCTGACGTTTGAAGACCTGCGCGCGGCGGGGCTGCCGCTCGGCTCCGGCGTCGTGATGGTGTTCAACGAGACGCGCGACATGCGCGACGTGCTGGTGCGGCTGGCGCGGTTTTTCGCCCACGAATCGTGCGGCAAGTGCTATCCCTGTCAACTCGGCACGCAGCGCCAGCTCGAAATCCTGGAGCGTTTCGCAGAGGGGCGCTTGGCAGCCGGCGACCGAGAGCGGCTGTCCGACGTCGGTTGGACGATGACGGACGCGTCGCTGTGCGGGTTGGGCCAGACGGCGGCGACGGCCGTGCTGAGCGCTATGAAACTGTGGCCGGAGATGTTTGAGTAACCAGTAATCAGTGACCAGTAATCAGTGATCAGTGACCAGTGACCAGTGAGCAGCGGCGGTAAGTCGTGGTCACTGATGACTCATAACTGATTACTGATAACTGATTACTGATAACTGATAACTGATAACTGACCACTGACCACTCAGGAGCAGGCATGTCGGACGGTGTCGTGAGACTGGCTTACCACGAGTATCGCGACGGCTGGGAGGCGGTCGCAGAGGAAGTCGTCGAAGAGGGCTTCGTCTCGATCTTCGTCAAC
Source organism: Anaerolineae bacterium (assembly GCA_035693785.1). Taxonomy (GTDB): domain Bacteria; phylum Chloroflexota; class Anaerolineae; order Fen-1058; family Fen-1058; genus DASSFZ01. The sequence goes on along the minus strand of DASSFZ010000428.1, from coordinate 953 downwards.
GGCGCCGAGCTGGCGACGGTGATGTCCAGCCCACGCGAGCAGGATTGGCTGGCGCTGGGGTTTCTCTGCAACGAAGGCATCATCACGGGTATGGACGACGTGCGGGCTGTGCACGTTTGTCCATCCGGCGCGTGCGTCGACGTGTGGCTGAGGCGAGCCGACTTCGCGCGCCCAGATCGCCTCATTCTCACGTCGGGATGCGGCGGCGGGGTGACGTTTGACGATCTGTCGAAGACGGCCGAGCCGCTCGATTCGTCTCTGACGATCGCGCCCGAGCGGTTGTTCGAGTTGATGAACGCCATGCAGCAGCGCGGCAGCCTGTACGCGCGGGCGCGCGGCGTGCACACCTCGGCGCTGTCGGACGGCGAGCGCCTGATCGTCGTCGCGGAGGACGTAGGGCGGCACAACACGATCGACAAGCTGCGCGGCGCATGTCTCGTCGAAGGGATCGATCTGCGCGGTCTGATCCTGCTGTCTACCGGGCGCATCTCGTCGGAGATGATCAACAAGGCGGCGCGCATGGGCTGCCCGATCGTCGCCTCGCGCACGTCGCCGACGTCGATGTCCATCCGGCTGGCGCGCGAGTGGAACATCACGCTGGCGGGCTACGTGCGACGCGGATCGATGAACGTGTATACGCATCCAGAGCGGCTGCAGCGTGCCGGTGATTGGATCGATGCAGAGGTGTTAGCCACGGAGCCACAGAGACACGGAGAAACATGAACTCAGCCACGGCCGAGACTTCGGAAGTCTTCAAGTGGCATCTTGCCAACGAAATTGCTCGGATTTCAGGCCACCATCGCCTGCGAGAATACGCCTTGAGACTTCCGAAGTCTGAAAATTGCTGAGACTCAGGAGACGGGATGAGCGAAACGGTGACGTTGACGATCGATGAGCAGACGGTGACCGTGCCGGCCGGGACGACGATCCACAAGGCGGCGCGGCAGATAGGC
>DASSFZ010000427.1:0-3363 GCA_035693785.1 Anaerolineae bacterium | reverse complement strand
CGTGCACATAGTACAACGGCCGATTGATCACCGTCACGAGAAACTCCAGATAGTAATACGGCAGATCGCCGCAGCCCAGGATCACATCGACGTCGCCGAAGCGATTCGTGACCTGCGTCGTGTACAGACTGTCCACGACCTGATCGCTGACGGCGAGGATCTTCATCCGATCATCCCCGCTGCCATTCCCCAGCACAGCGCCGTGAGCGACAGCCCGTCGAGAATCTCGTTGCGCGCGATGAAACCGCGCACCTCGTCGGGCGAGAACCAGCCGATACCGAGCGTCTCGTTGGTGTCCAGCGGATCCGACCGGCGCGCCAGCCCGCGCGCCACGCCGACGTGAAACACCTGGTTGCCCGATCCATTCGAAGGGTGATACCTCCCCAGCGCCTGCCAGCTCGACGCCGTGTGGCCGGTCTCCTCCAGCAGCTCTCGCAGGGCCGCCTGCGCCACCGACTCGCCCGCGTCGATGCGGCCGCTCGGCACTTCCCAGCCGCGCGTGCTCGTGATGAAGCGATAGTGATCGATCATCAGAATGCGCCCGCTCTCGTCGATCGGGATGACCGCCACCGCCTCGCGCGGGAAGTCCAGCACGTGATGGTCGGGGATCACGCTGCCGTCCGGCAGGCGTACTGACCACTGCTGCAGGTTGATCCACTCGCTGGAATAGATCGTCCGTTTTGCCAGCACCTGCCAGGGCGGGGCGTCATTCCCACGTTCGGCCATAATTCACCTTCAGCTTGTCGAGCGCGGCTCGTTCCAGATCGATGCCCGTGACCGACGCCAGTTCGAGCAGATACAGCAACACGTCCGCCAGCTCACCCGCCAGCTCGGACTTATCCACACTCGCTTCGCCCCACTGAAAGTGCTCCAGCACCTCCGCCGCTTCGACGACGAGCGACGTGGCAATATTGCGCGGCGTCTGTGGGCGCGGCGAGCCGGCCCCGAACCAGCCCTTACTCGCGACGAAGTGCGTCATCTCCTCCGACAATTGCCTGATGTCCACGTGTACTCCTCGACCCAGACTTCGGAAGTCTTCGAGGCGCTTGGTCGGTCGGAAGCCGTGTGAAGACTTCCGAAGTCTCATGACGTCTCATGCAAAAATAAGCCAGTCCTCTCGGATCGATCTGGAGAGGACTGGGCTGTGATGATTCGGCATGCGCCAAGCGCCAGCGATCCTATCCAGACCGATGGTCCGGCGGGCACGGGCTGGCGGATGACTGGGCACGGCGCTTCATGGACTGATCCTGCTTCCCACGGCGGCGCATAAAGCCGCCTGCGATGCACGGATTATACGGGCGTTTGGGTAGAGTGTCAATGCAAACAAGCTTGGTGATCACCAAAAGCGCTTTACAACTCCATAGCGTGTTATGAACTTCCGGTTTTGCCCATGTTTTCCCAGGAAAATTGCCCACTTTCGGGCTTCGGACAAGGTGATTCTGCTGGAAATCCGCTGAAAACAGCGTTTATTCTGTAGAGTGCATAACGCGCTCTAGATAGAGTCGTACTTGTCCGTTTTAGGCGCCATTGTCGAGGTATCGGCAGAAGTGTGCCCGCCATGCTGACCTTGCACATTCATCTGCTGGGCGACTTCCGCCTTGTCTATGATGACTCGCCGGTGACGACTGTCGCCCAGGCGCGACTGCAAGCCTTGCTCGCTTACCTTCTGCTTCATCGCCACTCCCCCCAGCCTCGCCGACGGCTCGCCTTTCTCTTCTGGCCCGATACCGCTGAGCCCCAGGCACTCACCAACCTGCGCCAGCTCTTGCACCACCTGCGCCATTCTTTGCCCGCCGCTGACCAGTGCCTGCAGGTCGAAACCAAAACGGTGCAGTGGCGGCTGCATGCCGCCTATACCCTCGACGTCGCGGGCTTTGAACACGACCTCACTCAGGCGGCCGCCGCCGCGAAGGTAGGGCGCTTTGAATCGGAACGAGCGGCGTTGGAATCCGCTCTCCAGCACTACGGTGGGGATCTCCTGCCGGGATGCTACGACGATTGGATACTTCCAGAACGGGAACGCCTGCGCCAGGCCTACTTCGGGGCGTTGGAGCGCCTGATTCTGCTGGCGGAAGACCAACGCGACTACCGTTCTGCCATCGGCCATGCTGAGCGCCTGCTGCGCGACGACCCCTTGCACGAAACGACCTATCGGCGCTTGATACGCCTGCACGCGCTGCATGGCGACCGCGCCAGCGCTCTGCGCGTCTATCACACCTGCGTCACAGTCCTCGAACGTGAACTGGGCGTCGAGCCGAACACAGACACCCAGGAAGCATACCAGCGTCTGCTGAACATGGAAGCACCGGCGGTGTTGCGTGCACGACCACCCGCGGTATCTGGGGCACGACCGGCCCTGGTGGGACGTCACGGCGAATGGATGATGCTGCGAAGCGCATGGCGGCGCGCAGCCGCCGGCCATGCGGCATTCGTGCTGATTTCCGGCGAAGCAGGCATCGGCAAGACGCGGCTGGCGGAGGAGTTCCTGGAATGGGCTGCCCAGCAGGGAATGAGGACAGCCAGAACGCGTTCCTACGCCGCTGAGGGCCGGCTGGCCTATGCGCCGGTAGCCGAATTATTGCGGGCAGATCCCCTTCGCACGAGGCTGTCCAGATTAGAGGATGTCTGGCTGACGGAGCTGGCGCGGCTCTTGCCCGAACTGCTGGTCAAGCATCCGGACCTGCCTGATCCCCAACCGATCACCGACGGTTGGCAGCGCAAGCGCCTGTTTGAGAGCCTGGCCAGAGCGGTGCTCGGCGACAAAGGACCGCTGTTGTTGTTGCTCGACGACTCGCAGTGGTGCGACCAGGACACCTTAGAATGGCTGCATTATCTGCTGCACTTCGACGCAGAAGCCAGGCTGTTCATCGTCGGTGCCGTGCGTTTTGAGGAGGTGGATCAGGCTCACCCGCTGACACCGCTGATGCTGGATTTGCGCAGTCGCGAGCAAATCATCGAAATCAAACTTGGTCCGCTAGATGAAGGTGACACAGCGGCATTGGCAGAGCAGATGGCCGGCAGGAAGCTCAACGCCGACCAGGCATCGCGGCTATATCGCTACACCGAGGGCAACCCGCTCTTCGTGGTCGAGACAATACGCGCGGAGGTGAGCGGCGGCGAGGCAAATCGCGCGCTCGTGCTCCAGAACCCTCCTCTCTCTCAACGGCCACCCTTCTCCACAGTGATGCCAGCCAAAGTTCAGGCACTCATTCAGGCTCGCCTGCGCCAGCTCTCGCCACCCGCTCGCGAACTGGTCGGCCTTGCCGCGACAATTGGCCGCGCATTCACTTCCGACGTGCTGGCCCAAGCCAGCGCGAGCGACGAAGAGACGCTGGTGCGGGCGCTGGACGAGCTATGGCGACG
>DASSFZ010000426.1:0-4631 GCA_035693785.1 Anaerolineae bacterium | reverse complement strand
CAGAACGCAACTCCGAATCTTGAAATGGGGTTACCAGCTTGCGACCACGCTTTACGTTTTACGCCTCACGTTTTACGCTTTACGTCTCACGCATCGAACTCCGAATCTTGAAACAGGGTTATCAGCTTGCGACTTAAGCATCTCGAACTACACGGCTTCAAGACCTTCGCCAGCCGATCGGAGTTTGTCTTCCCCACCGGCATCACGGCGGTCGTCGGCCCTAACGGCAGCGGAAAGTCCAACCTAGCCGACGCGGTGCGCTGGGTGCTCGGCGAGCAGAGCTTCTCCACGCTGCGCGCGAAGAAGACCGAGGACCTGATCTTCGCCGGCGGCGAAGGGCGCGCGCGCTCCGGCATGGCCGAGGCGTACATCACGCTCGACAACGCCGACGGCTTCTTCCCCATCGAGTTCAGCGAGGTGACGATCGGCCGCCGCGCCTACCGCGACGGCGACAACGAGTACCTCCTGAACGGCAGCAAAGTTCGCCTGCGCGACGTCACCGAATTGCTCGCGCAGACCGGCCTGGCCCGGCGCACGTACGCCGTCATCGGGCAGGGCCTGATCGACCAGGCGCTCTCGCTGCGCGCCGAAGAGCGCCGCGCGCTCTTCGAGGAGGCGGCTGGCATCAGCCTGTACCAGCACAAGCGCGAGGATGCGCTGCGCCGCCTGGAAGAAACGCAGCGCAATCTCGAGCGCGTCAAGGACATCCTGGCCGAGATCGGGCCGCGCGTGCGGCAGCTCGAGCGCCAGGCGCGCCGCGCCGAAGACTACGCGCACCTCTCCTCGGAGCTGCACGAGATGCAGCGCACGTGGTTCGGATTCCACTGGAGCCGGCTGCAGGCCGGGCTGCGTGACGCGCACGAGAGCTGCCAGGCGCAGGCCGCCCAGCTCGAAGAGCGGCGCGCCGAGCTGGCCTCGATCGGGGACCGTCTCGAGACGCTGCGCCGCAGGCAGATCGAGCTGCGCTCTCAGCTCTTACGATGGCAGCGCGAATCGATGGGCGTGCACGAGCAAGCTGAAGCTTTGCAGCGACAGAGTGCCGTGCTCGCCGAGCGCGCGCGCCTGCTGGCGCAGCAGGCCGAAGACGCACGCGCCGAAATCGCCCCCCTCGATGCGCAGATTGCGGCGCAGAGAGAACGCGTGTCACGCGCCGAAAGCGACCTGGCCGAGATCGCACATCGCATAGACACCCAGGCGCAAGCGATCGAGGCCGCGCGGCTCGCGCTCGAAGAGCGACAGACGCAGCGGCAGTCCGCGCAGCAGTCGATCGCCGCCGCTCAGGAAGCGGTGCGCCGCATCGAGTCGGACATCGCCGATGCACACAGCCGCCGCACACAACTGGACGAGCGCCGCACGGCGCTGTCGGCCGAGATCCAGACGCACCGGCAGGCGGCGGAATCTCTAATCTCCAATCTCTCCGTCAGACGAGAGGCACTGGCGGCCAACGAAGCCGAGCGGGACGCGCTTCACGCCCAGATTGAAGCACGGCGAGCAGACGGCGTCGAGCTGGCGCGGCAGCTCGACGCCATCCGAGCGCGGCAGGCCGCGCTCGACGCCGAGTCCGCGCAGGCGCTGCGCGCCGAAGCCGAGCTGCGCGCGCGTTACGACGCGCTGCGCGCCGCCCGCGCGGCACTGGCGGGCTTCGACAGCGGCGCGCGCAGCATTCTGTCGGCGCGGCTGCCCGGCGTGCGCGGCACGATCGCGCGCCTGATCGACGTGCAGCACGGCTGGGAGCGCGCCGTCGAGGCCGCGCTCGGCACCGACCTCCAGGCGATCCTCGTCGACGCCTGGACGGAGGCGGAAGCCGCGCGCGAGCACCTCAGCGCTCAGCAGACGGGCGGTCGCGCGACGCTCGTCCCGCTGGACTCGCTCCGCGATCAACACTACGCCTTGCCGCCGGGCGCGCGCCGCGCGATCGATCTCGTGATCTGCGACGAGTCGATCCGCCCCGCCGTCGAGGCGCTGCTCGGCAATTTCGTCGCCGTCGAAACGCTGGCGCAAGCGCGCGAGCTTCTGGCGGGGCTGCCGCCCGGCGTGAACGCCGTCACGCAATCGGGCGACGTGCTGCGCTCCAGCGGCGCGATCGTCCTGGGTCGCGCCTCGGCGTCAGGCGAATTGATGGCGCACGAGCGTGAGTGGCGCGAGCTGCCGGAGCGCATCAAGGCAGCCGCCGATCGGACGGCCGCGATCGAATCGAGACGCGCAGAGGAATCGGCGCGCGCAGAAGACGTGACGCGCAGGCAGACCGCGCTCGCCGATGAAGTGCGTCTGCTCGGCGAGGCCAACGCCGCACAGTCGGTTGCGCGAGGAGAGATCGCGCGCGAGATCGAATCGATCGAGCGCGAGATCGCATGGAAGAATGGACTGGCGGCGCAGGTCGAAGCCGAAATACGCAGCCTCGCGGAGCGCGAGGCGGCATTGCTCCACGAGATCGAGACGAAGACCCAGGCGCTAGACGCGCAGCAGCAGGCCGCGGCCGAGCTGGATCGGCAATTGGACAGCCTGCCCATAGAACAGCACCTCGCGCGGTTGACGTCGCTGCAAACCGAGGCCGCCGTGTCCGAGCAACTGCGGCAGGGACACGAGAGCGTCGTGTCATCCCACCGGGCGGCGCTGGAGCAGGCAGAGGCGCAGATCAACACCCGCCTGCAGCGCATCCACGCGATTGCGGAGGAACAGGCGCACATTGAGACGCAAGTCGCCGCGCTGCGCGAGCAGGAAGCCGGGTTGGCCGCTCAGGTATCGGCACTCCAGGAGCGCGTCGAGCCGGCAGAAGCCGAGCTGCGCCAGATGGACGCAGATTACGTGAGAGCCGAAAGCGAAGAGCGAGGGGCGCGCAACCGGCTGCAAGAGATCGAGTCGCGCTACAACCTGTCGCTGATGGACGCCGCCCGCAAGGAAGACGAATTGAACCACATGCGGGCGCGCATCGACGAAGAGCTTGGCCTCGTGCGGCTCGAGCTGGCCGATCTGACCGGGCCGCAGCCGCTGCCGCTCGCGCCGATCGTCACCGAGCTGCCCGTCGTCGCCGAACTGCCCGAGGGGCTGGAACAGGAACTGCAGCGGCTGCGGGCACAACTCCGCAGGCTGGGACCGATCAACCCCGACGCACAGGCGGAGTACAACGCCGAGCGCGAGCGTTACGAATTCCTCAACGCGCAGTCTGCCGACCTGGCACAGGCGATCGAGCAGCTCCACCAGGTCATCGCCGAGCTGGATCAACTGATGCAGCGGAGCTTCAGCGAGACATTCACCGCCATCGCCGAGGAGTTCCAGGCCACGTTCGCGACGCTGTTCGGCGGCGGCTCGGCGCGGTTGGTCCTGACCGATCCCGACAACTTGACAGAGACCGGCATCGACATCATCGCCCGCCCGCCGGGCAAGAAGCAGCAGGGGCTGGCGCTGCTGTCCGGCGGCGAGCGCTCGCTGACGGCGGCGGCCCTGCTGTTCGCCATCTTGCGCGTGAAGCCGCCGCCCTTCTGCATTCTCGACGAGACGGACGCCGCTTTAGACGAGGCGAACGTGGGTCGTTTCCGCGACATGATCCATGCTCTAGGCGCGCACACGCAGTTTGTGCTGATCACGCACAATCGCGGCACGATCGAAGCGGCCGATACCATCTATGGTGTCACGCTGGAGCGCGACTCGTCGTCGCGCGTGTACTCGCTCAAGCTCGAAGGCGACCGGGTCGCCGCGTAAAACGTGGAACGCAAAACGTCATAGGCTTCACGTTTCACGCTTGACTCATCACGAACCACGGTGTCCTCGCTTTCTCGTCCCCAGGCGCTGCATACCCTCGCCTTGATGACCATCATCGCTGCGGGTGCCGCGTTTCGGTTTTTCGATCTTGGCCTGGTGCGCTTCAGCTACGACCAAAGCTACCCAATGGTCGATGCGCTCAGGATTCTAGATGAACGCGTTTTTCCACTGGTCGGCCAGCCATCGTCCGTGTTCCTCGACAACCCGCCGCTGATGAGTTACGTGCAAGCAGTGCCGCTGTTGCTGTGGCGGTCGCCGTGGGCTGTGTACTTTTTCATCGTCGCGCTCAACACCATCGCCATCTATTTTGTGTTTCGCGCCGCGCAGCAACTGCTGGGGGACGGCATCGGGCTGCTGTCGGCCTTCCTCTTCGCCGTCAATCCGTGGGTCGTCACCTTCAGCCGCACGACGTGGGTACAGGCGTTGATCCCGTTTTTCATGTCGTTGATCGCCTGGGGGTTATGGCCGGTCCTGGCTACGGAGAACCGCTCTTCGGCGCGTGTGCTCATCGCCGGCATCGCCGTGACGGCGGTGGCGCACACGTACATCCAGGCATTCGGCGTCTTGGCGCAGATCGTCCCGCTCTTGGTGGTCTTCCGCAAAAAGATCCCGCGCAAGCCGCTGCTTGCAGGGATTCTTATCTTTGCGACCGCCGTCGTCATATTCGGCATCGGCCAACTCGAACGATGGGATGTCATCCAGGGCAAGCTGGCTTCGTTCTTATCAAGCAACGAACTGCGCTTGACCTCGGAGGGCGTCGAGCACGCGGTGCGGCTCGTCACCGGGCAGGATTTCGACGCACAGGCGATCAGGCCGCAGGCCGGCAATGAGGTATGGCGCATCCTCTCGCCGATCACGACCATGCTCTTGAG
>DASSFZ010000425.1:0-2788 GCA_035693785.1 Anaerolineae bacterium | reverse complement strand
TGCGGCCGCTGCGTGCGATACCTCCCCTGCGTCGCATGCCAGTACCAGCCGTGTCCCGCGCTGACGAAGACGGTCTTGCCACGCAGGCCGCCGGAGGCTTGCGGGTTTCCGTATTCAGGAGGCTGCCCGCCGGTCAAGGATGAAGGAGGCGGCTGACTGCTGGATGGCTCGCCCGGCTTGGTTGGGATGATGATGGGCGGCAGGAAGGTCGAGAGCAGACGGAAGGTGTCAGGCCGATCCGGATCGCGGGCTTCGACGTCGATGCGCGCGAAGTTGAACGGCGTGAGCGTCGTCGCAACCTGCTCGTTCACGTCCTCGGCGTCGCCAGCGTCGAAGGAAGCAAGGTAAGCAGGGGGCAGATCGAATCGGACAACTGCGCGTTCGGGCGACGCCATCACGTCGGCCAGTGCGGCCCCGGCCGGCAGCGCGGATCGGATGCCGCGCGATCTTTCGGCCGCCGTCGGCCCGTCGACCATCGCCTGCATCAAGGAACGCACCTGGTCGGTCAGCGTGCCGATCGATTGGATACCGAAGCGCTCGACGCACGCCGTCGCGCCCTCGGCGACGAAGCACACCACGCCGCCAGTTCCTCCCGATGCGGGCGAAACGGGTGTGGTCGACGGAGGCGCATCGCCGGCGCCGGTCGCCACGGGCGTGTGGAAGCACGCCAGCGTGACCGCAGCCATCAGCAGGCCACCGCCCACAGCCATGAGAATGCGCGAGCTGACCGCACGAATCATGTGAGACTCCCTCCCCCGGTCGCCCATTATAACAGACCGCGCCGGCCGCAGAGCGACCGGCGCGGGGTACGGAATGACAACGGCTTCACCAAGGCATTGGCTCAGACCAGGCACTATGGCCCATAGCCACAGGGTGGATCCGCCCAGTTCGAAATCATGGCAATCGCCACGGCCCCGGTTCCAGGCGGATCGTTGGGACGCACCTGGAACTGGTGCTTCTCTCTGGTGAACTTGATCCAGCGGCAGCCGTCCCAGAAGCCCATTTCAATCGCGTCATAGTTGTGCTTGATACCCGCCAGGTATTCTTCCGGGATGTCGATGCGCAGTTCGAACGGCGGCTCGAAATCAGTCACCACGCTGTCAGTGTCCTTGGCATCGACTACTTCGAAATTCATCACGAGCCGCTTCGGCTTGAACTCGTCGGTGTCCGACACGAACCTCTCCAGCGGCAAGAGGGGCAGTCGCACGACGTCGACCGTGCGACCCTGCCACGGCACCGTGACCGTCACACCTTTATCCGGGAAGCGCTTCTCGGCCGGCTCCCCTTCCCCGGGCCGTAGGCCCGGCCCGCCCAACCGGCCGGCCAGCAAAATGACGAGTGCGATGAGCAGCGCGAGAATGAGCGCTAACAGCGTGAGCAGATTGGAGAACTGGAATTCGACGTTGCCCACGAGCACAACGATCTCGGCGATGGCCAGGACGACAACCGCGACCGCCGTGGCAGTCGTCCAGGACCCGACCCTGACACTCCTGTTGCTCTGCATGTTTATCCTCCTGTTTGTTGGGCTGCCGGATCAGTGCGGAGCCGATCCTTGATTGCCTTCAGTCCTTTGTGTGCTCTTGCCAGTTCGCCTTCTTCCTTCACCGCTTCAAGCAGCGGCATGCATTGCTCGAAGAAGGCCTGCGCCCGCCGGTCATCGCCCAGCCGCAGCCAGACATCGCCGAGGGCGCGGCTGCTGATGCCCAGTTCAAGCCCCGGGCCGACCTCCTGAGCCAGCCGGTGAGCGTCCGTCGCCCGTTCCAGCGCGGCCTGCGCATCGCCCTCTGCCAGATACGCGTCCGCCAGCCCTGTCTGGGCCATGCTCAACATCCGCTTGTGCCCGATATCCTGCGCCAGGCGCGCCAGTTGCTCGTAGTAATACCTGGCGTGCGGATACTCGCCGATCGAATGGTGCACATAACCCAGGTTGTTGTAACTCCAGCGAAGACCGTCCACGTCACCGATCTCCTCCTGAATCTGCAGCGCTTGCCGGTAATAGGACAGTTGGCGATCCGGGTCATTCAGCGCACTGTACAGAACACCCAGGTTACCTAAAGCATAGGCCTCTTTCGCCCGATCGTTGCACTCGCGGAAGGTGCGGCGGCTTTCTTCAAAGCGCGCTCGCGCCTCGTCCAGCCGTCCCTCCTTCCAGGCGACCAGTCCCAGCCCCATGCCCACCTCGGCGACGAGGATCTCATCGCCCAGCGCCTGGGCGAGCCGGTGGCTGGCCTCGAAGTGCTCGCGCGCCTGGTCCAAACGACCGATTCGATACAGCGACCAACCGCTGTTGTGATGCGCGCTGGCCATACCCGCCTGTTCGCCCGTCGCGGTGCTGATCTCCAGGCTCTTCATCGCATATTCCAGCGCCCGGCCGTATTCGCCGATCTTCAGATACGTGCTGCCGATCAGACGCTGCAGCTCGGCGCGGCGCTGCCCATCAGGCGCGTCTTCCAGCGCGGCGTGGTAGGCGTCGATCGCCGCCGGATACTCGCCTCGAATCTGGTGCCCATCGCCCAGCGCCCGTTGCAAGGCCACCTTCTGGTCGAGGCTGACGACGTGCTGCTGGAAGCGAGTCAAACGCTCGACCAGCGCCGCCGCGCCGCCGGAATTGATGATCGCCTGGGACTGCGTGGTCAGCAAGTCCAGCGCCTGCGCGTACGCCCGTCGCTCGAAGTGATGATAGGCCGCCGCCAGGTAACCGCGCTCGCCCTCGAAGTATTCCGCCGCACGCTGATGGAAACGCTCACGATCCCGGCGAGTCAGGATGTCGTAGCAATACTCGCGCACC
>DASSFZ010000424.1:0-2869 GCA_035693785.1 Anaerolineae bacterium | reverse complement strand
GGACTGGTTGATACCGATGTCGGAGTCGCACCTGCGGTCGATCCTGAGGGCATGGACGGGTCATTACAAACGCGGACGCCCGCACATGGCGCTCGGCCCAGGCGGCGAGCGCCTCGGCGTGTGCGCCAGATCGGTGCTGGGTGGCTTGCATCACGAATATCTGGCGGCGCCCGCGTTGGCGTGATCAAGTAATTGCGGAGCACAGCCGAATCTCGCGGCCTTCGTGGCAAGCCTATCGAGCACTTGGCACGCGGGCGAGATACGTCCAACGTTCTCCGTCGAGGCCAAACCACGTTATCTGCGCAGTCTGCAACGGGTCCCTCCGTAACGGTTGATGCGTGCATCAGGCGCGCGGGCGAACATTCGCGTTGAGGCGGAATAGGTTGGTCGGGTCGTAGCGGGTCTTGAGTTCGGCCAATCGCGCTTGGTTGCCGCCGTAGGCTTCGCCGACCCGATCGGCTGGCATTTCCGACAGGTTGGTATTTGCGTAGAAGCCCTTTGTATGAGCTTCCAACGCCGGCCACTTCGCCTTGGCCCAGGCAAGATTTGCCGCATCTTCGGCGAACTCGTCGCCGCTCGTTTGCAGGAGCACGCTGTACAGTGGGGCGCGATGCCAGAATGCAGTGGCGTCGGGAGCAACGCGCTCGATCGCACCGCCCTTCGGCGGCATTGCTATGCGCGCCCGCGGAATCGTGGCGCCGCCGATCGTGTCCAGCATCAGGTCAATCAGGCCATCGTCCAACGTGTTCGTAAATCCCGACTTCGTGTAATAGCGGCCGCCGATGCGCGCGCGCTCGTCGTCCTTCGTCTGCAACACCGTGTATCGCACCCGCTTCACGCCATCCTCGATCGCCTTCCCTAGTTTGCGATAAGGCACGAGCGCAGCCTCGGCCGCCGCAGGGGGATCAGTGCAGCAGACGTCCAGGATCAGCACGCGCGCGCCACCCGGCGTTGTAGTCAGTATGGGCTCAATCCAAAGTCCTTCGGGCGCGCGCGGGTACAGTTCTGCGAACCCGCGCAGGGCCTGTCGCGCCTGTTCGAAGGGGAACACCAGGTGTCCGCCGGTCGCCCAGCCGTCGAACGGGTGCAGCCGATACTCGAATGACGCGACGACGCCAAAATTGCCGCCCCCGCCACGTACGCCCCAGAACAGGTCGTCGTTCGCCGTGGCACTTGCCTCGAGCAGCTGGCCATCTGCGGTGACGATGTCCACCGACGTCAGCTGATCACAGGTCAGGCCGTACCGGCGTGCCAGGCGTCCGAACCCGCCACCCAGGGTCAGCCCGCCGACGCCGGTATGCGAGACCGTGCCGGTTGTAGTGACCAGGCCGAACGCCAGCGTTTCGCGATCGAGATCGCCGAGCAGCGCGCCGCCGGCGGCGCGCGCCAGCCGGCGCACGGGGTCGACGCGCACACCGCGCATCGGCGCCAAGTCAATCATCAGTCCGTCATCGCAGACGGACTGCCCCGAGAGGCTGTGTCCGCCGCCGCGCACGGCGACGAGTAGACCGTGCGCCTGCGCGAATCGCACCGAGCGAACGACGTCCGCGGCACCCAGGCAGCGCGCGATCATCGCGGGCTTGCGATCGAACATGCCATTGAAGATCTTGCGTGCGTCGTCGTAGCCCGCTGCATCCCGCAACAGCAGTTGCCCGCGCAGGCCCGCGCGGAACTCCTCAACGTCCGACCTCGACAACAGGATTCGCCGGCCGTCGCCGGTGACAGCCTCCACATCGGTGGTAACCGTGGCCGCCACCGAGAAAGCACGACCGAAAGGAAACGCCGCTGCACCCAGCGCAGCTGCAGAGGACACGCAGAAAGCCCGTCGTCTCATGGTCCGTCCCCCTCCAGAGCGTGCCACTCTGCGCCGGGGCAGGGTGCCACGCAAGCAAGGGAAGTCGGCGGTCATCGCGGCAGCCGGGCGATCGGAACTTCCTTGCATCGGCTGCGCATAGACAACCTGGAACGGCAGTTTGTTGGCCTGCCGGTAGGGGGCCTTGCTGCGGTAGTAGAGCCCGTCGAGACCGCAGGTGTTGTAGCGCTCGAAGCTCTTGTATCCGGTGACCCGGGAGGTGCCGAAATTCGCGGCACAGCGGCGCCATCTTCTCGCCTTCGAGGAGAAATGTTCCGTAGCTATCTGTCGATTAGCTCACTTGATGATTCGAAACGGGTTCCGGGTATCGCCCGTGGACTATCCGGGGCCATTGATGGCTGACGCCGCCACCTTCGACTCGGCGCGGCGGGGATGACGAATATGAGAAAACTGCTTGTGGGTGCTTTCGTGACTCTGGACGGTGTTATGCAGGCACCGGGTGGCCCCGACGAGGACCGCGGGACTGCCACACTTGCGCCTGCACGACCTGCGCCATTCGTTCGCGAGCTTCCTCGTGAACGACGGCCGCACGCTGTACGAGGTCCAGGCCTTGTTGGGCCATTCCTCGAGTAAGGTCACTGAACGTTACGCGCACCTGAGCACGAAGACGCTGCAGGAGGCGGCGAACAGTGTGAAGTTGAACGGCGGGCAGGATAAGAAACAGGGCTAAGGTCGCAGATCGGTTTGGTTGCAATCATTGATGACAACTCCACAGGGGGACTCGCGCACGCGGGTCTCCCTGATTGCCCTTTATTTTTTTGATCCGAGACGCGGCCCGACCTCAGTCTGGTCATGTTGCGTCGTGGTGTGGTCTGAACCGCGATTCGCACGTCGCCTCGGGCGCGAGGGAAATGACTTCGCAGGACGTGCCTTCGGATCAATGCGAATGCATGTCGGCGAGGTGGCTCGAGGTTAATGGCGGCATCGTGCCATCGTACGAACAACAGGGAGGACTCGCGCAAGCGGCCGACGACGAAGATCGCCAGAAGCTTCTGG
>DASSFZ010000423.1:0-10478 GCA_035693785.1 Anaerolineae bacterium | reverse complement strand
CCGGTGAGGTGCAGGAGTGAGTACAGCAGCATCGATCCGTGACCGGCGGACCGCACGAACCGGTCACGGTTGAACCACTTCGGATCGGCCGGGTTGTAGCGCATGATGCGCGTGAAGAGGACGTATCCGACCGGGGCCGCGCCGAGCGGCAGGCCGGGATGGCCGGAGTTCGCTTTCTGCACGGCGTCGATCGAGAGCGTGCGGATGGTGTTGACGCAGAGTTGGTCGAGTTCCGTCGTAGTCACCTGGTTGATCTCCTTCGAGAATGTGCACGAATTGCATTATACTTGATTACGTGATCACGTGATTACGTAATCACGTGATCGAGTGAGGTGTGGAATGTCGTCCGTGGTTGAGCAGTTCTACGATGAAAATACGCAGCGCGAGTGGGAGCGGCTCGACCGGCATCGAACCGAATTCGCGGTGACGCTGCGCGCGATGCGGGAGTATCTCCCCCGGCCTCCGGCGCGCGTGATCGACATTGGGGGCGGGCCGGGGCGATACGCGATCGCCTTGACGCAGGGCGGATACTCGGTCACGCTCGTCGATCTGTCGCAGGGCTGTCTCAACTTCGCGAAGAGCAAGGCGCGAGAGGCCGGGGTCGATCTGACGGATGTCGTTCAGGCCGACGCAGTTGATCTGGCCGGAGTTCCGGCGGGCGCATACGACGCCGCGCTGCTCCAGGGACCGCTGTATCACCTGATCGAGGAGGCCGATCGGCTCAGAGCCGTGCGCGAAGCGGCGCGCGTGCTCCGGCCGGGCGGGCTGATCTTCGCGGCGATCATCACGCGCTACGCGCCGATTCGCTGGGCGGCCAAGAACGAGCCATCCTACGTCGTCGAAGACCGCGAAGGATTCGAGCGCATCTTGGCGACCGGCGTGAATCTCGCCCGGCCCGGCGGAGGGTTCACGAACGCCTATTTCATGCGCCCGTCGGAATTGGCGCCGCTCATGGAACGGGCCGGCTTCGAGACGCTCGACCTGATCTCCTGCGAGGGCATTGCCAGCATGATCGAGGATCGGCTCAACGAAGTGACCGGCGACCTGTGGGAGACCTGGGTCGATCTGAACTATCGCTTGGGCAGGGATCCGGCGGTGCACGGCGCGGCCGAGCACTTGCTGTACGTCGGCAGTAAGACATGACGCCTATAAGCTGAACATCCGTTCTACGTCGGCAGGAAGGAATGAAGGGGATTGTGCTTTGGTGCTCAAGCCGTCACCCTGCGGAGCACCAGAGTACGTTTGACATGCGCGTGCCACTTCAACTAAAATCCCAGCATTGATACCGTCGAGAAAGCAGATTTCCCAGGAGGAAAGAACCATGCAACCGACACTCAAGTGGATCACCCTGTTGGTGATTGCCGTTCTGGCGCTTGCCAACGTCGCCGCCCGGCCACAGGCGACCACGCTGCGCGGCACGGTCTACAACGACGCGAACAAGAACGGCAAGCTCGACGCGGGCGAGACCGGCCTGGTCGACATTCGCGTCGAGGTGTCCACGCCCGATCAGAGCTTCGTCCAAGAATACCGCACGGGCAGCGATGGCACGTACGGGCCGGTGCTCAGCGAAGGCAGCTTCAACGTGCGCATCCTTCCACCCGAGGGCTGGTCGGTGACGACCCGGGATTCCTATTCCGTATTCCTCCAGCACGGCACGGCTGTCTTGGGTCTCGACTTCGGGCTTGTGCAAGGGGCAGCGCCGAGCAAACCGGCGGCCAGCAGTCCCGGCGCGCCGGGCACGCTGCCTGTGACCGGCGGCGAGCAAGCGGAGGACGTGAGCGCCGACCTGTGGTCCGCCCTCGGCCTGTGGCTGGTGGTGGGCGGCGCGGCGTTCATCGGACTGACCTCACTCGCGCCCCGGGTGCGCCGCAAGTAGCCATACTGCCCGCGCCATAGACCTGGCAGGTCTCTTGCGCCGGCATGGGCCGTGCGCTGTATCGCCAAGACCTGCCAGGTCTATTGTGGTTTCATCGCTCCGCTCGCGCGATCTTCGCGAGCAGTTGCATCATCTGCTCGATTTGCTCCTCTTCGAGCGCGGCGAACGGCCGCCCATAATTGCGGTCGGTGCCTGCCTCGATGCCCTGGCGCACCCGGCGTCCCGTCCGGCTCAGCCGAAACCGGCCGGCGCGCCGAGTCACTTCGCCGCTCGAATGCAGGGCCGAGAGCGCCGAGGCGAAGTCCTTGTCGTCCAGCCGCGAAGTCGCCTGGCGCAGCTCGTCGTGCGCCATCCCTCCCTCGGCCTGAGACAGCGCCGTGCTCAGCTCGATGCGTGGGCCGGTGTAACCTGCCTCGCGCCAGGCAGCGATGTGCGAATCGTCGCGATAGATCAACAGGCCGACCAGCCGCCGCTCGATGTGCACCCAGATCGAATCGGAATCCGGCAGCACACTGTGCGCCGCGTTCAGGATCGGGACCGGCACATCGCTCTGGCGCAGCGCGGCCGCGTACACGCGGTCGACCCATTCGTGCAGCGCCGCGGCCTCTTCGCCCGGCAGCGCGTTTACTCGCGCCACGTACGAGAAATACTCGTCGTACATCCCGGCGATCGCCTTGCGCGCAGGCTCGGCCAGGCGGTAACGGCTCTCGCCGGTGCGCTCGACCTCCTTCTTTTGCGCCAGCGCCTCGAGCGCGTCCTGGTATATTGAAACGGACGTATAAGGCCCGAACGTGGCGAAGTCGCCCGGCGTGGCGCTGGTCGGAAAGTGGCGGAAGCGCTTCATCAGCCAGAACTCGACGCGGTCCAGCTTATGACCCTCGACGAAGCGGCGAAAGATGCCGCCGTCGCCTTGCAAGCGCGACACGGCTTCCGATACGCGATGGTGGGCTTCGGCAGGCGCAAGGCGCATGGGGTTCCTCGGGTGTGACGGCGATTATAGGCCGGTCAGGTCGGAATGCAAACTGTGCTACACTTGCCGCGCTGGGCTTCTCGACCATCACCTGGGAGAATCACCGTTGATCATCCATACGCTCGAGCTGAACTTCCTCGATACCCCTCATGCGATCGCGGCCTATCTGATCGTCGGTCCGGATGGGCCGGTGCTGGTGGAGACCGGCCCCGGCTCTACGCGCGAGAACCTCGCGGCGCGTCTGGCCGAGACAGGCTACGCGCCGGCCGACATCCGGCACGTACTGGTCACGCACATTCACCTCGATCACGCCGGAGCAGCAGGCTGGCTGGCGCAGCACGGCGCGCAGATCTACGTGCATCAAGTCGGCGCACCGCACCTCGTCGATCCGTCGAAGCTGCTCAATAGCGCCCGCCGCATCTACGGCGACTCGATGGATACGCTGTGGGGAGAAACGCTGCCCGTCCCTGCCGGGCGCGTGACGCCGCTCACAGACTGTGAGACGATCCGTGTGGCAGGGCTAACCTTCACCGCGCTCGACTCACCGGGGCACGCCTATCATCACCACACGTTCCGGCTGGGGAATATCGCCTTCGCCGGCGACGCGGCGGGCATTCGCCGGCCGGGCCACTCGCTGATCTTCCTGCCTTCCCCGCCTCCCGAATTCGATCTGGAGGCGTGGCAGCGCAGCCTCGCCCGGCTCTCAGGCGAGAGCTTCGAGACGATCTATCCGACTCACTTCGGCCGCATCGACGACGTGCGCGAACACCTGAAGAAGTTCAACGCGCTGCTCGGCGAAGCGGCTGAGTTCGTGCGGATACGGATGCAAGCCGGAACTGAGCGTGACGACATCGTGCAGCAGTACGTCGATTGGAACCGCGAGCGCGCGGAAGCCGCGGGTATCTCTGCGGAGGTGTTTCAGGAATACGAGGCCACGAACCCATTGTTCATGTCGGTGGATGGCATCCTGCGGTACTGGCGGAAGAAAGGCAGCGGGTAGAAACGAATAAACGGATGCAGGAGCGCATCCGTTTATTCGTCGGCTCATTCGTTGCTCACACCCACCCGCGCAGTTTCATCGCCTCGGCGACACGGCTCACCGCGACCAGATAGGCCGCCAGCCGGTTATGCACGCGATGCTCCTGGGCTGCCTTGTGCACGGCGTGGAACGCGGTCGTCATCTCTTTGTCCAGCCGGTCGTGGACGGTGTCCAGGTCCCAGTAATACCCGTAGGAGTTCTGCACCATCTCGAAGTACGACACGGTCACGCCGCCCGCGTTGCACAGGAAATCGGGAATCACGTACACGCCGTTCTTGTGCAGGATCTCGTCAGCCTCGGGCGTCGTCGGGCCGTTGGCCAGCTCGGCCACGATCTTGGCCTTGATTCGACCTGCATTAGCGCCGGTGATCTGGTTCTCCAGCGCAGAGGGGAACAGCACGGTCACATCCAGTTCGAGCAGCGCCTCGTTGGAGATGCTCTGCGCGCTGGGGAAGCCGACGACCGAGCCGGTCTTCTCCTTGTGCTCGACCAGGCGATAGGGGTCCATGCCGTGCGGGTTGTACACGCCGCCGCGCGAGTCCGACACGGCGACGATATTGCAGCCCAGCAACTCCTGCGATAACGTCGCTGCGTACTGGCCGGCGTTCCCGAAGCCCTGAATAGCGACCGGTGCGCCCTTGAGGCTAATCTCCAGCGCCTCTGCGGCTTCGCGCGTGGTGTACATGCCGCCGCGCGCGGTGGCGTCGTTGCGCCCGGCCGAGCCGCCCAGCGGCAGTGGCTTGCCGGTGATCGCGCCGAACTCGTTGTAGCCCTTCATGAACGAGTATTCGTCCATCATCCAGGCCATGATCTGCGGCGTGGTGTACACGTCGGGGGCGGGCACGTCTTTCTCCAGGCCGATGATACGCCCCACCTGGCGGATGTATGCGCGGCTTAATCGCTCCAATTCGTCCAGCGACAGCTCCTTCGGGTTGCAGACGACGCCGCCTTTACCGCCGCCCAGAGGAATGTCGACCACGGCCGTCTTCCACGTCATCCACGCTGCCAGGGCGCGGACGGTGTCGATCGTTTCGTCGGGGTGAAAGCGGATGCCGCCCTTGCACGGGCCGCGCGCATCGTTGTACTGCACGCGGAAACCGTGAAACACTTTCACATGGCCGTTATCCATCTTGACCGGCAGCGTCACATGCAGTTCGCGCTGCGGCCAGCGCAGCATCTGGTGCGTGGCGCTGTCCAGCTCGAGAATGTGGGCTGCTTCATCGAGCTGGCGCTGCGCAATCATGAATGGGTTAACACTTGAGTCGGTGGATGACACACCCACGGCGTGATAGTCCACCGTTTCGAGGCTGGTTGGGCCTTCGTGTGGCATCAGCATAGATCGCTTCTCCTTGAGAGTGAACCGGGTTGATACGCACCATCACGAACAGGGGCAAGACCGATATAGGATCGGGGGTTGACCTTTTGTGAGGGGACAGACGAGGTTGCTTGCTCACCCCTCGCGAAGATCGCCTGGAGACGTACCTCCTTTCCTCGGGATAAACCAAGACGCCAGCCTCATTCTAGATAAGAAGTATACACCGAACAGTGACAAATAGCATACTGCGAAAGTGATAGATGGCGTAAGCCCCAAAAAGCAAGAGGCGGAAGGGAACCACCCCTCCGCCTCCGGCTCAAGGAGAAGCGTCACGCGCGCTGCCAAACCCTAAGCGGCGGCGCGAATACGCCCGATAGTCCCCCCGCATCGTTCACACCTCGCCGCATATCGTCGTCGCTGAGCAAGTTTACGTCGAGGACCGACTCGCGCTGCCGGAAGCCGGGTGCGGGCAGATCCTTCAGGCTCGCCGCCAGCGCCCGATCCAGTGAAGCGATGAGGGCCATCAGCGCAGCCGACGACGTGGTCACCCGTACCAGCAGGTGCACACCCGTGTCGCGCGGCGGGTCTTCGCCGGCCTCGCTGCCCGCGTCGAGCGCGGGATCATAAACGTACACCGCCTGCACGTTCTGGTCGCTCGCGGCCAACACGTTTGCCGCGCCGGACGCCAGCCCGTGCTTGAAGTAATCGAGGAAATCCGGACGGCCGAGCAGGTTGGCCAGATCGAGATGGTGTGCTCGACTGTTGAGTTTCGCGATAGTCTGGGCGATCGCGTCGTCCCGCATCGTCTCGGCGACTTCATCGAGATACGATAGCCGAACGCCGGTTTCCTGCACGCCTGTTTCACGGGGAGTGATGCTCGCAGCCATACACAGCCTCCTTCGAGACGACTATATCAGCTTGCCCATGAAAAGCACATAGAAAACGGCACCCAAGACCTGAAAAGGACGTGAGAGGCCGGTCGCGTGAGCGTCGAGGGTGGCGGCATGGGGCAGGCTCAGTTGGCGTGCGCCCACACCCGGATCGGGCGCACGAACAGGCTGCCGATCAGCGCGCCGTAGCCGCGCCGCTCACGCACGTCGGCATCGTCCACCAGGTGAACGTTGAGCGTATAACACGCTGCTGTGGCATTGACGCAGTCCAGCCTGCGCCGCCTCTCGGACAGGGCGGCATCCAGAGCCTCGGTCAGCGCACTGAGTGCGGCGCTCTTTCGCTCGACCCAGGCGATCATGTTGATGCCCGCCGACCGACAGGCGGCCGTCGCTTCGCTGGACCGGGCGTACTCTGGCTGGAACATGTACACGGCCTTGACCGCCGCGTCCATCTGGCCCAGGTATTCGCCGACCTGCTTCGCCAGGCTGTAGCATAGATAATCGCACACGTCGCACCGGCCGCTTGTCAGGGCCAGTCGCGCTTGACGCGTGTCACCCTGGAACGTCTTGTCGGCACAGAAGGCGAGGGCATTCTCCAACATCATATCGGCCTGAGTCTGCACCATCTGCGCATTAGCCATCTCACACCTCCCGCTGATGATCCGCAGTCGAAATTCCTTTTACGCTCGCTGCTTTCGTTTCGTCACCCGCTGCCGGCGCTGGTTCCCATGACCGTTACCGCTGGACAATACGCCGAGCGCCGGCTGATAGCCCTGCTCCCACATCGCCAGCGGCCGGTCGGTGCCGATCAGCTTCAGCCCGGTGATGGCTGCCGTGTTCAGATCCATCGCACGCAGGTCCTCGGGCGACAGCTCGGCGAGGCGACGATGGCCGGACAGCATGGTGACAATCTTGACTTCTTCAGTGCAGGCGTGTATGAAATTCGCCAGCCGCCGTCCGGTCTCGATCGGGTCGAGCCGCGCGCGCATCTCGGGTTTCTGGCTGGTGATGCCGTACGGGCAGTTGCCTTTCTGGCAGGCGAAGCAGACGCGGCAGCCCATCGCCACCTCGGCCGCGCTGCCGAAGCCGACAGCATCCGCGCCCATGGCGATGGCCTTGAAGGCGTCCAGCCCGTTGCGAATGCCGCCGAGCGCGATCAACTTGACTTTGCGGTGCACGCCGTAGTCCCTCAGTGCCTGCACGGCGGGCGGGATGCAGGCGATGGTGGGGATGCCCACGCCCTGCGTGACGATGTCGGGCGAGCAACCCGTCCCGCCGATCAGGCCGTCGATGCTGATCGCGTCGGCGCCGGCTTCGATGCAGGCGGCGACGTCGGCATACGGGCGCGAAGGCCCCAGCTTGAACAGGATCGGAACCTGATAATCGGTCACGTCACGCAGGAAGCCGACCATGTGCTTCATGTCTTCGAGTGTCTGGACGTCGTAGTATCGGCACGGGCTGAGCGCGTCGGAACCGACCGGCACGCCGCGCACGCGCGACACGTCCTCGGTCACCTTCGCGCCGAGCAGGTGGCCACCCATGCCGGGCTTGGCGCCCTGGCCGATCTTGACCTCGACCGCGTCGCCGCTGTTAAGGTAATCGACCGACACGCCCCAACGCCCGGTAGACCACTGGATGATCAGGTATCCGCCGGGATCCCACTTCTTACGCTTCCGCTCCTTATCGGCATATCCGTGCGACAGCCAGGCTTCTTCGGGGACCAGACCACCCTCACCGGTATTGGTGGCGATGCCTGTCATCGCCGCGCCAATGGCCAGCGCCATCTTGGCTTCCTTGCTCAGCGCGCCGAACGACATGGCCGCCCACACGAAAGGCGCTTTCAAGCGAATCGGTTTCTCGCACGTGTCTTCGCCGATGACGACTTCCATGTCGCACTCTTCGCGATACTTGTCGAGCGGCGCCGGGCTGGCGATCTGGCTGGGCACCACCGTGATCGTGTCGAAATGCGGCGTCGGCCCAAGCGTGCCGAACCCGCGCAGCAGGTACTCGCCGGTCTGCGCCTTGTAGTGGATCTCTTCGATTGTCCCCAGCGTCCACGGATAGCGACTGATGCGCTCCGATTCGGCCGGGTTGATGCGGATAGCGTCGGCTGGACAGAACTCGGCGCAAATGCGGCAGCCGACGCAGGCGTTGTAGTTCCGGATGTGCATCTCGCCCGTGACCGCATCGAGCGCGAATACGCCGTGCGGGCAGACCTCGGCGCACACCGCGCACTTGCCCGGCATGCGCGCATTGATGCAGACATCCTTGTGTACGCTGACACAAAAGGCGCCTATCGCACTCATCGTCGTCTCCTCTCTCTGGAGGTTGGAGATTGGAGATAGGAAGGCGTGCCTCTAACTTCCAACCTCCAATCTCCAACTTCCACTCAGTTATAGAATGGTTTTTCCGACGCGGCGACGATCTTTTTGAAATGGGCCGGATCGGCGTCGATGTCGTACGTCTCGAAATACGCACGCAACTTGGCTACGTCCTCGTCGCTCAGTGGCTCGACGCGCGTGTTGTGCCCCAAGCTCTGCCACTCGCCGCCGACGTACACGTCACCGCGAATCAGATAATTGGCGAGGTTGGCGCCGGCGTTTCCGATGACGATCAAGTCGCCTCGCAGCATGTAGGTGCCGGCTTCATCGCCGACGTCTCCGCACACGATGATCGTCGCGCCCTTGTTCATCGTCGCGGTGAAATCGCCCGCGTTGCCGCGCACGATGACCGTGCCGCCGTAGCAGTATTGCGCCGCGCCGTACTCTGCGCTGCCCTCGATGATGACCGTGCCGCCGGTCATGTTGTCGGCGACATATTTGCCGGCGTCCTGCGTCACCGTGATCGTCGCGCCAGCGTTCAGCACGCCCAGGTAGTCGCCGGCATTGCCCCGCACCATCAGTTGGCCGTGTCGCAGGCCGGCGCCCAGCCCGTGCAGGTGGCCGGCGTTCTTGACCGCCATGGGCTGATCGTCGAGGGATTGCTTCAGCGTGCGGTTGACGCTCATGAGATCTTTGCTTCTTGCATCGATGGTCTTCATCGCTCGCCTCGCTTCTAGCAGGCACTGCAGCCGCGCGGGCTGGCCACAGGGGCTTCAGAGCGCGTCGGGGTGCGGTACAGGCGCACGAAGTGCGTGATGGCCTCGCCGCGCTTGAGCGGGTCGGCCAGCGCGTCGAGCATCAAGATGTGCAGGTCTCTGAACGCCTGGGCGCGCTCGCGCCTGCCCTTTTCACCGGCGGCGGCCAGCGCAGTCATATCGACGTCGCCCGTCGCTTCCAGCAAGTTCATCTGGATCGCGTTGCGGGCGAACAGGTCGCCTGTCTGTGTGCGCACGATCAGCGTGGACGCGTCCTCGCCCGCGCCCAGCTTGCCGATGGCCAGGTCGGCCGACTCGCCCAGGTAGTCGTCGCAGGTGGCGCAGCCGGCGCGCGTATAGTGTTCCACGACCTGATGCGGGATGGTGCGCACGCTGCCATCCCAGAGCACCGCGCGCAGCGATTCGCGGTCGGCCGGGACCTCCAGCCGCTTGACCTGGTTGCGCGGCACGCCCATGCGCTTGACCAGGATGTCGTCAATGACTTCTGACTTGTAGATGCCGGTGCAGAACATGGCGATGCTCAGGCGGATGGCATCCTGGTACGGCCGCAAGCGTGTCTGGGGTGATGCCTTGATCTTGCGCACGGCTTGCGCGGCGCACGGCGTGCCGACGACGGCGACGTTCTCCATGCGCCGTTCGAAGACCGCCTCGTTGAGCGCATCGAAGACGGGCGCCCACAGGTACTGAGGCCCGACGCTGCCGGCGATGTCCTCGACCGTATTCGCCACGCGGGCGACGGGCTTGAGTTCCCGGGGATCAAGATCGAGCATCACCACGCCGTCCAGCAATCCGGCGCTGCGCCCAGCCGCCAGGATGCTGCGGATCACGTCGTTAGGTGCGCCGGACCTGATCGGCCCGCGCGCGCGTGCGGACAGCGTCACCTTCGCCTCGATCGTCGCCCAGCGGTCCAGGCGCGGGCAGGCATCCTCGCAGAACTTCTGGCAGAAGGCACAGCTATCCAGCGGCCCGCGCGTGTAGCCGACCGTCTTGATACGCTTGTCCAGCACCGGGTGTTCGCCGCCCCCTTCGGGCCAGCGCAGCACCTGTTTGGAACAGGCTGCCACGCACAGGCCACACCCGGCGCAATTGTCGAGCGACCAGACTTCGGTTTCTAGCCGTTTCATGCAGTCCTCCAGACGAATGCCCGTGAGCGGTGATCGTTGGGTCGTGATCACGGGTCACTGCTTACTGCTGATCATCAACTGATTCGACGAACTCCGTTATCGCCCGCGCGAATCCCTCACCGTCGTCCCCGTGCAGGAACTTCAAGTGCAGGCAGTTCGGGTCGATG
>DASSFZ010000422.1:0-5116 GCA_035693785.1 Anaerolineae bacterium | reverse complement strand
GCGTTCGTGTCCGGTATTTCCTCCGGCGGGGCGCTTGCCTTCGAGGCAGCGCTCGCGCTCGACGGCAAGGTAAAGAAACTCGCGATGTACGAGCCGCCCTACAACGATGATGAAGCTGCCCGGCAGGCATGGAGAGACCTCAGAGAGCAGCTCGGGAACGTGCTTGCGGAAGGTCGCCGAGGCGATGCGGTGGGACTCTTTATGATGTTGATGGGGATGCCCGCCGAACACCTTGATGAGATGCGTCAACATCCCATGTGGCCGATGTGGGAAGCGATAGCGCCCACCCTTGCCTACGATGCCGCCGTCATGGGTGAAGATGCCTCGGTACCCACCGGGCGAGCAGCCCGTGTGGCTGTCCCTGCACTGATCATGGACGGCAGCGCGAGTGAGTGGCCATTTATGCACATCACAGCCATGGCGCTTGCAAACGCTATCCCCAATGCACAGCACCGCACCCTGGAAGGTCAGACACACGAGGTCGCTGCGGAGGCACTCGCTCCGGTGCTGGTAGAGTTCTTCGCCGACCGGAAAAGATAAAGGAGAATGAACATGGGAAAAGTCATTTTCGATATCAGCATGTCCCTGGATGGGTTCATGACCGCATCGAACCAGCGCCCCGAGGAGCCGATGGGTGATGGCGGTCAACGACTGCACGAGTGGGCGTTCGGCAGTGCGGACGACCGCGACCGCGAGGTCCTGACCAAGGGTGGGAGCACCACCGGAGCGGTGATCGCCGGCCGACGTACCTACGACACGTCGGTGCCGTGGTGGGGAGAGGACGGCCCGACCGGCCCTGCTCGGCTACCGGTGTTCGTCGTCTCCCATGGTGTGCCCGAGAACACGCCCGAAGGAGGTGTGTACACCTTCGTTGACGGGATTGAGGCCGCACTGGCGCGCGCGAAGGCGGCCGCCGGAGCCAAGGATGTGACCGTGATGGGCGGCGCAGACATCGCGCAGCAGTTCATCAGGGCTGGGCTGGTGGACGAGATCTCGATTCACCTCGTACCGGTGCTGTTCGGAAGCGGCACGCGGCTGTTCGAGCGCCTCGGCCGCGAGCATATCCAGCTCGAAACCGCCGAGGTGATCGCGACCGCTGCGGCCATTCATCTGCGGTTCCGCGTCGTAAAGTAAGGGGCAACCCAGGCAATGGATTAACCGGGCGAGAGGAGAAAGGACCATGTCAAAAAGCAATTCAAAGAGCGGTAAACAGCCGGTGTCTGAAAAGAACCTCGATGGCTATGGCGCGCCGCCGATCCCGTGGAGTCGGGTCCGCGAGCGCCTCGAGCAGGGCCTTACCCAAAGTCCGGGATCGGGCGGACCGGCTCGGCACACGTGCTGGCTGGCAACGGTGCGTCCGGACGGCAGGCCGCACGTCATGCCGTTGGGAGCCCTCTGGGTGGATGGTGCCATCTACTTCACCGCAGGCCCTACCACCCGCAAAGCAAAGAATCTCGCGCTCAACCCGCACTGCGTCATCACGGTCGCCACGTACGACTTCGACCTGGTCGTTGAAGGCGAGGCTACGAAGGTGGCCGATGAAGCCAAGCTCCAGCGTATCGCCGACGTGTACGCAGCCTCCGGATGGCATCCAACCGTGCGCGACGGCGCCTTTTACGCTGAGTACAGCGCGCCCAGCGCGGGTCCGCCTCCGTGGGAGGTGTACGAAGTCACTCTCACAACCGTTTTCGCCTTGGGTACGGCCGAGCCATACGGCGCAACCCGCTGGCGCTTCTAAAATGCCGCCGTAGGCGGCGCGAATATAGACTTTCGAGAGGCTACTTTGATACATAAGGAGCAGCAGCATGAGCATCATCTATGAGGAAAGGTTGTCGGACTCGCCCTATTTAGAAACGGTTACGCATGGTCGAACTGCGGGCGATGGTTCTGTGATCCGTCCTGCCGAGATCCATTGGCACATGGTCCTCGTGAGATATAACGGCAACGCACGGCTGATCGTCGTCGGACCACTGACGAAAGCCGGCGTTGTGTCTTTTACCGAAGGCGCTGAGATTCTTTGGATCAAGTTTAAGCTTGGCATCTTTATGCCCCATCTGCCCGTAAGGGACTTCTTAGACGTCGAGACGATCCTGCCTGGAGCGGCGGGCCAATCCTTCTGGTTGAAGGGTTCTGCCTGGCAATTTCCGGATTATGACAATGTGGAGACGTTCATCGACCGGCTCGTGCGCGAGGATGTGCTGGTTCATGATCCGGTCGTGGAGGCTGTGTTGCAAGGTCACCCACCCGAGATGTCATCCCGCACGGTGCGGCATCGGTTCTTGCGCGCCACCGGGTTGACCCAGCTCCATATTTATCAGGCCGAACGCGCCCGACGGGCGGAGGCGCTTTTACAGCAGGGTGTTCCGATCCTCGACACTGTTGATGAAGCGGGCTATTTCGATCAGCCGCATCTGACACGAGCGCTGAAGAAATTTGTCGGCTATACGCCTGCCCAAATCACACATATGCGTCAGCCTGAGTAGCTTGCCATTTTGTACAAGACAGCGCCCTGTTTCTGTGCTATTCTACAAATGTTCTTTCAACAACCCGAGAACCCAAACGAAAGGAGCTTTAGCATGGGAAAGGTCAGTGCAGGGTTTAGTATGTCACTGGATGGTTTTATCGCCGGACCGAACGACGATGTGCAGCGGGTCTTTGGATGGATGACGATGGGCGACACCGAACTGAAACTGTCGGCAGGCGACCGTGACTACGACCTGGAAGTCTCCGAGCAGAGCGCCGAGATCTTCGAGGACATGGCCCAGTCGGTCGGGGCGATTGTGTCGGGGCGCCGGATGTTCGACGTCGCCGGGGCCTGGGGTGGCAAACACCCGTTGAACGTGCCCGTCGTCGTGTTGACCCACAGAGTCCCGCAGGAATGGGTCAAGGAAGGATCGCCGTTTACCTTCGTCACCGATGGCATCGAGAGCGCCATCGCGAAAGCGCAGCAGATCGCCGGGGATAAAAGCGTGGGCGTCGGCGGCGCGGATGTGACGCGGCAGTGCCTCAAGGCCGGACTGCTCGACGAGATCGCGATCGACTTGGTGCCCGTCCTGCTGGGCGGGGGCGTGCGCCTCTTCGAGCACCTGGGTATCGAGCCGATCGAACTGGAGATCGGCAGCGTGATTCAGGCTCCTGGCGTCACGCATCTTCGATACCGCGTTGTCAAGTAAGGCCGGCTGTATCGCCAATCTCTCGGACTGCCCGCTGTTTATCTGGGAATAGCGGGCAGTCTCCGATTGAACAGGCTGTGAACTGCAACGGAACGAAGGAGAGGCAGGTATGAGCACCGAACCCAAGAAACGTGATCTCACCGTTACCCGTGTCTTTGACGCACCCGTCGAGCAGGTGTGGAAGGCCTGGGTCGAGCCGGAGATGGTGATGCAGTGGTGGGGGCCAGAAGGCTTTACGTGTCCGCTCGCTGAAATGGATTTTCGTGAGGGCGGGACATCGCTTGTCTGCATGCGCGCTCCAAAGGAATTCGGCGGCCAAGACCTCTACAACACGTGGACTTACAAGAAAATCGTGCCGATGCAGAGTATCGAATACATCCTAAACTTCGCCGATAAGGACGGCAACAAGGCCGACCGTGCTCTACATGGCCTGCCTCCGGATGCTCCGCAGGAGGTGCGTAATCTTGTAACTTTCAAAACCTTGGCCGGCGGCAAGACGGAAATGACCGTTACGGAATTTGACTGGGTGGTGGGTCCAATCATGGAGTTATCCAAAGCCGGCCTGGAGCAGTGCCTCGATAAGATGGCCGCCATCTTTGCCAAATAAATAGCAGACGCCTGTCGCTGGGGTCCTCCTGCTGCGCTCCAGCGACAGGAACAACTGAAGTTGTAGCGCCTTATCTGGCTCAGGATGGTTGTGCGAGAATCCAGTTTGGATTATCTTAAGGCCGCTCGAGTGTAAAATCATCCAGGAGAACAAAGGATGGCAAACTGGATCGTCCACGTGTCCGCGGATACAGGCCAGGCATACTGGGGGCCTGGGGATCTGTATGTGTTCCTCGTGACGAGCGAAGAATCGGGGGGCAGCTATTTCACGATGGAAGCGCGGGTACCTCCAGGCGGCGGGCCGCCTCCACACATTCACCATCGCGAGGAGGAACAATTCTATATTTTGGAAGGCGAAGTCACGCTGTAGGCTGGCGAGCAAACGATCCATGCTTCCGTTGGAGACTTAGTTCACGTGCCCCGCGGGACGGTGCATGCCTTCCGCAATGAGGGCAAGATACCGGCCAGGATGCTGATTACCTACTCGCCAGCGGGGATTGAGAAACTCTTCGGGCGGGTGTTCCCACATGCGGAGAACCGCACGTCTCCACCGCCGCCGCCAACGGAAGAGATGCTGGCCCGCTTCGGAGCGCTTGAGGCTGAATTCGGTCTGGAAACCGTTTGGCCGGGCAGGTCAAACAGCTCATCACCGGCAGTTGAATAGGGACCTAAAAAATTCGACCATGATGGGGAGTGATGGAGGAAAATAATGGCCCAAAATCTACCTGCTTCAACAGGCAACTTTAATGAGCTGGTCTCACAATTTAATTACGACCGCTCAGAACCTTTCAACATTAAGGCGGTGGGAGAGGAGCGGAGAGACGGGGTTACCATTCAAGATGTCGGCTATACAAGCTCGGGAGATGAGCGCGTCCAGGCCTACTGGGTGGCGCCCGTTGGAGCAGGCCCTTTCCCCGGCGTGATCTTTATCCACCCGGCTCCCGGGGACCGGACCACTTTCCTGGAAGAGGCCGTCCTGCTCGGCAAACAGGGGATGGCCTCTTTGGTGGTGGAGGCGCCGTGGGCGCAGGGTGAGGTTTTTGGGCCGAAGCTGGCAGAACCAGAAGCAGCCCGTGAAGCATTTACCCGGGTAGTAAAAGACCTAAGACGATCTGTTGAATTTCTCGTCTCGCGCCCTGAAATCGATGCCAGCCGGCTGGCTTACGTCGGCCACAGCTTCGGAGCGCTGGTTGGCGGCGTACTTGCCGGCGTGGAGAAACGCATCCGGGCTTTCGTGCTGATGGCCGGGACCGGCAGCTTCATGGATGTCGTGGCTCTGAATATGCCCTTCCTGGAAGGTCCGGCGCTGGAGCACTATGCACAGGTGATTGCTCCCA
>DASSFZ010000421.1:0-2370 GCA_035693785.1 Anaerolineae bacterium | reverse complement strand
CGATCCGCTCCTGGCGACCTGGCAGTATGGATTGGGGCGCGCTGCGGCGTGGACCTCGGACGTCAAGGGGCAGTGGGCGACCGACTGGATCAAGTGGAATGGATTCAACACCTTTATCGCGCAACTGACGAGTTGGGTCTTGCCGCAGCCAGCCGACGAGGGATTGCAAACCATGTTCGCGTCTGACGGCGAGCAGACCGTGTTGGAAGTGACATCGGAGGATGCAGACGGGCGCCCGCGCGATCTGCTAGACACGCATGCGACGGTCGTCGGTCCCGACTCGCCGGCAGGCTCCGGACAGGCCCTGGTGTCGCAAGCCATCACGCTGACCCAGGTCGCAGCAGGCCGCTATCGCGGCCGGTTGCCGGCGGTGCAGCCGGGCACGTATCTGGTGCGGGTCACGCAACAGGACGCCGGTGGCACGCCCGTCGCCAGCGCGACAACCGGTCTGATCGTACCTTATTCGCCGGAGTACAAATCGCTGGGCGAGGCAGCCAGCGTACTACCTGAGCTGTCTCGGGCGACGGGCGGACAAGTTCTCGCCGAGCCGGAACTGGCATTTGCGCCTCTGGCTCGACCGGCCTCGCGCGTACAACCGATATGGCCGACACTGCTCTTGGCCGCGGCGCTCCTGTTCCCCTTGGATGTCGCAGCGCGGCGGCTGCGTCTCACGCGCGGCGACGCGCAGCGAGTTTGGGCGTGGATGCGCACGCCACTTCGACGGAGAGGGGCAGCGGTTGCGCCGCGCCCGCGCGCCTTGAGCACATTGTTTGCGGCGCGTGATCGAGCGATCGGATCGCGCTCCCAGAGAATGGCGCAGCCTGCTTCGCCGGTCGTTGAAGACGAGAGACCATCACGACCTCCTCCTGAAAGCAGAGAGCCATCACCCGAGCTGCCGGCTTCGCCTGAGGCGATGGCCGCACGACTCAGGCGAGCCAAAGATCGGGCACGCAAGTCGCGCCCCGGGTAAATGCTGGGATACGAGGGTTTTGCCCACGCCGAGGCGCTGCGCCTGGCCGGCCACACTGCCAGGGCGCTTGAGCGGTACTGCAACTTGGCCGAGACGAGCGCCTCACTACATTCTCATTCATCCAATCCACCCCGGTAATCATCCCTTTCGACGTCCTCGCCTTGCCGAAATATTCGGCTGGTATAACGCAGAACTGTCGGGGCTGCTCAAGTCAGTATTGTGCCGCTCACTCCTCTATCACTTGCGAGCAGCCTGCTCAGCATGTACAATGTCTGACAACTCGCCAATCTCTAATCTCCATTCTCTATGCACAAATACATTCTCTTCGACCTCGACGAAACCCTCTATCCGCGCGACGCCGGGCTGATGCAGGAGATCGGCGTGCGCATCTTGCGCTACATGGTCGAGCGCATGGGTTTCACGCCCGAGGCAGCGGAAGCGAAGCGGCCGTATTACTACCACAAGTACGGCACGTCGCTACGCGGACTGATGGCCGAAGAAACCGTCGATGCCGAGGATTATCTGCGCTTCGTGCACGAGGTCGACATCACACGCTACATCGGCCCGAATCCCGAGCTGGACGCGATGCTGCGGCGTATCCCGCTGTCGAAAGTCGTGTTCACCAACGCGACGCGAGAGCACGCCCGGCGCGTGCTCGACGCGCTGGGCATCGCCGATCATTTCCTGTTCGTCGTCGACGTGCGCGCCATGGACTACGCCAGCAAACCCGACCCGCAGGCCTATCGGCGCATCCTCGACGCGATTGGCGCGCGCGCTGAGGAATGCATCATCGTCGAAGACACGCCGCGGAACCTGCTGCCGGCGAAAGCGTTGGGCATGAAGACGATCCTGGTCGATCACCAGGCGTGCGACGAAGTGGACTACTGCGTGAGCGACATCTTGAAAGTCGGCGACGTGGTGGCGCGCCTGCTGGCAGATGATAACCAATGACCAATGACCAATAACCAATTACTGATAACTGACAACCGATGACTGACAAACTGATTTCCCTCACCGATGCCGCTGCGCTCGTCCAGAGTGGCGACACGCTGGCGCTCGGCGGCATGACGCTGTACCGGCGGCCGGTCGCCTTCGTGCGCGAGCTGCTCAAGACGGAGACGCGCGACCTGACGCTGCTGTGCTTCACCGCCTCGTACGAGAGCGACCTGTTGGTCGGCGCGGGGCGTGTGAAGGCGGTGCGCACGTGCTACTTCGGCATGGAGGCGTTCGGCCTGGCGCCGATGTTCACGCAGCGCGCCACGTCGGGCGATTTGCGCGTGATCGAGGAGTCCGAGGGCAGCCTGGCGTTCGGCATGCGCGCGACGCTGGCCCGCGTCGGCTTCATGCCCGGGCCGGGCTGGGTAGGCACGGACATGCTCAAAGTCCGGCCGGACGTGAAG
>DASSFZ010000420.1:0-8202 GCA_035693785.1 Anaerolineae bacterium | reverse complement strand
GTTGAGGGCCTGGTACTGCTCGGTGTACATGCGATTGGCGATGACTTCCGTACCGTAGTTGCCGCCGGTCATCACGTACACGATGTCGAAGACCTTCAGAACGTTGATGATCATCGTGGTGACGACGACGGTGAGGGTTGGGAGGATCGAAGGCACCGTGACGTGCTGGAACACCTGGATTTCATTCGCGCCGTCCATGCGGGCGGCCTCGTTGATCTCGGCCGGGACGCCTTTGATCGCGGCAGCGAGGATCGTCATGCAGAACCCCGTCCACATCCACACGCCGACGATGATCAGCGCGATGGTATTGACCTGAGGCTCGGTCAACCATGACACGGGCTGGCCGCCCAGCGTGGTGACGAGTGAGTTGAGCAGGCCGATCTGCGTCGGGCCGGTGCCATAGGCATACACGAAGCGCCAGATCACACCAGCTCCCACGAAGGAAATCGCCATTGGCAGGAAGATGACCGACTTGGCGAGTGCTTCGTAGCGCACCCGATCGGCCAGTACGGCGATCAGCAGGCCAAGCAGCACCGTGCCGCTCACCATGAACAGGATCCACTTCAGGTTATTGACGAACGCCGTCTGCATGATCGGCGAGGTCAGCGCGTAACGAAAGCTCTCAAAAATCCCCCAGCACGGCTGGCCGGCAATACAGGCGCTGCTGGCCCAGTCGCTGCCGTCGACGTTGCGGAAACTCAGATAGAGCGTATTCAGCCCGGGGTAGACGATGAACGTCGCCATCACGATCAAGGCAGGCAGCAGATACAGCCACGGCGTGAAGCGGCCCTGCTTCATGATGTAGGGGATCGCCATTTCGGAGCTGACGCCGCTACGCGCCCGTTTTTTTGGCGCGAGCGCGGGAGCTTGCTGAGTTTCAGAGGCCATTTCTGCCCTCCCCAAAGGAGCCTCCCGACAGGCGGTGAAGCCGTGCCGGGAGGCGTGGGCAGGCGCCTAGAACGCCGCCTGCGGTTACCGATTCATTCTTATTGAGTCGCTGCTTGCTGCGCCTGCACAGCCGGCTGAAGCGCGGTGTCGAGGTCTTCGCCGTTGACGAAGCTGACGATCGCTTCCCACTCGGCTGCGCCGAAGCCGCTCGGGATGGTATCGCCGATGTCCGGCGTGAAGCCCTGCGTATTGGCGATCGCCTCACCCAGCTTCGTCAACGCTGGGTCGGTGTAGTTGCCGGCCGCGCCCTGGTTGGGCGAGAGGCCGAAGGTAGCCTTGGCCCAGTTCGCACCGCCCATCTCAGACGACAGGTAGGTCACCAGCGCTTTCACGGCGGCACTGTCGCTGAAGGCCATCATCGGCTCCACGGCGCCCTGGAGGCCCTGGAGGCCGGGCACTACGAAGAAGTCGTAGTCCGTGCCCTGCTCGAGATCGGGGAACTGCTTGGCGATCTCGCCGCCGGCGAAGCCTGACTGCTTGACCATCATCGCTTCCGGCGGATCGGTGAACGGCTTGTAGATGGCTTCGAGGAACGGCGTGGAGAGCGTGCCTTCCGCGCCGCCGATGGTATAAGCCGGATCCCTGGCCCACTTGCCGTAGATCTCATAGGCCTGCTTCACGCCGTCGTCGTCGTACGGCACGTCGCCGGAGATGATGTCCAAAACGTACTGCGGCCCTTGCTGCACCAGCAGGACATCCTGGATGAAGTCCGAGCCGGTCCAGCCAGTAGCGTCGCCCGATTCGAAGCCCATGCTCCACGGCACGTTGTCGTCGGCGACCATTTGCTCGACCAGCGCATTCAGCTCCTCCCAGGTGGTGGGCACCTCGTAGCCGTTGTCCTCGAAGACCACCGGGCTGTACCAGATGATAGATTTGACGTCGGCTTTGATGGGCAGGCCCAGCCACTTGCCGTCGATCGTCATCGGCTCCAGGAAGAAGTCCGAATAGTTCTCGCGGTTCGCGCCAAGTTCGTCCATCGCGATGAGTTGGTCCTGGTACTGCACCAACTGCGTCACCTGCCAGAAGGCGATGTCGGGCGGCGTGCCGGCCTGCACGCGCGTGTCGAGCAGCGCCTGGTCGCGCGTCGATTCGGGCTGGATCACGATGCCGCAGGCGTCGACTAGAGGCTGCAGCACCTGGTTGAGGCTGGCTTCTTCCACGCCCGACCACTGGTACAGCATCGTGATCGTATCGCCGGATTGCGCGCCCATGCAGTCGATTTCGCCTTCGGCGGGCGGCTCGGTCGCGGGCGGTTCGGTTGCCGGCGCGGTGGTCGGTGTCGCCGCCGGCGCGCAGGCCGACAACAACATGCCCAACACAACCAATAGGCTGAGGATCGTATTGCGGGTCTTCATATCTTCTTACTCCTCGTCTGAGTGTTCGTATGCTTAGCCCGGCGTGAATCCAGGCAGTTGCCCCGGGCTGGCGTCTGCCACATCAAATCGCGCGCCGCGCAGATCACTTGAATGTCAGGCGGTTATCACCCCCTTTCTCAAGTCGAATCTGGAGGACAGGCATGAGATGCTCACTAACGCGTGTAAATCTGGAACGAAAACAAAACGATTTCAGTGCTCTCTCTGCTCGCCGGCACTCGATTCGCGAACGATCAGTTCGGTCTCTAAAAACACCCCTCGCTGATCCAGTTCGTCTCCCTGAATCACGCGAACCAATCGCTCACCGGCGGCCCAGCCGAGTCCGTAAGCCGGCAGGCGGATGGTCGTCAGCGGCGGATCGTAGAAGCCAACCAACGGCACGTCGTCGAAGCCCACCACCGCCACATCTTCCGGAATACGCAAGCCGGCCCGCTTGATGGCCTGCATCGCGCCCATCGCCACCACGTCGCTGGCGGCGAAGACCGCCGTCGGGCGCGGGTTCAACTCAAGCAGCTCTTTCATCGCCGCGACGCCACTCGCGGGCGTGAAGTTGCCCGTTCTCACCAGCGCCGCATCGGTGGGCAAACCGGCCTGTTCGAGCGCCTGCCGGTAGCCGGCCAGACGATGCTGCGCGGATGTGTAATCCAGCGACGCGTTCGTGACAATCCCAATGCGTCGATGACCGAGTTCGACCAGGTGTCCGACGGCCGCGGCTGCGCCCTTCGTCGCATCCACGTCCACGAACGGGAGATCCGTGCCGGGCATCTGTCCCATCAACATGATCGGCACCCCGCTGCGATGCAAATCGATCAGATCCTGGTCAGCCTGCCGGGGGCCTGACATGATGATCCCATCGACGTGCTTCTCGTGGATCAACCTGGCATAGCCGGCGTGATCGCTCGGTTCGAGCGGGCTAAGCAGGACGTGAAAACCCTGTCGAGCCGCCGCCTGCCCCAGTCCGAGAATGACTTGCGGCAGGAAGGCATCGGCGAACACCTGCTCTGGGCTTTGCCGAAGCACCAGACCCAGCGTGCGTGTTTTGCCGCTCACCAGCTTGCGCGCAGCGGAGTCGGGATGGTAGTTCAGCTTGCGCGCGGCGTCGAGCACGCGCCGGCGGGTGGCTTCACCGATGCTGATGCCGGATACCTCGTTCAGGACAAACGAGACGGTCGTTCGAGAGACGCCAGCAAGCCGGGCTACGTCATGGCTGGTTACGCGGCGAGAAGACTCTCCGTACTTCATGTTAACACGTGTTAGTGGACAGGCATAGTATAGGACATCTCTGTACCGTTTGTCAAGACCAAGTTGCAAACGGATCTTGACTAACACATGTTACTGGTGTAAACTGGGTCTGGTTTCCAAAACGTTTTGGAAAAGCCATGCCAGTCACTATCCGGGACGTTGCGAAACGTCTCAATCTCTCGATCACGACCGTTTCCCGTGCACTCGACGGATACGACGACGTGGCCGAGGAGACGCGCGAACGGGTGATCCGCACAGCCCGTGAGATGGGCTACGTGCCCAGCCGGGCTGCGCGCCAACTGCGGCGGAAGCGGGCAGACGCGATCGGTTACATCATCCCTACCGACGCCCCGCGCTTTTCCGATCCGTTCTTCTCCGAGTTCATCGCCGGGCTGGGCGACGAAGTGGCTCAGCATCACTTCGACCTGCTGGTGTCCACCGCGCCGCCTGGGGGAGTCGAGGAGCAGGCGCTTTACCAGCGCTGGGTGCAGAGTCGTCGCGTCGATGGCATGGTGCTCAGCCGGATGCGCCTGAAGGACTGGCGCGTCGAGTATCTGGGCCATGCTGGATTTCCATTCGTGGCGCTGGGGCACAGCCACACGCCGGTGGATTATGCCTACATCGAGATAGATAGCCGCACCGGGTTCGCAACACTGGTTCGGCATCTCGTCGAGCGTGGGCATCAACGCATCGCATACATCGGCGCGTCGCCCGATCTGGTTCTTCAATCGGATCGGCTGGCCGGTTATCGGGATGGGCTGGCCGCCGCCGGTATTGCTTTTGATGAGTCGCTGGTGGCCGAAGACAACCTCACGCGCGCCGGCGGCTATCGCACGGCGCAGCGCTTGCTTGGTCTACCCCATCCGCCGACGGCCATTATCGGCGTGAACGACCTGACGGCCATCGGCGCGATGCGCGCCGCGCATGAGCGCGGCTTAGTCGTCGGTCACGATGTGGCCGTCGCGGGTTATGACGGCATCGAGGACGCCGAGCACACGCATCCGCCGCTCACCACGCTCAATCAGCCGGTTTACGATCTGGCGCGGCGATTGGTGCTGATGCTGCTGGCGCAGATCAATGGCGTGCCGCTGCCGGAGCGGCACGTGTCGCTCCAGCCGGAATTGCTCGTGCGCGAATCGACCGGTGGGTAACCCTCGCTGCGGTCCATCCAGCGTATTGGATTCCGAGGCAGGGATGACGTGAAAGGAGGTGATGCAGCCACGCTCGCAGATGGGCTTTCATCAAGACTCGGTTGCGCTGACGATTCAGAATCATCACTGGAGGGGAAAATGAAACGACGAAGACTGTGGACAAGCGCGCTGGCTCTCGCGCTGACCGCTGCCGTGCTGGTAAGCGCCTGCCAGCCTCAAACGGTGACGGTGACCCGCGAAGTGCCGGTCACCGTCGAGGTGCCGAAGGAAGTCGAAAGGATCGTCGAAGTCACGCCGACGCCGGTGGATTACGGCTCGCTCGTGTGGTTGTCCACCCAGCTGCGGCCCGTCGGCGAGGCCGAGCGGGTGCGCGGCGTGATCCTCGAAGACTTCCCCGGCTCGGTGGACTTCGTGCCCGATGATGAGGGACCGTTCCACGATCGCGTCGCCGCCGAAGTGCAGGCCGGGCAGGGCACGGTGAGCGTGCTGGGCGCGCTGCACGGCAACTTCTCCACCATGGCGCCCGCCGGACAATTGCAAGACCTCGCCGTGCTCAGGAGCGAGTTGGCCGACCGGGGTATCCCCGACGCTTTCTGGAGTGTCGCCCAGCTCAACACGGACGCGACGTACTACGTGCCCTGGATGCAGGCGACGTACATCGTGGCCATCAACAAGCAGGCGATGGACTACAAGCCCGCCGACGTGGACGAGAATGCGCTGACGTACGATGGCCTCGCCGCCTGGGCCAAGGCCATTTACGACGCGACGGGCGAGGCCAAGCTGGGCTTCCCGGCCGGCGAGAGCGGGCTCCTGCATCGCTTCTTCCAGGGTTACCTGGTGCCGGCGTTCAGCGGCGGCGTGGTGACGACCTTCGCCAGCGACGACGCGGCCGCCGGCTGGCAGTGGCTCGTCGACGTGTGGCCGTACGTCAACCCGCAATCGACTACGTACAACTTCATGCAGGAGCCGCTGCTGGCAGAAGAGGTCTGGATCGCCTGGGATCACACCGCCCGTCTGAAGGACGCGCTGGAGCAGCGCCCCGATGACTTCCTGGCGGTTCCGTCGCCCGCCGGGCCGCAGGGCCTGGCATTCATGCCGGTGGTCGCCGGCCTGGCCATTCCTACCACGTCGCCCAATCAGGCCGGGGCCGAGGCGCTGATCAAGTACCTCACCGAGCCGGATGTTCAGGTGACGACCCTGCGCGAAGTCGGCTTCTTCCCAATGGTGGATGTGGACTTCCCCGGCTTTGTCTCACCCGGTATCAAGGCGGAGGGTGAAGCCGTAGCGGCACAGTCCGCAGCGCCCGACGCGCTGCCATCGCTGCTGCCGCAGGGCCTGGGCGCAAAGAGTGGCGACTTCAGCAAGGTCTACCGTGACACGTTCACGCGCATCGTCCTGAATGGCGAAGACATCGCTACCGTCCTTGCCGAGCAGAAAGATGTGCTGCAGGCGCTCATGAACGAGACCGGCGCGCCGTGCTGGCCGCCTGATCCGGACAGCGGTGGTCAGCCTTGTCAGGTCGAGTAAGGCCGTGACATTCAGGTGCGGCGCACGTCTGACCCTCTCTGCTTCGCCACGAGGGCGAGCGTGCGTCGCACCTTGACCTGTTGAGCGGTGATGCAGGCACACAGGCTTGCCGGTTGAAGCCGTTGGCTGAAAGACCGCCCGAAGGAGATCCTCATGACCCAACGCCGCTTCCAGCAGGTTACACCGTATCTCCTGCTGATCCCATCGATCGTCTTTCTGCTGATCTTCTTCGCATACCCGATGGTCGAGGCCTTCGGGCTGGCTTTCCGCTCGGAAGATGGAAGCGGCTGGACGCTGGAGCACTTTCAGACCATGATCAGCGACGTGGCCTTCGGTCCGGCGCTGCGCACCACGCTGGTGTTGATCGTCGTCCTCATTCCGGTGCAGCTCGTCGTCGCCTTCAGCATGGCCCTCGTCGTGCAGGCCAAACTGAAAGGCTCAGGGCTATTTCTCTACATCTTCGCCATTCCGCTGGCCATCTCGGAGCTGGCCGCCGGCATCGTGTGGTTCGCCATTTTCACCGAGCGTGGCTACCTGAACAGCTTGCTGACGACGACCGGCCTGCTGTCGAAGCCCTTCATCTTTCTCAGTTATCAAAGACTGGAATGGCTGCTGACGGCGGTCGTGCTGGCCGAAGTGTGGCGCGCCACGTCGATCATCATGGTGATTCTGGTGGCCGGGATGCAAAGCATCCCACACGAATTCCTGGAGACGGCAGACGTGTTCGGCGCGACGCTGTGGGACAAGATCCGCCGCGTGATTCTGCCGATGCTGCGCCCCAGCCTGCAAGTCGCGCTCATCCTGCGCACGATCCTTGCCTTTCAGGTATTCGCCGTCGCGTTGGCGGTGGCCGGGCGGGGGATCACCCTGCTGGCGGCGGAGGCCTATCGCTGGTACAACACCTACCGCGACCCGAATGTCGCCGCCGCGTTCGCCGTGCTGATCATGACCCTGTCGATCGCCACCACCGTGTTTTATCTGATGACGCTGCGCACGCGGCCAGAGGAGATGGCGTTATGAAACCGGGCGCGCGCTCACGGCGACTGGGCCGGGCCGGCGTATACCTATTAGCGATCCTGATGGCGCTGTGGGTGCTGGTGCCGATCTATCTCATCGGCGTCGCCGCCTTCAGCGAGCAGCAGGCCATCTACCAGTTCCCCAAGCCCGCCATCCCGCAGCCGTTCTCGACCGATACGATGGCGTTCTTTCTCCAGTCGCGCGGCGTGCTGGACGCGACGAAATCGAGCGTGATCGTCGCGCTGATCACCCTGCTGGTGTCGATGGTCATCGGCGCGCCGGCCGGCTACGCCATTGCGCGCTTTCTCTTTCGCGGGCGCGACACCTTCCGCATCCTGATCGTCTCGACGCGCGCATTCCCGATCGTCATCCTCTCGATCCCGCTGGCGGTGACATTCATCCGCTGGGGGTTCTACGACTCGGTGTACAGCCTGGCGCTGATGCACACCGCGCTGGCGCTGCCGTTCACGATCCTGATCACGAGCAGCGTCTTCGCCAGCGTACCGAAAGACCTCGAAGAAGCCGCGATGACGCTGGGCTGCAACCGGGCGCAGGCCTTCCTGCGCGTCGCGCTGCCTCTGGCCCTGCCGGGACTCGCGGCCGCGACGCTGTTCACCTTCGTCCTGTCGTGGAACGAAGTCTTCGCGGCGGTGATCCTCACCGTGCGCAACCGCACGCTGCCGGCGCTCGTGCTCACCGTGCTTAACGAATCGCCGCTGCCCTATCGCTTTGCGGGCGGGTTCTTCCTGCTGTTGCCGTCGCTGGTGTTCATGCTGTTCATCCGGCGCTACCTGTTCAGCCTGTGGGGAAGGGTGGTGAAATAAGCGATGGCCGAGATTCGACTCGACAACGTTCGCAAGACCTTCGGCAAGGTCGTCGCCACGCGCGACGTCAGCCTGACCATCCATGACCGCGAATTCATGGTGCTGCTCGGCCCATCGGGC
>DASSFZ010000419.1:0-10020 GCA_035693785.1 Anaerolineae bacterium | reverse complement strand
CCGAAGCTGCGATCGCCGACCTGGAATCCAGTCTGCGCTGGCACTCGGCCGATCCAGAAGCGGTCGCCGCGACGCTGGCCCACGCTTACGCTGGCCGGGCTGATGACCTGACTGCCCTGCCGCTTGACTCGCTCACGACGGCGGTGCAGCAGGCGATTCGCCGCGCGCGGCTGGCCGAATCGGCCGCGCGCGCCGACCCGTACGGGTGCTTCGTGAATCCAGCCTGAAGCGTAAAACGTGAAGCGTAAAACGTAATTGAGGCAGAAGCCACTCATGCCTGACACCGCAATCTCCGATCGCCAATTACCAATTACCCTTTCCTCCTTTGACCTGCGTCGCGCGCACTTCCCGGACGAGATCGTATTCCACACACCCGGACTCAAGCGGTTCAAGACGTCCGAATACGGCGGGCAAGACGCGGCGCAGTTCGTTTCGGTCAGCGTGACCGGCACAGCCTGTGCACTCGCTTGCGAGCACTGCAAGACGCACATTCTCGAAGGCATGACCGCGCTGCCCAAGTTCGGCGGCTCACTATTTGACTTGTGCGGCGAACTTGCGGAACGCGGCGCGCGCGGCGTGCTGATTTCCGGCGGATGCGACCGGCACGGCCGGGTGCCGCTGCTGCGCCATATCCCCGATCTGATCCGCGCCCGGCGCGAACTCAACCTCACCATCCGTATCCACCCCGGCCTGCCCGACGAGGAAACCGTCGCCGGCCTGGCCGAAGTCGGGATTGACGGCGCGCTGGTGGACATCATCGGGGACGACGCGACGATCCACCAGGTCTATCACCTCGATACAACCATCGCCGAATACGAAGCGGTGCTTGAGTGCCTGGAGCGGTACCATGTGCCCGCCGTGCCGCACATCATCCTCGGCCTGCACTTCGGCCAGATGCGCGGCGAGTGGATGGCGCTCGACATGATCGCGCGACACGCCAGGAAATTCCTCGTGCTCGTGATCCTCATGCCACTCACCGGCACGCCCATGGTCGACGTGGCCCCGCCGCCCGTGTCGGAAATCGCCGGCTTCTTCGCGCTGGCCCGCCGCACGCTGCCAGCCACACCCGTCATGCTCGGCTGCGCGCGCCCGCTGGGGAAGGTCAAAGCCGAAATTGACCTCGCGGCGGTGAATGCGGGTCTGAATGGCATCGCCTATCCGGCTGAAGGCGTCGTCGCCTATGCCCAATCGTGTGGCCTGACGCCGAAATTCGTGGACGCCTGTTGCGGAGTGCAATGGTAATGGCTAAAGTCACGCTATCGTCCAAAGAGCAAGCTGAGCAGCTCCAAATCTCGCCTGACTACGTGCGCATCAGCATGGCGGCGGCGATTGAACTCGGCCTTAAGCCCGGGCGCATGTTCCGCGATGTTCACTGCGGGTGCATCAACCTGCTCCAGAACTACCCGGAAGGGTGCTACGCCAACTGCACGTACTGCGGGCTGGCCCGCGATCGGCCTGGCGTGCCTGAAGATAACACGTTCATTCGCGTGGCCTGGCCGCTGTACCCGACGGATCTCGTCGCGGAGAAAATCGCCAAGCACCAGGAGCATGTCGGGCGGGTATGCATCGCACAGGTCCAAGATCACCGCGCCTATGACGACTTGATCGACATGACTCGGCGCGTGCGCCGCCTGAGCGACGTGCCGATTTCCGCGCTCGTCTCGGCGACGACGCTGAGCGAAGAGCGGCTGGCACACATCAAAGACGCCGGCGCGGACATCATCGGCGTCGGATTGGATGCAGCCAGCGAGGAGGTTTTCCACCTCACGCGCGGACGTGGCGCGAAGGGGCCGCACGACTGGAACTACCACTGGCACATCGTGCGCGCCGCGCGCCGCCTGTTCGGCCCTATGAAAGTCAACTGCCACATCATCGTCGGCCTCGGCGAGACCGATCGTGACCTGGTCGATCTCTTCTATCGACTCAAGTCCGAGCAAATCGCGGGATACCTGTTCTCGTTC
Organism: Anaerolineae bacterium; assembly: GCA_035693785.1. GTDB lineage: Bacteria > Chloroflexota > Anaerolineae > Fen-1058 > Fen-1058 > DASSFZ01. The sequence continues at coordinate 8,059 of DASSFZ010000419.1, read as the reverse complement.
AATCCCGAGCCAGGCACGACCATGCAGCACGTGCCACGCGCGCCGATCCCCCGCTGGCGGCGGATTCAACTGGTCAAGCACCTTATCGAAAACTACGAGCTGCCGCGCGAGGCGATCGAGTTCGATTCCGAGTGCAACATCGTCCGGCTAAACGCACCCGATCTGATGGTCGAAGTAGCGGTGAACACGGGCATGCCGTTTATGACCAATGGCTGCCCCGATAAAAACGGCGTGATGGCCTGCAACCGGCCCTATGGCTCGTATCGCCCCGGCGAGGAATTCCGCGATTATCCGTTCAAGCCGGAGACTGACGACTTGATCATCATCCGGCAGCAGATGCGGCTGGAAGAAATCTGGCAATGACAGCATGCCAACTGCCATCCGTCTCTTGAATCTCGGCCCGGCCCACTGGCTCCGCACCCAGTCGGTCTATCACGCCCTGGCCGAGACGATGACGGTGGAGACGCCTGACACCATCGTCCTCACCCGGCCGTCCCAACCGTATCTATGCATTGGATACCATCAGGAGCTTGACTCGGTCCTGGACCGCGCGACCTGCCGGCAACTGAGTCTGCCCATCATCCGGCGGCGTGTGGGCGGCGGTACGACCTATCTCGACGCGAATCAACTGTTTTACCAGTACGTTTTTCATCACACCCGCGTCCCGGCCACAGTGGAGCGGCTGTACGCTGCATTGCTGGCAGCGCCTGTCGCCGCACTGCGCGCGCTGGGACTGGACGCCGAGCTGCGCGGCGAGAACGAGATCGAAGTCGACGGTCAGCGAATCGCCGGCATCGGCGGTGGGCGTATCGGCGAAGCGGCCGTCGTCGTCGGCAACGTGCTGCTCGACTTTGACTACGACAGGATGGCCCGCGTCTGGCGCGCTCCCTCGGAGCCATTCCGCCATTTGGCCGCCAGCGCCCTAAGGGAACACGTCACGACGCTTCGGGCCAAAGCGCCGCGCCCGATGGCGCCCGCCGACATGGAAGCACGCCTCCTTGTCGAGTTTCCCGCCGTCCTCGGTCGCCCGCTGGAGCGCGGCGAGCTGACCAAAGAGGAATGGGGCGAGGTCGAGTCTATCGAAAAGCGACTCATGAGCGAGGAATGGCTGAGCTTGCACGCGAACGGCGGGCAACCGATGACCACACTCAAAATCTCGCGCGGCGTTTTCATCCGTTCCGCCGAGGCCGAGGTGAATGGCTGGCACGTTCGCGCCGCTTTACGTGCGCGCGACGACGAGATCGTGCAGGCCATCCTGGAAAGCGAGCCGGCCCGCGATTGGAGCGAGGCCGAAGCCCGGCTGCGGGGGACGAAGATTCGAGACTGGACGCGGGCCGTATTGTAGTTCTTGTCGGAAAACCAGCCGGCCAGGCTCCCAGGCCCGACAAATCGGCGGCAAGCCCACTCCGCTTCGCCTCGGGGTGCTTCGCAAGGAGCCGCTGGGTTTTCCCCTGGCGTGACCGTCCCTTCGACTGCGCTCAGGGCAAGTCTGCGGAGACGCGATGAATTACGGCTTCCTGATCGACAACCGCAAGTGCATCGGCTGCCACGCCTGCTCGACGGCCTGCAAGTCCGAGAACGAAGTGCCGCTCGGCGTCAACCGCACGTGGGTCAAGTACACCGAGAAAGGCGTCTTCCCGGACACGCGCCGATACTTTCAGGTGACGCGCTGTAACCACTGCGCCGACCCGCCATGTGTCCACATTTGCCCCGTCACGGCGATGCTTCAGCGCCCGGATGGCATTGTCGAGTTCGATTCGTCGCGCTGCATCGGCTGCAAAGCCTGCATGCAGGCATGTCCGTACGACGCGATCTACATCGATCCCGAGACCCACACGGCGGCCAAATGCCATTTCTGCGCCCATCGCGTCGAGGTGGGTCTCGAGCCGGCATGCGTGATCGTCTGCCCGGAACACGCGATTATCGCCGGTGATCTGGATGATCCCAACTCCGAAATCACGCGGGCAATCGCCACGCAGCAAGTTCGGGTCCGCAAGCCGGAACAAGACACCGGGCCCAAACTGTTTTACATTGACGCCGAGGAGGTGTCCATCGTTCCGGCGCTGGCCAGGCAGGACAGCGGCATGTTGTGGGCGACGTGGCCCGACCATGGGCCGGGTGACTGGCGCGGGCCAATCCACATCGGCGACGGCAACATGGCGAGCGCGCTCCTGCGCTCGGCCGCCGCGCCGCGCGAGACGTACAACGCGCCGCACAAGATCCCGTGGCACTGGCAAGTCCCGGCTTATCTCGTCGCCAAATCCATCGGCGCCGGGGCGTTCGTCGTGGCGGTGGCCGGCGTCGCGCTGGGCCTTCTGCCCGCCGCGCCGTTGTTCACGACGATCGCCGCGTTCATCGCGCTGCTGTTCATCGGCATCAATACCGGCCTGCTCGTGTGGGATCTCGATCGCCCCGACCGTTTCTGGACGATCTTGATTCGCCCGCAGTGGAAGTCCTGGCTGGCGCGCGGCGCGTTCATCCTCGTCGGCTTCTCGATCGTCGGCGGCCTGTTTTTCCTGGGTCACCTGTTCGACCTGGGCGGCCTCGCCAACCTTCTGGCCTGGCCCGGCGTCGTCCTCGCCGTGCTCTCGGCGGTCTATACGGCCTTCCTCTTCGCTCAGGCGGAGGGCCGCGATCTGTGGCAGAGCACGCTGCTGCCATGGCACTTCTTCGTGCAATCGATCATGGCCGGCTCCGCCGCGCTGTTGATTGCCGCTTCGTTCGTCGGCGCAACGCCCGACGCGCAGCGCGCGCTGGTCGTGACCTTCGGCCTCAGCGTGCTGATCAATCTGTTGATCACCGTGGGCGGCGAGTTCGCCGTGCCGCACGCCAGCCAGGTTGCGGCCATGGCGGCGCACATGATCAAGCACGGCGAGTACAGGCGACACTACTGGTTTAGCTTGTTGGTTGGCTTGGTGGCTCCACTCGCGCTGGCCATCTTCGCGAGCGAATCGCCGGTCGGGCTGGCTGTCGCCGGGGCGCTGTCTGTCGCCGGATTGTTTGCCTACGAGTGGGCGTTTGTGATGGCGCCGCAGGAGGTGCCGAACAATTAATCGCTGAAGCGCTGATTGCGCTGACGACGCTGAGAAAGCGTGTCCAGCCAAGCCGGTGTCCTCAGCGCCTCAGCGATCCAAAGGACTTACGATGACCGACACGCCGATTATCACTCGCCTTCCCCCCCAGTCCACCGACGCCGGCGAGCGCATGCAGCAGTATCCCCCGCCCGAGCGCTGGGACAACTGGGTGGAATACGACCACAAGGCGTGGCCGAAGAAGATCGCCCGCGAATATATGCTCGTGCCGACGGTGTGCTTCAACTGCGAGTCGGCGTGCGGATTGCTCGGCTGGGTAGACAAGGCGACGATGCAGGTGCGCAAGTTTGAGGGGAACCCCGCCCATCCCGGCAGCCGCGGCCGCAACTGCGCCAAAGGCCCGGCGACGATCAACCAGGTCAACGATCCCGATCGCATCCTATATCCGCTGAAGCGCGCGGGCAGGCGCGGCGAAGGCAAGTGGGTGCGTGTGACGTGGGACGAGGCGCTCAAGGACATCGGCGAGCGCATCCGCACGGCTTTCCTGGAAAATCGCCACAACGAGGTGATGTACCACGTCGGCCGGCCCGGCCACGACGGGGTGATGGAGTGGATTCTCCCGGCGTGGGGCGTGGACGGCCATAACTCGCACACCAACATCTGCTCGGCCGGCGCGCGCGCGGGCTACGCCTTCTGGATGGGCTTCGACCGTCCCAGCCCGGATCACGCCCACGCCAACGTCATCCTGCTCATCAGCAGCCACCTCGAAACCGGACACTACTTCAATCCGCACGCCCAGCGCATCATCGAAGGCAAGATGGCCGGAGCGAAGCTGATCGCGTTCGACACACGCCTCTCGAACACCGCGTCGATGGCCGACACGTGGATTGCACCGTGGCCCGGCTCGGAAGCGGCGATCCTGCTCGCCATCGCCAATTACCTGATCACAACCGGAAAGTACAACCGCGATTTCGTTCGGAAGTGGGTGAATTGGGAAGAGTATCTTAAATCTCAAACTCCAAACTCCAAACTGCAAAATCCCAATCACCAATTACTAATTACCTTCGAACAATTCGAAGCGGCGCTCAAAGATCACTACGCCCCATACACTTTCGAATTCGCGGCGCAGGAGTCGGGCGTCGAAGCGCGCATCCTCAAGGGTATCGCCGAAGACGTCGCGAACTGCGGCGGAAAACTGGCGTCGCACAACTGGCGAAGCGCGGGTGCGGGCAACCTCGGCGGCTGGCAGGTGGCCCGCTGTCTGTGGTTCCTCAATGTGCTCACCGGCAGCGTCGGCGTCGAGGGCGGCACGTCGGCGAACGCGTGGGATAAGTGGGTGCCACGCCCGCACAAGATGGCCCCGCACGTCAAGCGCTGGAACGAGTTGACCTGGCCGCGCGAGTACCCGCTGTCGTACTTTGAAATGAGCTTCCTGCTGCCGCACTTTCTCAAGGAGGGGCGCGGCAAGCTCGACGTGTACTTCACGCGCGTCTACAACCCGATGTGGACGAACCCCGACGGCTTCACCTGGCTCGAAGTGCTGCGCGACGAATCGAAGATCGGCCTTCACGTCGCGCTCACGCCGACGTGGAATGAATCGGCGTGGTGGGCCGACTACGTCCTCCCGATGGGGCACGCCTCGGAGCGGCACGACCTGATGAGCCAGGAAACGCACGCCGGACAATGGATCGCCTTTCGCCAGCCGGTCATGCGCGCGGCGATGGAGCGCATGGGGAAGAAGGTGAACCGGACGTACGAGGCGAATCCCGGCCAGGTGTGGGAGGAGACGGAGTTCTGGATCGACCTGAGCTGGGAGATCGATCCCGACGGATCGCTCGGCATCCGGCCATATTTCGAGTCGCCGTATCGGCCCGGCGAGCGCATCACCGTCGACGAGTATTACGGCTGGATGTTCGAGAATTCGGTGCCGGGCTTGCCGGAAGCTGCCGCGAAGGAAGGGTTGTCCCCGCTGGCTTACATGCGCAAGTACGGCGCGTTCGAGATTCGCAAAGGCGCGCAGGCGGAGTACGACCGCACGCTCACTCCGGAAGAAATCGTCGATGCGCAGGTCGACGAGGAGACGGGCATCATCTATACGAAAGCGCCGATGGCGCCGCCGAAGAATATCGTGCCCGCGCCAGCGCCTGTCCTGACCGAGCTGGGCCGCCCCGTCGGGGTGCTGATCGACGGCGAGGCGAAGTTCGGCTTCCGCACCCCATCGCGCAAGCTCGAATTCTATTCGATGACGCTGCGGGACTTCGGCTGGCCCGAGCTTGCCATTCCCGAATACGTGGAGAGCCACGTGCACCCCAGCCACGTCAACCACGAGGCGAATGAATTCGTCCTGCTCTCGACGTACCGCCTGCCGACCCTGATTCACACGCGCAGCGCGAACGCCAAGTGGCTGGTCGAGATCTCACATTCGAACCCGACGTGGATGCACACGTCGGACGCGTCCCGCCTCGGGGTGCAGACGGGCGACCTGGTGCGCGTCGAGACGGAGATCGGCTATTTCGTCGACAAGGTTTGGGTCACCGAGGGCATTCGCCCCGGCGTGATCGCTTGCTCGCATCACCTCGGCCGCTGGCGATTGGCCGAAGGCGAGGGGACGAACCGCATTGCATCGGCGCTCGTCGAGCTGAAAGAATCCGTTGCGCGCGGTGAATGGCGACTCACTCAGCTCAAAGGCGTCCAGCCCTACAAGTCGTCCGATCCGGACACCGAGCGCATCTGGTGGTCGGATGCGGGCGTGCATCAGAACCTCACCTTTCCGGTGCAGCCCGATCCGATCAGCGGCGCCCACTGCTGGCATCATAAGGTGAGAGTCGCCCGCGCTCAGCCGGGCGACCGTTACGGCGACGTGTTCGTAGACACGCAAAAGTCGCACGAGGTTTACAAGCGCTGGCTGGCGATGACACGCCCGCCGGGCGGCGAGTGGCGGCGGCCCAACTGGATGCTGCGCCCGTTCCGGCCCGACGTGAGCGCGTATCGCCGGTAGCAAGTGGCTGATGGCCGATAACAGATAGCTGATGGCAGGCTGGTGACTGGTGACTGATGACTGATAACTGGTGACTGATGACTGATGACTGATAACTGATGACCGATGACTGAATTCACGTTTTCTCTTCTTTCTGCGCTTTGGCTTCGAGAGCCGGATGCTGAGACGTTGTCTCGCGCACGCCAGATTCCTGCGCTTGCTCCCTATGGCAGTGAACCGGGAGAGCTGGCGACGGCCTACGCCGACCTGTTCTTGCTCAACGTATATCCCTATGCCAGCGTGTTCCTCGACCCGGACGGGGAGATGAACGGGACGCGGGCGCAGGAAATGCAGGACGTCTACGAGCAATACCGCTACGCGCCGGACGCGCTGCACGACGTGGGGGCGCCGGATCACATCGGGCTGATGTTGGGATTGCTCGCGCATGAAGGACGTGATGCGCACTCCATCCCTTCGGCTCTCAGGGCAGGCTTGCCGTATCTCCTCGACTGGGCGCCTGTCTTGTGCCTGGCCGTCGAGCGCGAGCCGGCCGCGCACAGCTTCTATCGCGCCCTGGCCTCGGAGACCCGGCGCGTTCTGTTCGCCGAAATCGAGTCGCCCGATATCGAACCACGCGTGCGAACGAGCGGCCACAGTGCGGAGCCAGAGTTAGAGTTAGAGTTAGAGTTAGAGTCAGGGTTGGACCCTTCGGCACTCAGGGCAGGGTTTTCGGGTGAGGAAATTTCCGTGCGCTCGATCGTCCACCGGCTGCTGTGCCCGGCGCGCAGTGGGGTCTTTCTGTCTCGCGCCCGGCTGGGTGCGTGGGCGCGCGACCTGGGTGTCCCTCTGCCATTCGGTGGCCGATTCGACGTCGGGATCTCGCTGTTTGAAGCGGCTGGGGTCGTGGACAGCACGGCTCGCCTGGTGGACTGGCTGATAGCGGAAGTCGAGGAGTGGGACGCAGCCTTCATGGCATGGGCGGAAGCAGGATGGAGGGACTACGCCGTTGCGTGGCGTGCGCGTATCACGAGGACAGCTCGACTGCTGGCTGAAATGAGAGAACTCCTCCTGTCGACCTCGCCCACCTAATGCAGCGCGGCGGAAATAACCCCACACGTGGAGTGTGTCATGCTGAATGGAGTGAAGCATCCCGGAGTGAAGCATCCCGCCGCCGGATTCACGCCGAGCATGTGATCGACAGCGATGGCAGCCAGGCGTGACACTCTCGGAGAACCGCCCACGTTCGACGAATACCTCGAACTGAGGGCGTCTTTCGCCGTGACGCGCGATCTCGCCCAACGCGCGCTGGCCTGGGCGCAGCCGTTTGCGATGGAGGCCCTCGGCATTCATGCCCAACGGCAGACTCTCGTCGATGGCGAGCTGCCTGCTTACGTCGTGCCGACGGCGCCGGAGACGAACGGCGGCTGGGGCGAGCTGATGCCCGTCTGGTTCAAGCCTTACGATCGACCGGTGCCGCTGCACTGCCTCGACAACTGGGCGCTGTTCGCGCTGCTGTATCGCTCGGCCTTCGGTCGCGACGCGGACCTGTCGAGATTCTCCGTCGAAAACCTGGCGCGGGTCGTCCTCGGCGCAGACCTGCTCATCCCATTCCTGCCGGGCACCGACGGCGCTGGGCGCTTTCTGCGGCATGGCGCGCTCCCTATCCTGCTCGCGATCTTGTGGCTTGAGCCTGACGTGCGGGATGCCTGGCTGGCGCTGCACGAGCGCGGCGCGCGAAAGTTCGCCACGGACCACGACCTGAGCCATGTCCTGAGCGAAGCCGAAGGAGCCGTCGAGAACCTGGGCGAATGGCTGGAGCGCGTCGAGAACGAGGCGTGGCTCGTGCCCGAGCGCGGAATGGTCGCAGGCAAGGCGGCTGTAGCCGATTTTCTCGCCGACACGGTGCGCGCTTCACAGTATGCCTCCCTGTTCGGTGGTCTGTGCCTGGGCGTCTCAGCCCTGGCAGCCGCCTGGGGCAATGATTGGCGTAAGTGGGTTTTCCAGGCCGTGAACGTCGGTTATCGCCTGCCGGACTTTGGCCTACGTGACA
>DASSFZ010000418.1:0-6977 GCA_035693785.1 Anaerolineae bacterium | reverse complement strand
ATGCCCTGCGCCTCGGCCCTCTCGCGGGTCATCACGACGACGGCAGCCGCGCCGTCGTTCAAGCCGGGCGCGTTGCCGGCCGTGACGCGCCCGTCGGGCTTGAAGGCCGGCTTGAGCTTCGCCAGCGCTTCGAGCGACGTGTCGCGGCGCGGCGCTTCGTCGGTGTCGACGACGGTCACGCGACCCTTGCCGTCTTTGATTTCGACCGGCGCGATCTCGTCTTTGAAGCGGCCGGCGTCGATCGCCGCGATCGCCTTCTGATGGCTCTTCAGCGCGAACTCGTCCATCTCCTCACGCGTGACTTCCATCTTGTCGGCGATGAACTCGGCGGAGTTGCCCATCAGGCGGTTTTCGAACGCGCACCATAGACCGTCGTGTATGGCGCTGTCCAGCATCTGGACGTGCCCATAGCGTGCGCCTGCCCGGGCGGTGGGTACCAGGTACGGCGCGTTGCTCATGCTCTCGATGCCGCCCGCGACGTAGGTGTCGCCGTCGCCGGCTTTGATCGCGCTGGCGGCGAGCATGACCGCTTTCAGCCCCGAGCCGCAGGCCTTGTTGATCGAGATCGCGCCGACGCTGGCGGGCAGGCCGCCCCACAGCGCCGCCTGGCGGCCCGGCGATTGGCCCGATCCGGCGGCGACGACCTGGCCGATCATCGCTTCCTCGACGGAGGCCGGATCGATCCCGGCGCGCTCGACGGCGGCGCGGACGGCAACTGCGCCAAGCCGCGGCGCCGAGAGTGACGACAATGCGCCGCCGAATTTTCCGATGGGCGTGCGCGCCGCGCTGACGATGACCGCGTCACGCGGGTGTTTGGTGTTGTTCCCCTTCATGCAAGGCTCCTCATTTCAGGTGCGGATATTGTACCGTGTTTGCCGGGCCGGATCAACGACAACTGGCACGATTTGGACGTTACGCATGGCACACCGATTTCCTTGCCATTGCAGGTTATTCGGCGTCTGAGACGCCTCGTACATATTGACGCAGCGATCCGGCTGAATTACAATCATCGACGACTGGCAAAAACGCTTATGGTTTCTCAGCGCGAGCCACTCAGCGCCGAGGCAGTCCGTGCCGCAATAGCGGACGTGCCTTTCATAAGGGAAGTTGTTTACCTGCCCACGACGGGATCGACGAACGACGTCGCCCACCGTCTCGCGTCGCAGGGCGCGCCTCACGCGACGCTGATCGTGACGGACGATCAGACGGCGGGACGTGGCCGGCTGGGCCGGGCCTGGTACATGCCGCCGCGCGCCGCGCTGGCGATGTCGCTCCTCGTTCGGCCCGATCTGGCAGCGGTGCATGCCAATCGCCTGACGATGCTCGCCGGCCTGGCTGCAGCCGAGGGCGTCGAGCGGGCGACCGGATTGGCGGTGAGGCTCAAGTGGCCGAATGATGTGGTATTAGAGATTAGAGATTGGAGATTGGAGGTTGGAGAGCGTGCGGCCGGTCACACGCCGGGTGTAAAAAAAGTGGGGGGAATTCTCACGGAGACGGCCATCGCAGGCGAGCGGCTGGATTATGCCGTCGTCGGCATTGGGTTGAATGTGAACGTCGATTTCGCCGGACAGCCGGACCTTGCCGAGACGGCGACCAGTATCATGCTTCAGCTCGGGCGCGAAGTCGATCGGTTGAGCGTGCTGGCGGCGGTCGTGGATCGATTCGCAGAACGTTACGAGTGGTTAGACGAGGGCGACGCACTGCGCGCCGCCTGGTCGGAGCGGCTGGTCACACTGCAGCGCCACGTCGAGGCCAGGGTAGGAGATTCCGTGCTCACCGGCTGGGCCGAAGCGGTCGACGACGATGGAGCGTTACTCTTGCGCGCCGGCGATGGGAGCATGCATCGTTTGCTGGCCGCCGACGTGACGCTTCGAGAGCCATAGCGACGAAAGTCGCCACTGCGAACCGCAAATACCTATGTGCGACGCACTTTAGAAGTGCGTCGCACATGCCCTTATGCCCCTTCCTGCGTCGACGGCTCGACGGCGAGTGAGGCGGCGACTTTGGCGCGGCGCTCCTGCGCCAACGCCCATAGGCCGAATCCCAGCGCGGCTGCGACAAGGGCTGCCATCACCAGGTATGCCTCGTGCAGCGCCGCGACCTGCGCTTCAATCGGCGCGGACGTCGCCCCACCCGGAAGCGGCCCGCCCATGTGGACCAGGACGCGGCCAGCCCACACCGCGCCGAGGATTGCGATGCCGGTGGTCTGTCCCACGGTGCGCGTGATCGCGAGCAGGCCGGACACGACACCCAGCCGTTCGCGAGGCGCTGTGCCCATGACGGCGCTATTGTTCGGCGACTGGAAGATGCCCATGCCGATGCCGAGCGGCGCGAAGCGCAGGATGAAGCCAATGGCATCCGTCTCGGCGCTCAGCGTGCTTAACAGCACATACGTCAGCAGCAGCGCCGCCAGCCCGATCACGGCGATGCGCCGCGTGCCGAATCGATCCGACAGCGAGCCGGAGATCGGCGAGGTGACGCCCAGGCCGATCGGCACGCTCGCCATCAGCAGCCCGGCCTGGCGCGTGTCGTAGCCGAGCACGTTCTGCAGATAAAAGGGCATCAAGAACAGCGAGCCGGCCAGCGCGACGAAGGTCAGGAAGCCGGTCAGGAGATTGACGCTGAACAGTCGATTCCGGAACAGCCGCAGATCGATCATCGGCTGCCTGACGCGCAGCTCGACGGCGATGAATGCAGCGATGAATGCGGCGAATCCGGCGAAGAGCATCATGATACGGCTGTCGCCGAATCCGAGCTGCTGGCCGAGCGTCAACGCAAACAGCAGGCACAACAGGCCCGCGCACAGCAGGAGCGCGCCAGGGATATCGAATCGCTGCCTGCTGACCGGCCGGATGTCGGGCACGAAGCGCATCGCCAGCAGCGTGCCGGCGATGCCGACCGGCAGGTTGACGAAGAAGATGGCGTGCCACGAGAACGCGTCGATCAATACGCCGCCCAGCGTCGGGCCGACGACGATCCCGATCGAGACGGCGCTGCCGATCAGTCCCAGCGCCTTTCCGCGCTCGCTCGGCGGGAAGGCTTCGGTGACGATCGCCGCGCCCAGCGCCAGGATCATCGCCGCGCCCACAGCCTGCAGCACGCGGAAGCCGATCAGCCAGTAGATCGACGGCGACAGCCCGCACAGCACCGAGCCGGCTGTGAAGATCACGAATCCCAACGTGTAGATCGTCTTCTTGCCCAGCATGTCGGCCAGCCGGCCGACGCTCAACAGCAGCGTGGCGAGCGTGAGGAGGTACGCCAGGACGACCCACTGGACGGCTGCGAAGTCGGCTCGCAGCTCGCGCACGAGCGTCGGAAGCGCGAGGTTGACGATGCTGCCGTCGATCGTCGCCAGGAAGATGCCCATCGTGACGGCAACCATGACGTGCCACTTGCGGCTGTAATCGACTGCAGATTGTCCCATGGACTATCCTTCGAGCACCCAGGTGTAAATCTCCAACCCCCGGCGCGGATGCCAGGGGGATATTTTATCCTGATTTGTCGTTTGCGTCCTGGGCATGCGGCGCTTCCCCTCCCCCAATCCCTCCCGAACACGGGAAGGGGAGCGGCGCTGCTCCCCCTTCCCTTGTAGGAAAGGGGGCCGAGGGGGGTAGGTCTGCCACAAAATTGAAATGCACCGAGTAACACGCTTCACTTGACCTGGGACACGGGTTGGCATAGACTCTAAAAAGAGAATGGAACCTCACGACGGCATCCTCATCATCGGCGGCGGGGTCATCGGCGTCTGCTCGGCATACTATCTGGCCGAGAAGGGACAGAGGGTCACGCTCGTCGAGCAGGGTGACATCGCCGCAGGCAGCTCCTACGGCAACGCCGGGTTGATCGTGCCAAGTCACAGCGTCCCGCTCGCCGCGCCGGGAGTTCTGGCGCAAGGATTGCGCTGGCTGCTCGATCCCGAGAGCCCCTTCTACATCAAACCGCGCTTCGACTTCGCGCTGTTCGGGTGGCTGTTGAGGTTCGCCGCGGCCTGCCGCGAAGGCCCGATGAGGCGGGCGATCCCCGTGCTTCGCGACCTGGGCCAGGCCAGTCTCGCGCTGTTCGATGAGTTGGCTGCGCTCGACGATCTGGAGTTCGGCTACGAGCGCAGAGGCTCGTTGCTGATCTACAGGACACGGCGCGGCTACGACGGCGGCGTCGAAGAAGCGCATCTGCTGAATGAATTCGACGTCGCCGCTCAACCGCTCGACGCCACGCAGGTGCGCCAGCTCGAGCCGAATGTCCTGCCCGGCATCGTCGGCGGCGTGTACTTCTCGACCGACACTCACCTTCGCCCGGCTGACTTTGTGCAGAGACTCGCGGCGCGCGCCGAAAAGCTGGGGGCCTGCATCCGGACGAAGACTGAAGTGATCGGGTTCGAGACGTCCGGGCGGAAAGTGGTGCGCGTTAAGACGACGCGAGGGGATTTCGTTCCTGCTCAAGTCGTCCTGGCCACAGGGGCATGGTCGCCCGTCGTCGCACGAGACCTTCGGCTGCGTGTGCCTATACAGGCGGCGAAGGGATACAGCATAACGATCAAACGTCCAGATAAAAGCCCGACGATCCCTTTGCTTCTGGGCGAGGCCCGCGTCGCCGTCACGCCGATGGGCGACGTCTTGCGCCTGGCGGGAACGCTCGAACTCGCGGGGCTTGACCTGTCGATCCATTCCCGGAGAGTGACGGCGATTCGGCGCGCGGCCAAGAGCTACCTGCCAGGATTGGAGAAGATCGAGCCGCTCGAAATCTGGCGCGGCCTGCGACCCTGCACGCCGGATGGGCTGCCGATCGTCGGCCGGGCGCGCGGATTCGACAATCTCATCGTCGCCGCCGGTCACGCGATGGTCGGCATGACGCTCGGCCCGATCACCGGCAAGCTGGTAGCGCAATTGCTATGCGGCGAGAAGACCGACGTGGATGTACGCGCGTTGAGATTGGAGCGGTTTTGAAGGTGACGGCGGCAGGTCATTGCCCGTCACCGACACTTTTGCGGCATACCCTTCGCGACTAGCCGCATCTCGAAAAGCGCGATATAATCTAATCGCCGCTGACCCACTCTGAGCAGCCGAAGAGGGCAGCGAGCGACTATTCGACGAACCGATTAACCAGCCGCTTGGATCGTACCGCGACCGAGACGGAGATGGCACAAGAGCATCGTGCTCCCTCGCGCCTGCTTGCGATCCTCGCAACAGGCGCTTTACGTTTCACGCATCACGTTTCACGGCCTGCTATCAGCCCAACCTGAAGGAGAGTCAACATGGAACGCAAGAAAGTCACCATCCCCACTCTGCACGGCAAGAAGGGACGCGGCGAGCCGATCACGATGGTCACCGCGTACGACTACCCCGGCGGGTTGGCCGCCGACGCCGCCGGGATCGACATGATCCTCGTCGGCGATTCGCTGGGCATGGTCGTGCTCGGTTACGACTCGACCGTGCCCGTGACGATGGACGAGATGATCTCGCACGCCGCCGCCGTCAAGCGCGGGGCGAAGTTCTCGTTCATCGTCGGCGACATGCCCTTCCTCTCGTACCAGACCGACGCGAAAGAAGCCATCCGCAACGCGGGCCGCTTCCTCAAGGAGGCTAGCAGTGACGCGGTGAAGCTCGAGGGCGGCGCGGAAATGGCCGAGACCGTCAAGGCCATCGTCGACGCGGGCATCCCCGTGATGGGGCACATCGGGCTGACGCCGCAATCCGCGTCGAAACTGGGCGGTTATCGCGTGCAGGGCAAGACGGCGAGAGCCGCGCTCAAGCTGCTCGACGACGCGCTCGCGCTCGAGCAGGCCGGCGCGTTCAGCATCGTGCTCGAGACCGTGCCCGACCGCGTTGCGGAGCTGGTCAGCAAGCGCTTGAGCATCCCGACGATCGGCATCGGCGCGGGCGTTGGCTGCGACGGGCAGGTGCTCGTCTTCCACGACCTGCTCGGCTACTTCGATCGCTTCTCCCCCCGGCACAACAAGCGCTACGCCAACATCCGCGAGACGATCGTCAACGCGCTGAGCGAATACCGGCGCGAAGTCGAGGGGCGCGCATTTCCCACGGCGGAGAACTCGTTCGCCATCGGCGACGACGAATTCCAGGCGCTGACGCATGCGCTTGAAGAAGCGGGGGAGCGCGTGAGCGGCGCAGAGGGGGTGCAGGCATGAACATCTCGATCATCGGCACGGGGGCGATGGCCTCGTTGTTCGGCGCGCGCCTGTCGCCAGTCGCGGCCGTGACGCTGATGGGCACGTGGGAGGCCGCCGTCAAGGCAATCCGGCGCAACGGCATCCTCGTCGAAGGGGAGGGCACGTTTCGCGTTCACGCCGTGCCCGATCCCGACGACGCCCCGCCTGCGGATCTCGCCATCGTTTTGGTCAAGACTTACCAGACCGAGCGGGCGGCGCGCTGGGCCGCGCGCACGCTGAAGCCGCCAGGCGTCGCGCTGACGATTCAGAATGGACTGGGCAACGTCGAGACGTTGGCGGCGCAGGTAGGCGTCGATCGGGCGATGCTCGGCGTGACGACGCAGGGTGCGACGCTCCTCAAACCGGGTCAGGTGCGATCGGGCGGGCGCGGCACGACGCACCTGGGTTTCTTACCGATCGAGCGCGCCGCGCCGCGCGACTGGTCGGCCGACAGCCTGGCCTACGAGGTCACCGCGCTCCTGAACGCGGCGGGCCTGGCCAGCATTGTTAGCGAGGACGTCGAGGCGCTGGCCTGGGGCAAGGTCATCATCAACGCGGCGATCAATCCGCTCACGGCCATGCTGCGCGTGCCGAACGGCGCGCTCGTCGAGTCCGCCGACACGCTCGAGTTGATGCGCTCGATCGCCGGCGAAGCGGCGTCGGTCGCCCGAGCGTATCGCATCGCGCTGCCCTACGCCGATCCGTTCGAGCGCGCCCGGCAGGTGGCGCAGGCGACGGCGACGAACCGCTCGTCGATGCTGCAGGACGTGCTCAAGGGCCGGCCGACAGAGATCGACGCGATCAATGGTAAAAT
>DASSFZ010000417.1:0-3830 GCA_035693785.1 Anaerolineae bacterium | reverse complement strand
CCCGACCGGGCGTCCTGCTCGTAGCGGCCGTAGACCTTTCCGCGCGCGATGCGCCCCACGGCGTCGACGAACACGTCGACCTCTTCGGCGGTGTTATACATGCCGAAGGATACGCGCACCATGCCGGGCATCTCGCGCCGGTCGTCAGCCAGGATGTTGTGACGGACGGACTCGGATTCCTCATGCGAGAGGCTGAGCAGGTGCAGCAGATACGGATGCGCGCAGAAGCAGCCGTTGCGCACGCCGATGCCGAATTCTGCGCCGAGAATAGCCGCGACTTTGAAGTGCGACATGCCGTCGACGTTGAACGGGATCACGCCGAGACGGCTGCTCGTCGAAGTCGGGTCGGGATCGCCATAGATGCGGATACCGTCGATCGACTGCAGGCGCTCTAACGTATAAGCCGTCAGCTCGGCTTCGTGATCGGCGATGGCCGTCATGCCGATGGATTGCAGCGCCTTGACGGCGGCGGCCAGCGCGACCGCGCCGACGACGTTGGGAGACCCGGCCTCGTCGCGCTCGGGAGGGGCCGACCACTCGACCGAATCGAGGGTGACGATTTCGATCGTCCCGCCGCCGCTGTAGTCGGGCGCGCCGGTCTCGAAGGTGTCGCGCCGGCCGATCAGCGCGCCGGTTCCGAACGGCGCGTACATCTTGTGCGCGGAGAGCGCCACGTAGTCGAGGTGCGCCGGGTCGTCGAGCGTGCCGATCGAGATAGGGCGATGCGGCGCGAGCTGTGCGCAGTCCACGAGAATCTGCGCGCCGGCGGCGTGCGCTTTCTCGGCTAGGTGGTGGATCGGCGGCAGGAAGCCGGTGACGTTCGACGCGCCGGTTATGGCGACCAGCTTCAGGCGTCCCCGGTGCCGATCCAGCTTGTGATCGAAGTCGCCCTCGTCGAGATCGCCCAACGCGTCGGCGGCGACGTGATCGACCGTCGCAACGGCACGCCAGGGCAGATCGTTGCTGTGGTGCTCGAGCTGCGAGACCAGCACGACGTCGTCCTTCGCCAGCGGGATGCGCCGGGCCAGCTTGTTGATCGCTTCGCTGGTGTTCTTGCCGAAGATCACCACGTGCTCGCGCGGATTCGCGCCCACGAAGCGGGCGACGATCTCGCGTGCGTCGTCGTACGCCTGCGTCGCTACGCGGCTTTTGAAGCCCGTGCCGCGATGGACGCTCGCATACCAGTGCATGAAGGTGTTGACGGTGTCGAGCACGTCCTGCAAGACCGGCGTGGACGCGGAGTTGTCAAAGTTGACGTACGTGCGCGTTTCGCCGTTGAGCGTCGGCACGCGCTGCCTGACGCCGACGATCCGCTCGCGCACGGCGGTCATGTTGGTGGTGAGTGACGGTTTGAGCATGGCCTAATACCCCATTCGCCTCAACTCGTGCTCGTCCTCGCGCCAGTTCTTGCGCACTTTCACCTGCAGATCGAGATAGACCTGCTTGCCTAACAGCCGCTCGATCTCGTGACGCGCGTCCGCGCCGATTTGCCGCAGCGTGTGCCCACGCTTGCCGATCAAGATGCCTTTCTGCGAGTCTTTCTCGACGACGATCGTCGCGGCGATGTAGTCCAGCGTCGCCGAGCGCTCCTCGTGCTCCTCGACCACGACGGCGACGGCGTGTGGCACCTCCCGCCGTAAGTGACGCAGCGCCTGCTCGCGGATCGACTCGGCGGCGGTGTAGCGCTCATCTTGATCGGTGATCTGATCGGGCGGATAGTAGCGCGGCCCCTCGGGCAGGCGGGCGACGATTCGATCGACGAGTTTGTCGAGATTGACGAGCTGCGTCGCCGAGATCATCATCCAGTCCCACGGCTCAGGCGGCGCGCCGCCCCCGGGTGTCGGCGCGAGCGACCAGTAAGCTTCGGTGTGCGCCTTGACCTGGTCGGGCCGCAGGCGATCCATTTTGTTGAGGGCCAGGATCACCGGTCGATCTTCACCGCGCTCGCGAACGAGCCGGGCGATGTGCCGATCGCCGGCGTCGGGCGCTTCGGTCGAATCGACGACGAACAAAACGATGTCGGCGTCCGGGATCGACTGGATGGCCGCCTGCACCATCGCCTGGCCGAGCCGGTGGCGCGGCTTGTGGATGCCGGGCGTATCGACGAAGACGATCTGCGCATCGGGCCGCGTGAGAATGCCGCGGATCTGTGCGCGCGTCGTCTGCGGCTTCTTGCTGACGATGGCGACCTTCTCGCCAAGCAGCGCGTTCATCAGCGTCGACTTGCCGACGTTCGGCTTGCCTACCACGGCGACGAACCCGCTGCGATGGCCGGGCGGCGTGTCTTCGAATTCTGCCAACGAGAGGGCTTCAGGTTCGGTCATTTCGGCAACAACTTGAGATACTTGCGTTTACCGACTTGCAGCACGGTTTCTTTGCCCGGCTCGACGACGAGCGCGATGTCGCTCACCGCGACGCCGTCCAGGCGGACGCCGCCCTGCTCGATCAGCCGGCGCGCCTCGCTTTTGCTCGAAGCGAGCCTGGCCGACGCAATCAGATCGACGATGTTCGCCGGCTGATCCAGTCTCATCTCGGGCATCTCCGGCGGCAGCTCTCTCTGCCGGAACACGGCGACGAAGTGCTCCTCGGCGCGCGCAGCGGCGGCTTCGTCGTGGAAGATCGAGACGACCTCGCGGGCAAGCTGCATCTTGACGTCGCGCGGATGCAACGAGCCATCTTCCAGGCCCTTCTCGATCCCTGCGATTTGCGCCGGCGTGAAGCGCGTGACCAGCTTGTAGAAGATCGGCATCGCCGAATCGGGCAGGCTCATCACCTTGCCGTACATGTCCTCCGGCGGGGCCATGATCTCGATGGTGTTGCCCTGGCTCTTGGACATGCGCACCACGCCGTCGGTGCCGGGCAGGATGTCCATCAAGATTCCGATTTGCGGCTTCTGGCCCATCGCCTCCTGCAGCTTGCGCCCGGCGACGATGATGTTGAAGAGCTGCTCGCTGCCGCCCACCTGCACGTCGGTCTGTTGCGCGACCGCGTCGTAGCCCTGCATCAGGCCGTACAGCGTCTCGTGTAGGTACACCGGGTCGCCGCGCTCCAGCCGCAGCGCGAAGTTCTCGCGCGCCATGAACTGCTGGACGGTGAAGTTGGACGCCAGCTTGATGACGTCGCCGAACGTCAACTGGCTGAGCCACTCGGAGTTGTAGCGGATGCGGGTCTTCTTCCGATCCAGGATTTTGAATGCCTGATCGGCGTACGTCTCGGCGTTCGAGCGGATCTCGGCCGGCGACAGTATCGGGCGCAGCTTGTCCTTGTCCGACGGATCGCCGATCAGCGTAGTGTAGTCGCCGATCAGGAACGTCACGTCGTGGCCGAGGTCCTGAAACTGGCGCAGCTTGCGCATGGTGATGGTATGGCCCAGGTGCAGATCAGGCTTGGTTGGGTCATAGCCACAGTACACGCGCAGCGGGCGACCCTCCCGTTGGCTCTCGATCAGCCGCTGGCGAAGCTCGCCGGCCATGTTCTGTTTGAGTGTCTCGTCGCCGTACTCGGCGCCCTGCATCAGGACGGCGACCTGCTCGTCGATGGACGGCATGGCGTACCCCGCGTGCCAGGTGTGAGTGTTGTGCTGCTGATTATACCATTCAGCCAGCGCTTGGTCGGGGCACGTCCCAAGCGCGCCGACCCGCTCCGCGCACAGTTTGTATTCGTTTATCCGTTGCCCATCCATTCACGCCTTTGACAGTTGACAGTCCCTGCGATACAATCTCAAACCACCTACGGTTCTTTTAGGGGAGTCCATGACGAAGAAAGCAGGGATGACGAAGAAGAAGACCGCCGGGAAGAAGCCGGCTGTCGCCCGGGCGACGCCTCCGCGC
>DASSFZ010000416.1:0-2011 GCA_035693785.1 Anaerolineae bacterium | reverse complement strand
GGTCGGAATCGTTGGCCGCCCGCCGCAGGACGCGTTCGGCTTCGAGCAGCAGGCTGTCATTGCCTAGAAACAACACGATTGGATCGGCGACACCTGGCGCGTGCATCGGCACCATGAGTTGTGCGCACGTGCGTCCGACGCCGGCAAACCACGTCACCTCCATCCACCACCGGCCGAGTTCGTCGAGAAGCCGGTCGGTATGTGTGCGCAATGCGTCGTCCGATAGAGCGCCCAGCTCGACTTGTTCCAGTTCCGCCAGCGCGGCGATCCGCTGCGGCCACCGGCGCTGAACGTGCCGGTGTCCATTGAGGGAGCCGAGCAAGAAGCTCAGACCTGACCCAAACAGGAAGGCGTACACCGAAACCGGTTGGAAATCGACGCGCAAGTACAACCACCCATTGATGAGCGTGAACCAGGGTGCTCTCGATTTGGGAGCGGGGGGCCAAGTGCGCGCCCGTCCACGCGCGTTGACCATCGTGGCCAGGGTCGTCGTCGCGCCCAACGGTGAAGGCGGCTCTTTCACCCACTCGACGACTCCTATGTCTTTCTCCCATTTTGCGCCCGGTATGGGACTTTCCCATTGCACCGGCACTGGCGGCAGGGTAGTGATGGGGCGCGCCTGCACGATGTAGAACGTGCTGTTCACGGAACACCACTCGACGTCCTGCGGCTGGCCGTAGTGTGTCTCAATTGCCGCGCCCAGCTTCACCAGCTCGGCCACCTGCGCCGCGTTCAGCACTTGTGCGCGCCGTCGGTGTGCTTCGACTTCGTACTCTTTCGTGCCCGTCGCCGTCGGCGCGGTCATCACGGCTTTATCGCCAATCACGACCTGCTTGATCGCGCCCGTGGCTTTGTCGGCGACGATGTGATCGGGCGTGACCAACCCACCGACGATGGCTTCACCCAAGCCCCAGGCCGCGTCCAGCACGATTTCGTCGCGCGCGCCGCTCATCGGGTTGGCCGTGAACAAGATACCCGCTGCTTCGGCAGGGACCATCGCCTGAACGACCACCGCCAGGCTCACACTCGATGGGTCAATGTTGTGTCGCGCCCGATAATCGAGTGCCCGTGCTGTCCACAGGCTCGACCAGCAGCGCTTCACGGCGTCCAACAATGCCGCTTCGCCGCGCACGTTGAGGTAACTTTCTTGCTGTCCGGCAAAACTCGCGCCGGGCAAATCTTCCGCCGTCGCCGACGAGCGCACTGCGACCGGCGATGAGTCGCCTGTTGTCTGCGCCAGCCCGGCATAGGCGTGTTGAACCGCTGTCGCAACTTCGGGTGGAATGCGGCCTTGTTCGAAGAGTTGGCGAATGGCCGTTGAGGCCTCTTCGACCATCTTCGTCTTGTCGCTCGCCAGTGCCACAATCTGCGCGTGCAGGTCGTTGGCTCGTAGGAAGGCGCGATACGCCGTCGTGGTGATGAGAAAGCCCGGCGGCACAGGAAAGCTCGCGCGCGACATGCGGCTGAGGTTTGCGCCTTTGCCGCCCACCACGGCTAAGGTTGCATCCGGGGAACTGAATGGCAAGATGAATGTGTTCATTGGGCGTCTCCTTCCCCCTATGATTGAGATGGATGGTAGGCCTTGATCAGTGGCGCTTTGCCAGTCGCGTTCTTGGGGATGGCGTCGACATGTTGCACGACAATGGGCGGGGTGACAACACTCTGCGCCGCTAAATTGCGTGTGAGCGCATCCACGAGCAAGAAGTCGTTCGCACCATTCGGAGCGCCGCTCAACAGCACGCGCAGTCCATCCTCTTCCTGAACCACTTGCCATCCGCTCACGGGCAAGGAATCTAGCACGTGATGGAAAGTAATCGGATGCACAGCCACCTCCTCGCCAGACACCCCTGGCAGGCGCAGGATATCCTCCGTGCGCCCCTGAATGCCATCAATCCTGGCGAAGGGCAGACGACCGCTTCCTGCGTCGGCCGCAAGCCGTACGCTGTCACTCAGCTCGTAGCGGATGAGCGGCTGTGTCCGGCTGAAGAGCACCGTGATCAGCACTTTGTCG
>DASSFZ010000415.1:0-12533 GCA_035693785.1 Anaerolineae bacterium | reverse complement strand
ACCAGCCCAACGGGTAAGGTCTTGTTCTCCATCGTGTTCAGCATGAGCGATGGCCAGAAGAAGTTATTCCACTGGGTAACGAAGATGATGATGGCGACGGTGGCCAGCGAAGGACGGATAATGGGCATCATGATACTCCGCCAGATGCGCAGCTCGCTCGCACCATCAATGCGTGCCGCGTCCATCAAATCGTCAGGCACGCCCTTGAACGCCTGCCGCAGCAGAAAGATGTTGAACACATTCGCCAGAAGCGGGAAGATCACGGAAGTCAGCTTGTCGTGATATTGGAAGACCTTGATGGCGAGGATAAAGCTAGGGATTGAGGTCAGCACGGGCGGTACAATGAGCGTCGCCAGGAGCGCGTAGAAAATCACGCCGCGCCCCCGAAATCTCATCTTGGCTAAAGGATACGCGGCGAGTGAACAGACGAGCGTGTCCAGGATTACGACGCTCACCGTCGCAATGATGCTATTCAAGTAGAAGTTCCCAACCGGCAATAGATTCCAGACCCTCACATAGTTATCCAGGGTCGGAGCCTGCGGAATGAGCTGCGGCGGCACGGAATAGATCGGATCGGTTGGCCCTTTGAGCGAAGTGAAAAATATCCAAGCGAAAGGGAAGATGGTGATGACGGCCACAAGACAGAGCACGACGTACAACAAAGCATTCCCGATCGTACGGCGGAGCACCGCGGCCTGGCGGTCACGTATCGCTTGCCGTTGCGTCATGCGCAGGCTGGCGGCGCTCTGGGTATCGTTGTCAGAGGCTTGGACACTTGTCGCTCGCGTGGGTTTCATCCTTGTGACTCCGAACCGCGCTCAACAATACGCATATTCGCAATTGAAAAGGCGAGCGAGATCACCAGAAACACGACCGCGATTGCCGAGCCTAGTCCCGCATTACTCAACCTGAATGTCTGCCGCCAGAGGTAAAACACCATCGTCACGCCGCTGTTCAAAATGCCACCCGTGCCGCCGGTGAGCGTCAAAATCTCGTTGAACACACCCAGAGCGGCCAGGCTCGAGATGACGGCGACGAAGGTGATCTGCGGACGCAGGCCGGGTATGCTGACATGCCAATGCTTCTGCCAGGCATTACAGCCGTCAATCAGCGCCGCGTCGTACAGCTCGTCCGGGATGTTCTGCAGCCCGGCGAGGAAGATCATCATGTAATAGCCCAGGCCCGCCCAGGTGGTCAGCAGCATGGCGATCGGCAACGTGTAAGCCGGCTCGGCCAGCCATTGAATGGGCTCTTGGAGAAGACCCAGCGACATGAGAAGGCCGTTAATGATTCCGTTGCGTTCCCACATCAAACGCCAGGCAATGCCGACGGCAATGGTGCCGCTGATGACGGGGATAAAAAACATCGCGCGAAAGGCGCTGATGCCGGGCAGTCTACGATTGACGACGATGGCCAGGAGGATGCATAGGAAGATCAGCGTCGGCGTCACCAGCAAGTAAATGAATGAGTTTTTCAGCGCCTGCCAAAAGACCGGGTCGCGCATCAATCGTTGATAATTCTTTAAGTCAGTCCAGACCGGCGGCGTCGAGATGTTGTATTCGGTAAAGCTATAGTAGACGACGGCTACGATGGGGTATACGACAAAGATCGCAATCACGAGCAGAGCGGGCGCGAGGAAAAGGTAGGGCGTTAGAGAGAACTTTCTGGTCATGCGAGGGTCTCCGCAGGGCCGGCCCTCTCCCCATTCCGGGAGAGGGCCGGGGGCGTAGCGGGTGTTTGCTTACGGAAGCAAGGCGTTTGCCTGCTCGACCGCGTCCGACAATGCCTGCTGAGGATCGACATTGTTGAACAGCGCCTGTTGAACCGCCTGGAGGACGATATTGTTGACCTCGGCCTTATTTGGAACGCTGGGCACGATGTCGGCCAACTTGGAGATAGCATCCTTGGCGTAGGGCTTGGCGCTATCCTCGATGGCGACCGGCGCGGCTGAGAAGAACGGATCGTCATAGGACGCCGGCGTTGAGGGGTAGATGGCTACGATCTTGGAGAACTCGAGCATGCTGCGTGGGTTGGTCATGAATTGCGCCAGAGCAATCGACGCATTCGGGAACTCGGTGTCCGCTTTCACCGACATGGCCATCAGACCCTTGCCGACGACCCCCGACTTGCCCACCGGCGCAGGCACGACGGCGAGATAACCGTACAGCCCGGGGTTGTTGGCGCGTACCTCG
Organism: Anaerolineae bacterium; assembly: GCA_035693785.1. Lineage (GTDB taxonomy): Bacteria > Chloroflexota > Anaerolineae > Fen-1058 > Fen-1058 > DASSFZ01. The sequence continues at coordinate 10,341 of DASSFZ010000415.1, read as the reverse complement.
CGGATGAGATTGGGACCCGTGTTATAGAAGGCGGCCTGGCCCGTGGTGAAGAGGTCAAGCCCCACGCGATCCTGATCGGTCACCAGCACCGCCCGATCCACCGTGCCGGCTGCGACCATGTCCACGTACATCTGCAGCCATTCGACGGCTTCCGGCGAATCGAAGGTGAATTCCGTGCCGTCTTCGTTGATCACCTGGACGCCGCCTTCGTACGTCATTTGCGCGAGCAGATCATTCACCGTCAAGCGGATGTCACACAAAGTGCTGGTCTCGTCCTTGATGATCTGGCAAAACGCAGGGAGTTCCTGAACGGTCTTCGGAAAATCCTCGACCGTCAACCCGGCGTCGCTGATGATCTTGGTGTTGACGAGGTTCACGATGATCCCCTGGTAGTAGGGGAACATATAGTGCTGGTCGTCAACTACCTGCTGGTCCCACAAGTTGGGGAAGTACAGGTCCTTCACGTCATCGGGCACAACATCGTCCAGCGGGAGCAGTAAGCCCTGCGTCGCATAGTCAGTGACCCAGCCTTCGGAGATGGACAGGTTGATGACGTCGGGCGCGTTCCCGGCGGCGAACGAATTGCGTAGATCATCCTGGAAAGTGGCTTGATGATCTTCCCAGTTGACCGTGACGCCGGGGTACGCTTCCTCGAAGCGGGCGATGGTGCTCTTGATGTAATCGTCAAACGTCGGTGAGAGCCAGAAAGTCCAAACCGTGATCTCGGCGTTCGACTCGACGCCCTCGATCACCGCTTCGGGGTGCGGGCCTGGCGCGGGCGTGACCTCTACGATCTTCTCCACGACCTCCGCGGGCTGTGTGACGACCACTGTCTCTCGTATGATCTCGGAGGTTGCGGTCGCCGCCGGGCCACACGCGGCGAGCAGCAGGCTGACCAGCGTCAGCGTATACAGAAACTTCGTGCGCATGTGTTATCTCCTCCTAGGATTGGGATAGGTTGGATTCGCGGTTGTCGAATGGCTCTTCAAGTGCGGGCAGAGTGTGGCTGATTTCGTTCACCCCTCCTTTCTCCCTGAACGAGTCTCGCAATGACTGCTCGGCGATGGCGACCGCTCCCCAGGTCCCCGCGTCGCAGTTCGACGGAAGAAGCTTGAACATTTCGAGGCGCAGCATCTCGCGGGCCAGTGCGGACTGTTGGCGCTGGCGCTCAAGCTCACGTAAGATCGGCTCCAAGAACGCATGGCCTGCGCGCGACACGCCGCCGCCCAGCACGACCTCCTCTACATCGTAAGTCATCACCAATACCTGCAGTGCTCGCCCTAACCGGTGTCCTACGACATCGGCGACGGCTTGTGCCGCCGCGTCGCCGGCTTCGGCGGCCTGGTAAACGCTTTCTGCGGTCAATGGCGAGTAGTCGCGCAGGCGTGTCTCCTGGCCGGAGGAGACAGCCTGCTGCGCCAAACGCGCGATGGCCGGACCGGCGGCCAGTGCTTCCAGACAACCCTGCGCGCCGCACTGGCAGCGCGGGCCGTTCGGCTCCACGATCATGTGCCCGATCTCGCCTGCCATGCCGTGCGTTCCGTGGTAGAGCCGGCCCTGCAAAATCACGCCTGCGCCGATGCCGGTGCCAACGCTGACGTAGGCCATGTTCTGAACGGATGAGTTGCCCTTGCAAAGCCGCGCACCGAGCGCCGCCGCCCGTACATCCTTCTCCAAGAAGCAGGGCACGCCCAGTTCTTCTGAGAGCCACGCTCTAACGGACATGTCGCGCCAGTTCAGATTGACGGCCAGATGAACCACACCCGTCTGCGGATCGACGCGCCCCGGAATGCCGAGGCCGATTCCGGCGACCTCGTGAAGCGAGGCGCTGCCCATCTCCAGGGCCTGCCGGATGGCCGCCGCAATGCCCGTCAGTGTGCGCTGCGGCGAAGTCAGGTCCGGCGGCACGACGACCCGGCTTCGAATGTGGCGCCACGCATCGACGACGAGAACGGCCACTTTCGTGCCGCCCACGTCCACGCCAACAAGCAGGTCCCGTGAAGAGTCGCGTGAATCGATCAACGCTGTGCGTGTTCGTGTGTGTGGTTGATTTAACGAGCCAAGCTGAGGCCCAGCTCACGCGTCAACAGCATGGCCGAGGCTCCCAGAATCACGACGTTCGGTTCAAGCTGCCCAATCTCAATCTGCGTGCGCTGCGCTAACATCGGCAGTGACCGCTTGAGCATTTCCTGCCGGATCGCCTCCAACCACGGCTGACCAAAGCGGGCCATGTTGCCGACCACCAGAATGCACTGGACGTTTAGCGCACCCACCAGACCGGCGACAGCCATGCCCAAATAACGTCCCGCTTCCAGCACGATCTGGCGCGCCAGATCGTCGCCAGCCTGAAACGCTGCCTGGATGGTATCAGTCGTGATCGCGTCAGGCTGGTTCGAGAAACGACTCAAAAGAGAGTGAGGGTGACTCGGGGCGAGAGCTTGCGCTCGCTGGACAATGGCCCGCGTGCTGGCGACCGTCTCCAGACAGCCGAAGTTTCCACAGCGGCACTGCAGCCCGTCTTCGACGATGGCGATGTGGCCGATTTCACCCGCGCCTGATCCATCACCCTGGAACAACTGCCCGTTGAGCACGATGCCGGCGCCAATGCCGCGCCCCACCTTGAGCACGACCAGATTCGACGCACCTTGTCCGCCGCCGAACGTGTGCTCAGCCAGGGCGGCCAGTTGGCTGTCGTTCGCCACATAAATCGGGAGGTTGTAACGCGCCCTCAGCAGACTGCCTAGCGGAAGGTCTCGCCAGTCCAGATTGACGGCTTGCTGCACCACGCCGTTCGCGGTGTCGATCAGGCCCGGCGTGCCGATCCCGATGCCGAGCAGTGGCTTGTCCGTTGAAGCCGCCAGCGAGTCGATCAACTCGTAAACGAGCTCCAGCGCATCCTCACCGCGACGAGTCTGAATCGGCAGATTGACGGTGTGCCGAATCTCACCGCGCAGGCTGACCACAGCCCCGCGGAATACACTGCTCGCCAGGTCAATGCCGATCAAGTGCCGTGCGTCATCGGCCACCTTCAGGAGGATAGGGGACTTGCCGCCAGCAGATGGACCGCGCCCGACTTCCTCGACCAGCCCCTGCCTGAGCAGGTGGGGAACCAACTCGGACACGCTCGTGCGCGTCAGTCCGGTGGCGCGAGCCACATCGGCTCGGCTAATCTGCCCGCCGTCGTAGATGGTCTTCAGCACCAACTGGCTGTTATAGGCTTTTGTCTGCTTGTGAGTGGCCTTCAGGGGGTGCGTTTTCACAGCGACGATTTCGGCGTAAGACTTTGAAAGTAAACTGAACTTACAATGTATTGTATCACGAATTCGTAGTTTGTCAAGAGAGTTTACAAACTGTTTCATATTTCACAAACCCGCCTGCTGCTGCAAGGAGATACGGGCGGCCTGCCCGCTCTGCTGGAAGAGGGACTGTTCGGCAGCGCGCAAGAGGCATTGGACAATTTCATCCCGCATGCTCCGCAGGTCGAAGCGGTGACGGCCAAGCACAAATACATCGTTTGGCCGACTTCGCCGTTCCGGCGAAGGTCAGGAACGCTTTCCGACATTTGCATCACGACAGGCGCTGTGCACCGGTGTATATCTATCGCATCAGCCGCCATTCTGCGAGCGGCGTTGCTGGAATCGAGGAAACGACAAACGTCGAGTTGATTCGGACCTGGCTGATGCGACTGCAGCCACATTGAGCATAGAGGAGGTCAATCATGAAACTCATCATCCGTCTGGTTCTCACCGCTTTGGTGCTCGCTTTGAGCGTCGCCGCGACGGCAGGTTCGGCCTCCGCCGCGCCACTGGAAGGATCGGCGATCCTGGGCCTGCACACGGTGCGCACTGGGGAGACGCTCTACTGTATCGGGCGCGCGTACAGTGTGCAGCCGTGGGCGATTGCCGCACAGAACGGCATCGGGCAGGCGAGTAAGCTGTATGTCGGGCAGGTGCTGGCGATCCCGGACGCGCCGTGGATCAACCGGCCGGCCGGCCCGACGTGCGCGCGGCAGTTCGACCCCGGCACGCCTCCACCGCCGCCGCCTGACTGCCAGGTGACGTACACCGTCACGTACGGTGATACCCTGCTTCGCATCGCACGCCGGTTCAACGTCAATGTCTACACACTGGCAGCGCGGAACGGCATTTATGACCTTAACCGAATCTTCGTTGGACAGGTGCTGTGCATCCCGGGTTCGGGCAAGCCTGCGCCGGACATCGTCATCGTCCTGCCGACGGATGTGCAGTATGTCCTGGCGCTGAGCAACGTGAACATGCGCACTGGACCCGGCCTGGAGTTTGCCGTGATAGGCAAAGTCTACGCCGGTCAGATAGCCGGGGTCACCGGCGTGAGCGGCAACGGTCAATGGTGGCGAGTGATCTGCCCGGATAACACCGTGGGCAACTGCTGGGTCTCCGCCGATCCGAGCCTGACGCAGCCGACCACGCCGCCGGGATGGTAGGAACAACAAGGAGAATGACGACATGAAAAGCAACCGATGGTACTTTGTGCTCGGAGCGGTGGCGGTGACGGCGCTCGCCATTGTAGCCGGCGCCGTGATCAGCCTCATCCCAACGGCTACAACTGTCGCCGTTGAACCGGTTGTTGCGTACACGCCTGCCCAGGCGAGCGATGCCGCACGGTCGATCACCGTCGTGGGAACCGGCTCGGTGTCGATCGCGCCCGATCGGGCCACGGCGACGATCGGCGTGGACACGCAGGCGGCCTCGCCCGACGAGGCGACCCGCCAAAATGACGAGCGGGTGGCCGCCGTGATCGAGGCGCTCAAGGCCGCCGGCATCGAACCGGCGGACATCCAGACGGCCTACTACAACCTGTACGCCGAGCAGCGCTTCGACCCGGGAACGGGCCAGCCGACCGGCGAGTTCACCTACCGCGTCAGCACCGGCCTGTCGGTGACGGTGCGCGATCTGCCCCGCCTCGGCAGCCTGCTGAACGATGCGGTCAAGGCCGGCGCCAACAACATATCCGGCGTGTCGCTCAGCGTCGCCGATCAGGCCGCGTTCGAAGCCAGCGCTCGCGAGAAAGCCATAGCTGACGCCAAAGCCCGCGCACAGGCGTTAGCGGAATTGAGCGGCGTGACGCTGGGCGAAGTGGTGAGCGTGAGCGAGGTGATCGGCGGTGTTGCTCCGGTCTTTGATCGCGGCCTGGGCGGAGGCGGCGCGCCGATCCAGCCTGGCGCTATCGAAGTGCGGATGCAGGTGCAGGTCTCGTTCGCGATTGGGCAGTGACGGTGTAAACAGCGTTGGACGGCCAAAAGCGGACCGGAAGGCCTGCCGCCTAACACGCGTATGTAGTCCGACCGCCTTCGGCGCGCAAGATTGTGGCTATTTTGAAGTGATCTTGCGTAGTGCGCCGAAGGCGGCGACTGATACGCAAGCCATTAGGAGGATAAGCCATATTACGACAATCCAAAGCTGCCGCCATCCTGATGTTGGCGTTGCTGGCAGTCTCGGCCTGTGCGCCAGCGGGAACCGAGACGCCGGATTCAAACGCCCGACCCATCTTGGCCGATGGCTGGCAGGCGTTCAAGGCCGACAGCGGCTACGAGATTCGCTATCCGTTGGAGCAGTATTCGATCCGTAACGCGCCTTCATCGCCAGAAGTGCTGTACCCTGGCGTCAAGGTGATCGAGCCGAACGATGCGTTCTATTACGCGGAACCGCGCGTCGTGACGTACAAGATATCGATCGCCGTGAGCGAAAACACGCAGAATCTGTCGCTGGACGATCCGGCCCAGTTGCTGGCGCACAGCGTCATCTACCCGTACGATCCGGGCGCGCTGGCCGGCCACAACATTCGCGAGGTCACACTGGATGGCGTGAAGGCGCTCCGTGTGGATAACCTCGAGGTCGGTCCAGCGGGTGTCACGGCTCAGATCGTAACGATCCGCAGCAACCGGATCTACGAGCTGCTGGTCGAGCCACATCAAGTCGTCGGCAATCAGGCCGTGCCATTCCAGATGGGCGAGGCTTCGCCGGAGAACCAAGAGCTGTTCGAGGCGATCATCGCCACCTTCAGATTCAGCGAGTGATTTCTTCCCAGGAGACCCGCATGAAGACCAAACGACTCACAACCATGGGGGTGATCGCCGCGTTCGTGCTGGCCGCGTGCGCGCCAATCCAAACCGGATCGACGGTGAGCATTACAGCAGCCCCGACTGTCGCGTCTACGCACACGCCTGGCCTGACGCCATCTGCATCGGCGACGCAGGCTCAGGCGCCAACACCTCAATCATCGACCGCCTTGTATCGGGGCTTCGTCGTCTACGACGAGGGCACAGCCCAGTTCACGGCCTATGATTTTCAAGGCGAGCCGCTGAACTTCACGGTCTCTGCAAGGCACCAACAGGTGTGGCGCGCTCCCGACGAAACGCAAGTGGTGGGCGATGCGATCTACTATCGCGATGAAGACCAGACCATCGTCCGCGCGGATGCGGATGGCACTCGAAAACTCTCTGGCATTCCCGCAGAGAATCTGAGTGTTTTCAAGGTGTCACCTGATGAAACGATGATTGCGTGGACGAGCAATCTATGGGATCAGACGCCGCCGCAGAGTGAGTTATGGATCGCTAACCTGGATGGCTCAAATGCACGCAAGGTCGCGACTTCGACCACGGACGCCAGCAGTGAATTGTTCGTGCCCACGCCTTATCGCTGGACGGACGATGGCAAGCTGTTGTACGTCGAAACGCCGACCGGCATAGGTGGCTACATTCTTTATCGGGCGTACAGTAGTCTGCACGTGTTCGATCCGGGAACGGGCGAAATCAGGCCGCTCTATCAGCCGGAAGATAAGTACAGCGTGTGCCTGAGCGATGTGGCGAGCGATCTATCGCGTGTAGGGTTTGGCTGCGGCGAAGGCGGCGCAGGCAGGGTCAGCATCCTCACGCTGGCCGATGGCAAGACCACTCCCGTGCCCGATCTGGCCGAACAGGGTCAGGCTGGAAGCACACGCTTCTCGCCATCCGGCGCGTGGCTGGCCTACGCGATCGCGCGCGGCGATCCGGAAAGAGAGCGTGGACAGGTGGCCGTCGTTCCTACCGACTTAAGCGCGGCACCCACCGTCATCGCGTCACAGGATGGCGGATTCTACGATGTAATTAACTGGATCGATGAAGATACCCTACTCCTCTTTCTGACGCGCGAGGGTCAAGGCTCGGTCTGGCGCATCGGCCATGACGGCAGCGATCCAATGCAGCTTGCCACCGGCAGCTACGTCGTAGGGATGCTTGCCAACAAATGAGCCGGGAACCTGAAGAGAGATTTGGGCGTCCCAATCACAGTATTATTCAAAGCCGTGAGGAGGCATGGAAATGTTGCGTTCGTTCACAACACCTTCCGTTCTCGTTGTGCTAGTGATTGCGCTAGCCGCTTGCGCACCGGCTGCGGCGCCGACCGCGATGCCGACCAGCGCACCGGAGCCGGCCGGCCTTCGTCCCATGCAAGTGTATAACGTCGAAGTCCAAATCGGTGTCGGCTCGCCCATCCCGGTCGACGCGTTCATCAGCGCCGAGCTGCCTGACACCTGCGCTCAGCTCGCCGAGGTCAGGCAGCAACTGGAGGATTTCAAGTTCGAGATCACGCTCTCGGTGATGCCGGGGACGGGTGAAGAATGTTTTCGAGATACGCTGCCATTCAGGATGGTCGTGCCGCTCAACATGGTGAATCTGCCGGATGGCACATACACCGTCGACGTCAATGGCGTGAGCACGACGTTCACTTGGCCATCGGCGCCGACGGTCACGCCTGAGCCGATCATCTCGACGTATCGGAACACCCTGGCAGGCTTCGAGCTCGACTATCCGGTGGGCTGGCTGCTCGACGAGGCGGGCGACACCGACATTCTGTGGTCGCAGCGCCCCACCGGGCCGGGTACCGGCGGCGTGCCGAGCGACGTCGTGAAGATCGATGTATCGAGCGAGCCTAACACGACGATGACGCTGGAAGAACTCGTTGCGCGGCAGAAGCAGGGCATCGCCAGCGATCAGATTCTTTCTGAAGAGGAATTGGAACTACCCAGTGGCCTGCGCGCTGTGCGAATGCAGGTATCAGTCTTGGGCGACAGCGTGACGCTGATGGCAGTCATCAACGGACATCCCGTCGTCGTCACCGGCTTCGGCGACTTGAGCCGCTTCGACGAGGTGGTGCGCACTCTGCGGCCGAGTCAATAGAAGAGCGCGGGTGATTGCACACATGTACCGGTTTGCCCGCCGACACGCGAAGGTGATTTCAGCTCCCATTTTCGTGCATATCTCTGCAAGCTCGAATACGTCACTCTAAGCCGTCTTGCGGCCTCGTGATAACTACCCGCTTCCTGAATACGCTGGGCGAGTTCTTGTCGATCTAGGCTAGCGAGTTTGACTACGCGTGGGGGCATGGATCAAGCACAACCTAAGACAAAAGACTCTTGCCGATCAAGAGTCTGTTAGCGGAGGGGCTGGGATTCGAACCCAGGGTGACCCAAAGAGCCACAACGGTTTTCGAGACCGCCCCAATCGTCCACTCTGGCACCCCTCCGAGTGAACCAGCGTGATTATAACATAGCGCGGCCTCCAACCACAACCAAATCATCGGACGCGGATTTATGCGGATCAACGCAGATAGAATCAGAATCAGCGTAATCCGCGATCATCCGCGTCCGAAAAACTAGATTGCGAATGCTCTGCCAAGATTACGACCTGAATCTTTGCAGCAACGGGTTCGCCCATTCGGCGTCTTCAGCAGAAAGCGGCGGATCGGGCGGTTGCCGGTAATCGATGACCAGATCGGGGCCGGCCCGATCGTAGAGATTGTGGAGTATCTCGTTCAGAGGCAGCATCGGCTCAGTCTTGCCCCGCTGCACCGGGATAGGAATATCGGGAATGGCATCCCGCACGCCGAACAAGTACACGTCGGCGTGCGGGCGGAAGGGTGCGCGGCTGACGACGATGCGGTAATCGCTCCGCACGCTCTGGCCTTCCACACGCATGGGGAAGGGATCGCCCGCCCGCAGCAGGTCGATTTCCACCAGGTTGGCCGGGCCTCCCAACACCGCGCGTCGCTGGCGCTCGTATTCCTGCCGGCCCTCGGGCGTCAGCTTGTTGTCCAGTGACAAGACCTCGATGATCGTCACGGCCTCGCCGCTGATCACGTCGCGAATCTCGAGGAAGTGCTCGATCACTTGCTGGGGCAGCGGCAGCTCGCAGGCACGGGGTTTCACACCGCCCGGCGCGGCGTCGCGGGGCGCAAGCAGCGTCTCCGGCTCGGCCGCGGGCGTCTCAGGCTCCCAAAGCATCGTCTGGTACGCGCGGCGCTCGACGGCAACCCGGAAAAGCGGCTGGATCCTGGGCTCGAGCAAGTTCGCGATTTCCAGAATGAGCGGCGTGTGAATGTCTTCCCACACTCCGGGGCGCTCCAGGTACGGATCCATTCCGGGAAACGGCGTAGGCATAGTTGCTCCTTCGATTACTGGACTTCGAAACTGTCGCCCCGATCGGGGATCGCCACGTTCTGGAAGCCCGTACCGGCCAGCTCCGCCCGCAGCGCCTCCGCTGCTTCCAGTTCGGCGTGCACGATAAACGTCTGGCCGGGACGCGGCGAAATGCTGCGCGCGAAACCAACCAGATCGTTGTGATCGCCGTGGGCGCTGTAGCCCTCCAGTCTCACGATCTCCGCACCCACGTCGTGCTCCTCGCCGAATATCTTCACGCGCTTGCGGCCGTCCAGCAACTGGCGGCCCAGGGTGTGCTCCGCCTGGAAGCCGACGAACAGCACGGCGTTGCGCGCGTCGCCGACGTGGTGGCGGAGATGGTGCAGGATGCGGCCCCCTTCGCACATGCCCGACGGCGCGATGAGCACCGCCGGCTCGTCCCGGTCGTTCAACGCCTTCGACGCCTCGGCGTCGCGCACGTACGTCAGGCGCGAAAAGCCGAAGGGATCGCGCCCGTCGAGGTCCGCCATGAAGTCCAGTGTCTCGCTGTCGTACACGTCGGGGTGGCGGCGGAAAATCTCGGTAACGTTGGTTGCCAGCGGGCTATCGACGAAGATGGGTATCTCCGGCAAGCGTTTCGCTTCGCACAACTGATGGAGATCGTAGACCAGCTCTTGCGTGCGGCCGACGGCGAAGGCTGGCACCAGGAGCAGGCCGCCGCGCTCGACGGTGCGTGAGATCACTTCGGCGAGATCGTCCTTCGCGTCTTCGATCGGCTTGTGAAAGCGGCCGCCGTAGGTCCCTTCCGTGATCAGCACGTCGGCGTGATCGACCGGCTCCGGGTCGCGCAAGATCGGCAGGTTCTTGCGGCCCAGGTCGCCGCTGAACACGATGCGGCGCGGCCGGCCG
>DASSFZ010000414.1:0-13622 GCA_035693785.1 Anaerolineae bacterium | reverse complement strand
TCGATGACCACCACGATGCGCGGCGTGCTCACGCGCTGCCGGTCGCGCTGCTCCATCACAGCGGTCAGCTCCACCAGCGTCGTCGCCGCGGCCTGGGCGTCCACGACGACCGGCCTGAGCAGATGCGGCAGGCCGGCCAGCGCGGCGAAGGCGCGCCCGGCCTTGGGGTCGACGAGCACGAGCTGCAACTGGCTGCGGCGGTGCGCCAGCGCCAGGCTGAGGACGATGGCTTGCGCCAGGGCGGTCTTGCCCGAGCCGGTGGTGCCCGCCACCAGGACATGCGCCACATCCGGCGAGGGCAGGCGCAGCAGCAAGGGCGCGCCGTCGTCGGCGATGCCCAGCACGGCGGTGCCCAGCGGCACGGCCGGCAGGCGGCGGCACAGGTCCAGCAGGCGTACCGGCTCGGGGTGGGGGCGGGGGACTTCCAGGTGCAGCGCCGCGCCGTGGCGCGAGACGCGCACCTGGGGAGCGCCCAGCGCCAGGGCCAGTTCGTCGGCCAGGGCCTGGACGCGGTGCAGGCGCGTGCCCAGGGCGGGGGCCAGGTGGAACTGCACCCAGCGCGGGGTGACGACGCCGCCGGCGACGCGGGCGGGGGCTTTGTGGTGAGCCAGCACCATCTCGATTCGGTCCGCTTGCAGCTCCAGCAGCTGGCGCATAAGTCACCTCTTTCTAGTACTCATCCGACAACCGGAGTGCAGGCTTTAGCCTGCTTAGCCTGAAGCAGACTAAAGTCCACATTCCGAATTGCCCCGGATAGGCTATCAGTTTACGCGTCGGATGACCGCGACGACTTTCCCCTGAACTTCGACGTTGCGCGGATGGGCGAAAATCGGCCCTATCGTCGGGTTGGCAGGCTGAAGCCGGATTTGCCCGTTCTCCCTGTAGAAATGTTTGAGCGTCGTCTCGTCCCGGTCTTTCAGCCAGACCGCGACCATGTCGCCGTCGCGCACGTCGGACTGCCGCTTCATTACTACCAGATCGCCGTCGCTGACCATCGCGTCGATCATCGAGTCGCCGCGCACGCGCAGCGCGAACAAGCCCTCCTGCGGCGCGACGATGTCGCTGGTGAGCAGCAGCGCTTCACGGGCCGTGTCGATCGATTCGGCGAACGACGTCACCGGCAGGCCGGCGACGATCGAGCCGACGACCGGGACCCTGTGAACGCTCTGCCCGGCGAGCCGCAGCCCGCGAGACGTCAATCGATCCCGCTCGATAACGCCGGCTTCCTCCAGCGCATTCAAGTGGTGGTTGACGAGCGACTTGGTCGACAGCCCAAGCCCGCGCCGGATCTCCTCGTAGGTCGGCGGATAGCGATTGCTGGCGATGAAAGTCTCGATGAAGCTGAGAACCGCCAACTGGCGATGGGTGAGTGTTTTCATGGTAACCCCCTGGATATTGCTGGAGAAAGGACGAGCGCTCAAAATAGAACGGTTGTTCTATCTGTACTGAAAGTATAGAACAGTTGTCCTATTCTGTCAAGCCCCATATATGGCGTTTCTCCCTCAGGTAGATGCCGATTTGTAGGCAGATCACGTCCAGCGGCGTGTCATTCCGAACGTAGTGAGGAATCTCTCGCCTGGCTCCAACTCCCAACCTCAAACTCCAAACTTCAAAGCGGTTGCGACTTTGTCGAAATCAGTTGTAAAATGTGCGCACTCTGCCGGAGGGAAGGGCGTTGACTGCGAACGAGGTTTTCGAGACCACCTTTCCGGTGCGCTACGCCGAAACCGATCAGATGGGCATTGCCCATCACGCCAGTTACGTGGTATGGATGGAGGAAGGGCGCTCGCAATACATGCGGGCGAAAGGGATCGCCTACGAAGAGATCGAGCGCGAGGGCAGGTTTCTGGCCGTCGCCGATCTCAACGTGCGTTACGTCGCGCCCGCGCGCTACGGCGACGCCGTCACGGTGCGCACGTGGATCGGCGAGCTGCGCAGCCGCACCGTGACGTTCGGATACGAAGTCTTGCACGCGACATCGCGCAATCTGCTTGCGACCGGCAAGGTGAAGCTGGTCTGGATCGACCGGCGCGGGCGCGTCACCAAGATGCCCGACCGGGTGCGGTCGGTCATCGGCGGCGGATAGGAGATTTCAGCCGGGCTACCGGGAATATATGCTGACGACGAGCGTGTTTATTCCACGGCTGCCGCGCTGGCGCTGACCGGGTGGCACTAGCGGAAGAGTTACGTTAGTCAGTTGACTTTCGATGCGAGTGTAGGCTATACTGCCGGGTAGCGCCGACTGCTGCAACCAACTCCTCGAGGAGGACCTGTCATGCACAAGCCGTGGGTTAAGTTTTACGACGAGGGCGTGCCGGAGTCCCTCAAGCCGTATCCTGAGCATCCGCTCTACGTCTTTCTCGAACAGACTGCCGCCAAGTATCCCAACAAGCCGGCCATTCACTTCAAGCCATCCCATCAGGGATTCGCCAAAAGCTCACTGACTTACGCGCAGCTCAACGACCTATCCGATCGGTTGGCCGCTGCGCTCGCCGCGCTGGGCGTGAAAAAAGGCGATCGCGTCGCCATCTTCATGCCCAACATTCCTCAGTTCGTCATCGCCTTCTATGGCGTCCTCAAAGCCGGCGGCGTCGTCGTCGCCACGAACCCGGCCTACACCGAGCCTGAGATCGAGTACCAGTTGAAGGACAGCGGCGCCGAGACGATGATCTGCATGAGCCTCTTTTATCCGAAAGTACAGAAGGTTCTGGCGAACACCCGGCTCAAGAACGTCATCGTGACGAACATTAAGGACTACATGAGCGGCCTTTTGCGGCTGTTGTTCACGCTGGCTAGAGAGAAGAAAGACGGCCACCGCGTCGAGCTGTCGCCCGGCCATCTGTCGTTCATGGACCTGATGGCGAAGTACAGCGCGTCGCAGCGCCCAAAGGTCGACGTCGGGCCGGACGACCGGGCGGTGTTCCAGTATTCGGGCGGGACGACGGGCGTGCCGAAGGCGGCCATCGCCCTGCATCGCCACCTGGTGGCCAACACGCTGCAGATCCGTGCCTGGTTCTCGAAGTGCCGCGAGGGCGAGGAGACGGTGCTGCTGGCGATCCCGCTCTTCCACGTCTACGGACTGGTGGCGGGTATGTCCTTCGCCGTCCAGGGCGGCGCGTCGATGGTGCTCGTGCCGAACCCGCGCGACGTGCACTCCATTGTCGACGCCATCGACGCGTACCAGCCGACGGTCTTTCCCGGCGTGCCGCGCATGTACAACGGGCTGAACAACTTTCCCGGTATCAAGACGCACAAGGTCGGTTCCATCCGGTGGTGCATTTCCGGCTCGGAGCCGCTGCTGCTCGACGTGAAGAGCAAGTTCGAGTCGATCACGGGCGGCAAGCTGGTGGAGGGCTTCGGCATGTCGGAGTGCCCGACGGCCGCCATCGTCAATCCGCTCATCGGCCTCAACAAGCCGGGATCGATTGGCGTGCCTTACCCCGACACGGAGGCCCGCATCATCAGCCTGGAAGACGAAGTCACGCCGTTGAAGGCGGGCGAGGTGGGTGAGCTGTGCCTGCGCGGCCCTATGGTGATGTACGGTTACCACAACATGCCGACCGAGACGCAGAACACACTGCGCCGGCACCCTGACGATCCCGATGGCCCACCCTGGCTGCACACCGGCGATACGGCCACGATGGACGAGGACGGTTACGTCTTCATCGTGGGCCGCAAGAAGGAATTGATCAAGGTCGGCGGGCTCCAGGTGTGGCCGCGCGAGATAGAGGATGATCTGATCAAGCATCCCGCCGTGCTGGAAGCGGCGGTGGCCGGCGTGCCAGATCAGCAGCGCGGCGGCGAATCGGTGAAGGCGTGGGTCGTGCTCAAGCCCGGCGCGAGCGCCACGGAAGACGAGCTTAAGAAATACCTGTCCGAGAGGCTGGTTTCCTACAAAGTGCCTCGACAGATCGAGTTCCGGAGCGAGCTGCCCAAGTCGGCCGTGCTGAAGGTGCTGCGCCGCACCCTGGTCGAGCAAGAGACCATGAAAGCGACGGCCTGACCGGTGTGCCTGGCCGATTCATGGTCACGCGCTCGAAGCGTGAAGCGCACCACGGCCAAGGAAGTTCGGCTGGCGGCAGAATAGTAGTGTGCCGGCCTGCCGTTGTCTGCATATGCGATGAAAAAACCCGGCCTCGCATGGAGGTCGGGTTTCGTTCATTGATTCGTGGCTTACGCCGGAACCGGCACCGGCTGCTTGCCGCCGGGCGTGGGCGGTTCGGGGGCGGGCTTGCCCGGCCCGGTCGTCGGCGCCGGCGCGGATGGCGCAGCGCCCTTGCTCGGGCGCGGCGGCTGGCCGTTCCACACCGCTTCGAACTCGGCCATGTCGAGTGTCTCATATTCCATGAGCGCCTGCGCCACGGCGTCGAGCTGGTCGCGATGCTCGGTCAGGACCCGCAGCGCGGTGTCGTGCGCCTCGGCGACCAGCTTGCGGACTTCGCTGTCGATTTCCTGGGCCACCGCTTCGCTGTAGTCCCGCTGCTCGCCGATCTCCTTGCCGAGGAAGACCAGCTCTTCCTTTTTGCCGTACACCAGTGGGCCTAGCTTGTCGCTCATGCCCCAGCGGGTGACCATCGAGCGGGCGATCTCCGTGACCTTTTCGAGATCGTTGCTGGCCCCGGTGGTGATCTCGCCGGAGAACACCAGCTCTTCGGCGGCGCGTCCGCCCAGGATGCCGGCCATCAGGTCCTTGAGCTTCGAGCGCGTCATATGCGAGATGTCCTCTTCGGGCATGCTCCAGGTGACGCCGGCGGCGATGCCGCGCGGGATAATGGTGACCTTGCGCACCGGGTCGCTGTTGGGCAGCGCGCGCATCGCGACGGAGTGACCGGCCTCGTGGTAGGCCGTGATCTTCTTCTCTTTCGGCAGGATGATGCGGCTCTTGCGCTCCGGGCCGAGGAGCACGCGCTCGATCGCCTCTTCCATATCCGTCATCATGATGGCTTTGCGATTGCGCCGCGCGGCCAGGATGGCGGCTTCGTTCACCGTGTTCTCGATGTCGGCGCCGACGAAGCCAGGCGTTGCCTTCGCCAGCTTCTCGATGTCGACGTCTTCGGCCAATGGCTTGCCGCGCACGTGCACCTTGAAGATGCCCTGGCGTCCGTTGAAGTCGGGGCGGTCCAGGACGACGCGGCGGTCGAAGCGGCCCGGGCGCATCAGCGCCGGGTCGAGAATGTCGGGCCGGTTGGTCGCGGCGACGACGATCACATTCGTGTCAGTGTCGAAGCCGTCCATCTCGACCAGGATCTGATTCAAGGTCTGCTCGCGCTCGTCGTGCGAGCCGCCCAGGCCCGCGCCGCGATGGCGGCCGACGGCGTCGATCTCGTCGACGAACACGATGCACGGGCTGTGGCGCTTGGCCTGATCGAACAGGTCGCGCACGCGCGACGCGCCGACGCCGACGAACATCTCGACGAACTCGGAGCCGCTGATGCTGAAGAAGGGCACGCCCGCCTCGCCGGACACGGCCTTGGCCAAAAGCGTCTTACCCGTGCCGGGCGACCCGACGAGCAGAACGCCCTTCGGAATGCGCGCCCCGAGCGAGATGAACTTCTCAGGCTCTTTCAGGAATTCGACGACCTCGGCCAGCTCCTGCTTGGCCTCTTCCGCGCCGGCTACGTCGTCGAAGGTAATCGTCGGGTGCTCGCTGGTGATCATGCGAGCGCGGCTCTTGCCGAACGAAAGCGCCTGGTTGTTGGAGCCTTGCGCCTGCCGGAACATGAAATAGATCAAGCCCACCACGAACAGGGCCGGGATCATATACGAGAGCAGGCTGAGCCAGGTGCCCCATTCGGGCGGGCTTTCGACGCTGAACTCGACGGCTTTAGGATTGGCTTCGTGGAACATCTCGGGATCGGCGCCCAGTGCGATCAACTGATCAGTCGCCGGGGAGCCTGCGGCAGCCCGCGTCGTAACCACATCGTCATTGTCCAGAGTGACCGTTAAATTAAGATCGGACTGGGTAATCGACGCGACCTTGCCCGCATTGATCATGCTTGCCAGTTCGGTCAACGAAATGTCCTCGTTGCTCGGCGCTTGGCCGCGCAAGACAGACACCAGAATCGCCCCGATGGCGATGATAATGATCAAGTACACGAAGTTGTTTCGCGATCGGCCTGTGTTCACAGCATACCTCCATCTATCCCGCCAACATTATACCCCACTTCTTACAAAAACGCCGTGACTATCCCGTAAATGTTTCATTAGAGATCCCGCGCCCGGGCGCCGGGCTGGGGTCGCGGACCCGGAATTTGCGTCGAAAAGCGTAAGGTCAACTTGTTGGCGGGCTGTCCACCATGTATCAGGGCAGCACCGTTACAGTATATACCAGGAGTCGCTGATCGACATCCTGGGACTTACCGGGGTCGCTGATGGGCAGGCGGGTAAAGGCCGATCCGACCGGGTAAAAGCCGACGAGAAGCTGGTGCTCCCCTGGGAGAACGCCGCCGGGAATGGGCAGGAAGTACTGGTCGGGGATCAGCACGTTTCTAGCCCAGGCCGTAGTCGGCGGCGAAGGCTCGGCGTCAGCCTGAGTCTGGATTTCTCCGTCGGCGTCGACGAAGTGGATGAAGCGAACATAAGGTGTGCCGATCCGCTCCATGGCGCGCCACAAGAATGTCATCTCAAGCAGCTCGCCACGGCGCACTTCGGCCGCCGGGAGCAGCACACTGTCGAGCTGGATCAGGCCGGCAAACTGTGCCTCCATCGTCAGGGTGATGCCGCCGCTGAGCGTCAGGGTGAGCGGTTCACCGGCGGGCAGCAGTGTGAACGGTGGGGGGGTCATCGCCAGAATCTCCTGATAGGGTTTCTGGCTGTACTGCTCTTCCGTCCGCACGTCCCAGCCACTCTGCTTGAGGCCTGCCTCGATGTCCGGGTTATACATGAGACCGGTGACGTTGGGCACCGCCGAGACTTGCGGGCCGCTACTGACGACGATCTGGACGATCGAATTGCGCGGGGCCAATTCGCCGGGGGCCGGCATCTGCTGCAGGACGATTCCGGCAGGGACATCGCTGCTGAACTGCAGCGCGCCATCGACCGCGCGCAGGCCGGCCTCGTCGAGCCGCATCACCGCCTGATCGCGTGTCAGGCCGACTACGCGCGGAACGGGGACCTGACCGTTCGCTGCCGGCAGGTTGGTTGAGCCTGAAGCGGGGGTCCCAGCGGGCTGCGGTGTGACGATCGGCGCCGGAACAGAATAGGCGCGGGCGACGAAGACCCATAAGATAATCAGGCCCAACACAGCGACGGCTGCAAGGCCGCCGAGCAGCCATCCGAGCCAGTCGAAGCCCTCTGCCTGGGCGACCGGCAGCGTTTCCCGGATGGGCGTGCGCTCTACGGTCGGACCAATCGGCGGGGGGCGCGTGGCAGGCTGGTAGCCTGTAGCCTGCTCGGCCACGTTGCGGTATTCGATGAGGACGGTGGCGAGCTGATCGGCGGTGCGGTATCGCGCCGACGGCTCTTTGCTCATCACCTTGCTGACGATCTGGTCGACTTGCGCGGGAACGGTCGGGTTGAGTAACGTGAGTGGCGGCGGCTCGTCACGCATATGGGCGAGCGCGAGCTGGGTGTGCGTTTCGCCCTCAAACGGCAGGCGGCCGGTGAGCATTTCGTACATGATCACGCCGGCGGCGTACACGTCGCTGGCCGGCGTCGGCGACTCACCGGCGGCCTGCTCGGGCGAGATGTAATGTGGTGTCCCCCACACCGTGTCGGTGATCGCCGTGGATGCTTGCGAGAGCACGCGCGCGATGCCGAAGTCGGTGACCTTGACCCGGCCGTCGGCGGTGATCAGCACGTTCTGCGGCTTGACGTCGCAGTGCACCAGTCCGGCGCGATGGGCTGCGCCCAGCGCGGCGCACATTTGAATCGCGATTTCGACGGCGCGGTGGATCGGCAGCGGCGCTTCGGCGCGAATGATCTGCTTGAGATCCTGCCCGTCGACATATTCCATGACAATGTAGTGCCGTCCGGCGTCGTGGCCGACGTCGTACACCGTGACGACGTTGACGTGGTTGAAGTTGGCCGCAGCCTCGGCTTCGCGCCGGAAGCGGGCCTGGAACGTGGGGTCGGCGGCGAAGGACTCGCGCAGGATTTTGACCGCGACGACGCGATTGAGCAGCGTGTCCTGTGCCTTGTACACGACGGCCATGCCGCCCGCCGCGACTTGCGACAGCAGGCGGTACCGGTTGTTGAGGAGTGTGGTCGATTCCATGACGTGCCCGACGCTCGCGCGGTATTTTACCTCAAAGTCATGGGGCTTGCCACACAGAGGGTGCCCGGCGGCGCGTGTGCAAACAGGTCAGCCGCACCCTGAGCGGAACGCAGTGGAATCGAAGGACGCGCGCCGCGGAGTCGAAGGGATGGCTGCCTGACAACCTCTACGTGCGCACCGCAGCGCGCCGTGTGTTGCGAGCAAGCATCGTCCTTGTTATAATCGCGGCTAATGCGTCGCGGGCTGATCATTTATAATCCTGTGTCCGGGCTGAGCAGCGCTTCCGAAGAGCTGATCCGGGTGCGCGCTTATCTCGCCGCGCGCGGCTGGTCGATCGACATAGAACAGACAGGCGGACCGGGCGATGCCGGCCGGCTGGCGAGTGAAGCAGCCAACGCCGGCCTGTATGCCGCCTTGATCGCCGGAGGCGACGGCACGCTCAACGAAGCCGTCAACGCGTTGGTCGGGACGGACACGGCTGTCGGTGTGTTGCCCTGCGGCACGGGTAACATGTGGGCCCGGCAACTGGGCATGCCATCCTCAGTGTGGCGACTGCTGGATGCCGCGCGCTCGATGAACGAAGCGTCGCTGCGGAGGGTCGATTTGGGCCGGGTCACTGTGCGCGCCGGCACGCCGGAGGCGGCCAGCCGCTACTTTCTGCTGTGGGCGGGCGTAGGGCTGGATGGGCGTATTACCCGCAGCATCGAGCCGCGCCCGCCGTGGTTCAAGCGCTGGGGAATCGTCAGCTACGCGCTGGCGGCGCTGCGCATTGGAGTCGGCTACGTCGGCGCGCAGGCCGAGATCGAAATCGATGGCCGCAGCCTGTCGGAGCACGTCGTCATGGTCCTCGTGTGCAACGCCGACCTGTACGCGGGCATATTCCATCTCGCGCCGGAAGCGCGCCTGGATGACGGCTGCCTGAATGTGAGTGTGATTCGTGGCTGGGGCATCGGTGCAGTTGCCGGTTACTTCGCTCGCGTGCTGCTGCACCGACACGTGCGCGTTCCCAGCCTGGTGACGCTGCCGGCCCGACGCGTGCGCATCGTGACGCGCCCGACGAGCGACGTGCACGTCGACGCCGAGCCGCTCGGCTCCTCGCCGGTCGAGTGTTCGATCGCGCCGCGCGCGCTGCGCGTGCTCGTGCCGCCGAATGCGCCTGCCGCGTTGTTCGAACCCATTTGAGAGAGGGGATGCCGGTGATGACGAGATTGAAAGACTGGCTGGGCTTGAGCGCGCCGCTCGTCCTCATGCTTGTCTTCGTCCCGGCTGCGATCGTCGCACAGCTCGTCGAAGCTGACCCCGTGATCCGTTTTGCGGCGTCGGCGCTGGGCGTGATCCCACTGGCGGGACTCATCGGCGAAGGGACCGAGGCGCTGGCGGACAAGACCGGGCCTCGGCTGGGTGGCCTGCTGAATGCGACGCTCGGCAATGCGGCGGAGCTGATCATCGCGCTGGCTGCGCTCCGCGAGGGCTTGCTGAGCCTGGTGCTGGCCTCGATCACCGGGTCGATTCTGGGCAACCTGCTTCTGGTGCTGGGTGCCGCGCTGCTGCTGGGCGGAATCAAGAACGGGGTTCAGACGTTCGATCGCGCGCACGCCGGCCTCGACGCAACGTTGCTGATCCTGTCGGTCATTGCGCTGGGAATTCCGTCGCTGTTCAACTTCGCGATCGAGCCGAACTTCACGTCGGTCGAGGCCTTGAGCATCGGCGCGTCGATCGCCATGCTGGTCATGTATGGCCTGGCCGTCCTGCACTCGCTGACTTCGCGCGTCTCCGAGGAAGACCCTCTGGCGCGCGAGGCGCATCCGCCGTCGGGTTGGAGCGTGCGCCGGGCGCTCGTCGTGCTGGCCATCGCCGTGGCCTTCATCGTCGTCTTGAGCGAAATCCTGGTCGCTTCGGTCGAGCCTGTTACGGATGCGCTTGGCCTGAGCGAATTCTTCATCGGCATCATTCTGGTGCCGATTGTGGGCAACGTCGCGGAGCATCTGGTTGCCGTCCAGGTGGCCGTTAAGAACAAAATGGATCTAAGTCTGAGCATCGCCGTCGGATCGAGCCTGCAAGTCGCGCTGTTCGTCGCTCCGCTCCTGGTGCTGCTGAGCCTGGTTGTAGGCAACCCGCTCGCGCTGGAGTTCAATAGCTTCGAGCTGGCCGCGGTGGCGGCAGCCTCGATCATCGCGGCGTTCGTGTCGCTGGACGGCGAGAGCAACTGGCTGGAAGGGGCGATGCTGCTGGTCGTGTACGCGATTCTCGCGCTGGCGTTCTTTTTCCTTGTGCCCGGAACGGCCTAGCAGGAGAATGTACTGGCCCTGCTCCCGGTGCTTGTTCGGGCCTGAGGGGCGTGCTATAATGTTATTCAGTCTGACATGAGGAGAAGAGGTAGGTGGAGACCGCCGTAAGTATCGCTCAGGTGATTCTGGGTCTTGTGCTGATTGTATTGATCGGACTTGAGGTGCGTGGGCAATCCATGGGCGGCTTTCTCAGCAGCGGCGATAGTCCCGTGTACCGCACGCGCCGGGGTTTCGAGCGGACTTTGTTCAACTTGACGATCGTCGTGTCGATCCTGTTCTTTGCCGTTTCCGTCTGGAATGTGATCCTGGCGGGCTGACGGCCTGCGAAATCGACAACAATCGCGGTACCCATCATAAGGGGGTGTTGAGGCGGCCGCTGCCTGACACCCTCGTTTTCTTGAGAAGGAGTGGTTTGGCGTGTTTCGGCACGTGCGCTGGCAAGCGACGCTCATCGTCGCGGGTATTCTGATTCTGGCCGCGCTGATGGCCTATCTGGCCCTCTCGTTCACCGTCCGTTACGTGCCTGCGCCGGGCGGCACGTATATCGAGGGCGTCGTCGGCCAGCCGCAGTTCATCAACCCGCTGCTGTGCTCTTTCAACGAGCCTGATCGCGACATCTGCGCCCTGGTCTTCAACGGTCTCGTCAAGTTCGACGAGCGCGGAGCGCCTCAGCCGGATCTGGCCTCGAGATGGACGATCTCTCAAGACGACGAGAACTACGGCCTGATCTATACGTTTCAACTGCGTGACGACGTGACGTGGCAGGACGGCCAGCCGTTCACTGCCGACGACGTCATTTTCACGATCGGCCTGCTGCAAGACCCGAGCTTCCCCGGACGCCCGGACATCGGCGCGCTGTGGCGTTCGGTCGAGGCGGTCAAGATTGACGACCGCACCGTCCAGATTACCCTGCAGGAGCCTTTCGCGCCCTTCCTCGACTACGCGGCCGTGGGCATGCTGCCGGTGCACATCCTCAACGGTGTGAGCGCCGGCGAGCTGCTCGATCATCCTTTCAATCAGCAGCCGTTAGGCACTGGCCCATTCCACGTGAAGGAGCTGGTGAGCGAGCCTGGCCAGCCGCAGCGCATTGTTCTGGAAACCAATCCTCGCTACTTCGGTCGCCAGCCTTATATTAACGAAGTGGAGTTCAAGTATTACGCGACGGCGGCGGAGGCCTTCGAGGCGTATCGCGCCGGCGAGATCCACGGTATATCGCCCATCACGGCAGCCGATCTCGATCTGGTGCGCGAGACGCCTTCGTTGAACCTGTTCACGGCGCCCATCTCAGGTCTCAGCCTCATCTTCCTCAATACGAACGATCCGAACTCGCCGTTCTTTCAGGAAGAGGACGTCCGGAAGGCGCTGCTGCTTGCGCTCGATCGGCAAGCTATCGTCGACGGCGCGTTGGGAGCGCAGGCCGTCGTGGCGAACGGCCCCTTTCACCAAAATTCTTGGGCGTACGATCCGGATACGCCTCCCATCGAGCAGGACATCTCCCGGGCGCGGCAGTTGCTCGCGCGAGCGGGGTGGATCCCGTCGGAGGATGTCACAGGCAGCGCGAATGGCGACGACAGCGACCTGCTCCCCGAAGCCGACAGGCCGGTAGCCCCGCGCATCGAAACGCGACGGTCGGACGCGCTGCGCCTGAAAAGCGGCGTGCCGCTGTCCTTCACGTTGCTGGTGTCGAGCGATCAAGTCGGCGTGGCGCGGGCCGTCGCCAACCAGTGGCGCGTGATCGGCGTCAACGCCGAGGTTCGCCCAGTGCAGATCGGGTTGGCGAGCAACTTCCTGCAGGCGCGGCAGTACCAGGCGGCGCTGGCGAACGTGGTGTTCGACTCGCCGGATCCGGATCCCTATCCCTTCTGGCACGAGACGAAGGCGTCGGCAGGCCAAAACTACAGCCAGTTCAAAGATCGGGACGTCAGCGAGGTCTTGGAGGCTGCGCGGCGGGTGGTCGATCCGACGCGGCGGGCGGAGTTGTACCGCCGGTTCGCCCAGATGTTCAACGAGAAGGTGCCCGCGATCGTGTTGTATTATCCCGTGTACAGTTATGGGGTCAGCCAGCGCATTCGCGGCGTGCAGCTCGGCCCGCTCCTGACGCCTGCCGATCGCCTGCAGACGCTCGCCGACTGGTTCGTGATCGAGCGGCGAGTCATTGCCAACAGCGGCCAGCTCACGCCGTGAAGGACGGGCACGCGTCAGTTGGAGAGTGTCTGGTGATTATCCACAATTCCGTTCGTCCGCAGTGCAACTGCAGACGCTGGTTGTGTGCAACTGTCACTCCAACAGATGTGCAATCACCAGAGAGCGTGGCTTGACAAACAGATCGATTCGAGTAGAATACTCATCGCTGTAGCATGCCGAAGTGGCGGAATTGGCAGACGCGCTGCGTTCAGGGCGCAGTGAGGGTTCCCTCATCTGGGTTCAAGTCCCAGCTTCGGCACCTCGACTGCCAATCCCAGGCGCGCCTGGGATTTTATATTCGCGGCTGCGGGTCGGAGCCTCGGTGTCGAGCATTTGGCGTCAGGTTTTCTACTTCAAATCTGCGTGGCTGATCGGGTTGGCGCTTGCCGCTCTGCCGTTGTTGGGCGCGTTCAATGCGCGTCTGGCCGTGAGTCGCCAATTGCTTGAGGACGAAGCGCGGTTGCAGCGCGCGATCGATTACGAGCGGTCCCGGGCGCAGTTGCTGGACCAGTACGAGCAGTATGCCAAGACGGATGTCTACGTGGAGGCATGGGCGCGCCGCGCGCGCATGGCGAAGCCAGGTGAGATCGCCGTCGTGCCGGTGATTCCTCTGGATACCGAGGAGCCGGGCCAGTCGTCTGATACCGGCAGACTTCCGCGCGATCACGTGTTCGAGTGGTGGGCTGTGTTTTTTGCAGACCTGCCTTGACGGCTTGTGGCACACATGGTATAATGCAAATTGCGGGATGGAGGTGTGTCCCGCTTCTTTGTCAGTGTAGCCCATGTGGGCGCGTTGCGGGGTAGAGCAGTGGCAGCTCGTCGGGCTCATAACCCGGAGGTCGCAGGTTCGAGTCCTGCCCCCGCTACTAATCACGAACCATAGTCCTATAGGACTATGGTTTTTACATTACTTGAAGGACTGTGATGGTGAATTT
>DASSFZ010000413.1:0-14914 GCA_035693785.1 Anaerolineae bacterium | reverse complement strand
TGGGCTTTGAGAGAGTGCGGAACCTGATCGGCGGAATCGATGCCTGGTCGGTGCACGTCGATCCGGGCGTACCGAGGTACTGAGCATTTGGGTCACGTCAATGCGACTGTCCCCATCAGCGATGGGTCGTACCCCGGCAGTTCGGCGACAGCTTGCGGAAACCCCTTGCTGCGCAGTAAGTCGAGCAACGGCTTGATCAGATCGCTTTCATAGTAAATATCAGGAATCACCAAGTCATAGCGTTCCCATTCTACAGGCACGAAATCGAGATCGAGCGCGCGGGCGGCGGCGCGCACACCTAATCCGCAGTCGGCCACGCCTGACTGCACGGCGGCGGCCACAGCCAGGTGCGTGTACTCCTCGCGCTCGTAACCCCGTACCTGCTCCGGCGCAATACCCAACTGGCCCAGTCGATAATCGAGCAGCACGCGCGTGCCCGCGCCGCGCTGCCGGTTCACGAAACGCACGTCGGGCCGCGCCAGGTGCGCCAGCGATTCGATTCGTTTCGGGTTGCCCTTCGTCACGATCAGACCCTGCTCGCGGCGCAGCAGCGTCACCAGGGAGACCGGCGTGCCGGGCAGATACTGCTTAACGTACGAGATATTGTACTCGCCGGTTTCAGGATCGAGCAGGTGCGATCCGGCCAGGTGCGCCTCGCCCCGGCGCAGGGCGATCAGTCCGCCCAGGCTCCCGGCATTGGCCGAGACGAATCGCCGCCCTGACTTCTCTGCAAGGAATTGGGCCAGCAGATCGAGTGTAAGGTCATGCGAGCCGATGTGGACGATCGTGCGCTCGATCTCGTCGGGCGTGGTATACAGCTCGACCGTGACCTCGTCGCCCGCGTTCACCCCTTCGCTGAAGCGCGGTATGCGCACGATGCCGTCGGCGCGGGCAAGCGACGTGATCACGCCCGCGCCCCGGCTCAGCGGCGCGGCGATGACACGATCGCCCACGCGGCCGACCGTCACGCGCACCCATTCGTCCTCTCCCATCGGCGATAGCAACTTTCGGGTGATCGTCGCCCGCATGGTGGGCTTGCGCAGTGGAGGCTGCCCGCGCCACTTCGCCAGCAGCGGCTCGACGAAGATCTCGCCGGTGAGCGCGGCGCTGACCGGGTAGCCGGGGATGCCGATGACCGGAGTTAGAGTTTGGAGTTTGGAGTTTGGAGTTTGGGATTTGGAGATTGGAGATTGGATTGTGCCGAGTATGACGGGGTGGCCGGGGCGGACGGCGACGCCGTGCACGAGGAGTGTGCCGAGCTCTTCGACGATACGCGCCGTGTAGTCCTCGCTGCCTGCCGATGAGCCGGCATTGACCAGGACCAGATCGTGCTCTGGCGCTGCTTCGAGCACGGCGGCTTTGATGAGGTCGTAGTCGTCGGGAACGATCGGGTAGCGGGTCGGAAGCCCACCCCATTGCTCGACCTCCGCCGCCAGGACGATTGAGTTGTATTCGATGATGTCGCCGGGCTTCACGCCTGCGCGTGCGGCCTGTTCGGCCGTAATCAGCTCGGTGCCGGTTGGAATGATCGCCACGCGGGGCCGGCGCCGGACCTTGAGCGAAGCATAGCCACAGCCGGCAATCGCGCCGAGATCGACGGGCCGCAGCGTGTGATTGGCAGGCAGGGCAAGCTCGGTGGCGACCATGTCTTCGCCCATCGAGCGGACGTTGCTCCACGGCGCGACGGAGGCGAGGATTTCGATGTAGATTAGTCGAGTAGTCGCTTGGTCAGGTGGTCGAATGGTCGCTTGGTCAACTGGCCGAGTGGTCGCTTGGTCAGGTGCTAGAGTGGTTGGTTCGCTGGCTGGCTGGTGGATGAGGTGGACGTGTTCGATGGGAATTACGGCGTCGGCCCAGGCGGGTAGGGGGTCGCCGGTGTCGACGTATTGTGCCTGTAATCGGCGACTGGAGTCGCCTCCACCATCGACGATCGCTAACCGTACGGGTGCGGTTTCCGTCGCGCCGATCGTGTCTTCGCTGCGAACTGCATAACCGTCCATCGCCGCCGCGTGGTAGGCGGGCGACGAAACGCGCGCCCAGATCGGCTCGGCAGTGACGCGGCCCAAGGCGTCGGCGACGGGAATCTCTTCGCCGTCGAAGGGACGCCATAAGTCGGCGGCCTCCAACGTGGCGATGAATCGCCGCCAGGCCGCGTCGAGCGGGATGTCCTCGAGGTAGACTTTGCGATTCATGTCAAATGCGGGGCAACGAATGTACAACGGATAAACGAATCGCACAGCGTTATCCGTTTATTCGTTGCTAATCCGTTGCCTTGCCCCACTTCTGGCGCTGAAAGGCGGCCACCTTTTTAGGTGGAAACAGGCGATGATACTCCAGCCGGGGCCGACCGAAGTTGAAAAACAACGCCACTTTGCATTCAGGCAGAGCGGCGAAGTAACCAATGACTTGCGCTTGATCGTCTTTGGTCATCAGGTGCGAGCGGCCTTTGACCTCGATGATGACAGACTGAGCGACGACAAAATCGGGCTTGCGGGTTTTGACCATTTCGCCAGCGTCGAGCGTGATCAGTACCTCGGGTTCGTCTTCAAAGTCGAGTTGTGCCCCCTTGAGCTTGATCAAGAGCGCGTCGTGGTAGTCGGCCTCGCGATGACCGGGGCCAAGCTCGTTATGAACTTCCATCGCCAGGCCGATGAGTTTGTACGTGCGGTCTCTGTGGGGAGCGTCTTTGACCAGAGTCATGTGACTTCTCCAGAAATCGATGCATCGGATGTGCAACGTATAAACGGATTACCGTGGCGCCTCACATCCATTTATCCGTTGTCTATTCGTTGCTCAGAACACCCTCACCTCAACCAACTCCCCTTCCTGCACCCCATTCGCATCCAGCGGCACGACCATCAACCCGTCGGCCTTCACCAGCGTGAAAATCAGATTGCTCTTGCCTAAGACTGGCTCGGCCCATAGCTCACCGCCGCGTTCCACGAGCTTCACTTGAATATAGTCCTCGCGCCCCGGCGTCGAGGCGACGTTGCGCGTGAGCCTCGCATGAACCGAGCGATAGATCGCGGGTTGCGCCAGCCCCTGCATGCGCCACAGCGTCCGCGTGAGAAACAGGTCGGCGACGACCAGCGCGCTGACCGGGTTGCCGGGCAAGCCGAACACGGGCTTGCCGTCGCACATGGCGAGGATCGTCGGCTTGCCCGGTTTGATCGACACGCCGTGAACCAGCACGCCGGGTTTGCCGAGCCGGTCGATCACCCGAGAAGTCATGTCGCGCGCACTCACCGACGATCCGGCCGACAACACCAGCGCGTCGCTGCCGTCGAGCGCAGAGCGGGCCGCATGGTATAGCGCGTCGAAGTCGTCGGGGACGATACCGCATGGCATCGGCGCGCCCCCTGCGCGCTTCACCAGCCCGGCGATGCTGTATGTATTCACGTCCCGCACCTGGCCGGGCGCAGGCTCTTTGTCGGCGGGAACCACCTCATCACCAGTGGCCAGAATCGCTACGCGCGGTCGTCTGGCGACGCGCACCTGGGTGATACCGGCCGCCGCCAGGCCTCCCAGGTCCTGCGGACGCAGGCGGTGGCCGGCCGGCAGCAGAGCCTCGCCGGCTTTGACGTCTTCACCGATTTGAATGACGTTCTCGCCGACGGCGATCGCCCGCAGCACTTCGATCTCGTTCTCGCGCGCCTTTTGCGTGCGCTCGATCATCACGACGCCGTCCGCGCCTTTGGGCAGCATGCCGCCAGTGTGAATGATGGCGGCCTGACCCTTGTCGATCTCGAACGCCGGTGCTTGGCCCATGGGTGACTCACCGGCGACGGTCAGGTAGGCGGGGAGCGATTCACTCGCGCCGAACGTGTCTGCCGCGCGCACGGCGTACCCGTCCATCGCGCTGCGCGGGAAGGCCGGCAGCGCTCCGGGCGCGACAGGCGATTCGGCGATGACGCGGTCGAGCGCTTCGTGGAGCGGGACCACGTCGGCGCCGGCGCTAGGCGGCAAGTGGTCGAGGAGCTTCTGAATGGCGGCTGACGGGGTGAGGACAGTGAACAGCTCGGGCATGGATCATCGCTGCGCGAAGAGGCGCTTGAAGGCAGTCGCGTCGAGCGGCGCGATGCGCGCCGTGGCGATGTTTTCGTCGACGTGCTCCGGGCGGCTCATGCCTACGAGGGCGCTGGACACGCCGGGCGCCGAGCGTGCGAACTGGATCGCGCGCTGCGCGTCGGCCGACAATCCCTCGAATTGCGCCTGAAGCGCGCCGGGGATTCGGCCCAACAGGCGCGAGTGGAGCAGCGATGCGCTGCAGATCACGGTGACGCCGAGACGCTTGGCGGCTTCTAGCACGCTCATTTGCTCCCCGCCCGCGCGTTGGTTGCGCAGCGTCAACGCCTCGAGCAGCGCCAGGTTGCACGGCAATTGGATGAAGCGGCAATGATGGTTGATGCCGCGCACCTCTCGCGCGACGGCCAGCACGTCGTCGAGCGACAGATACCCACCGGCCTGGGGCGACACGCGATAGCCGTTCCACGTGGCCGTTCCGTAGAACCGGATCAAGCCCTGATCGACGCGCTCCTCTAGAAACTCGAACGCCGCGCGCAGCCGGGTCCGGAATTCGGCGCGCGGAATCTTTTCGAGCTGCGTTTCGGGATTGTGAAGGTAGTAGACGTCGATGCACTCGACGCCGAGGTTATGTCGCGACTGCTCGATCTGGTGCCACAGGAATTCGGGTGACATACAGTGCCCGTCAACGAAATCTTCGGGCCGTGCGATAGCCGTGTCGATGTACTTCTCGTGGATGAAGCGCTGCGGGTCGTCAGGAGGGCTGCCGTCGTACGGGACGTATCCGCCCTTTGTGCAGATGACGACCTCGTCGCGCCGCGCCCGGCCTGACTCGAACAGCAGCTTGAGCGCTCGGCCGATGCTTTGCTCGCTGCGCTGGCAGCGATAGTTGATCGCACTATCGATCACGTTGATGCCGCACTCGACCGCGCGCTGCACGGCTGCCACGTAAGCGGCGTCGGTGTTATCGTCCGGGCTGCCGAGGTACGTGCCAATGCCGATGGACGAAAGCCACCAGCCCTGCTGGTGCCGGAAATGGTCCGGCAGGTCAGGGAACCGGTCGCGGAAGCGCTGTGTGCCCACCGTTGTGGCACCGGGTCCGGGGCGGAAGTCTGTGTGCATACCGGTCAAAGGAACCTAGCCGGTGACGAGTCCGGCGAACGTCGCCGCCGCCGTCGCGGCGAAGAGTCCTACGCCGCCCGCGGCCAGAACGCCATCGGCGCGCCATCCGCGATAGCCATGCCGCAAGACGCCAGCGAACTGCCATGCAGCCAACGGCGCAACAAGCAGCGTCCAGAGCGGGATGCGTGAATCGATCCAGCCTGTCGCCGCCGCGATCCAGGTCGCGGCAAATGCCGCGATCAACAACACGCTGTGTAAGAGCGCGGCGCGCGCTCGACCGGTCCGCACCGCGAGCGTGCGCTTGCCCGCGCGAGCGTCGGCATCGAGGTCGGGAAGCTCGACGACGACGAGCATCGCCATCTGCATCAGCACGAGCGGCAGGGTAATGGCGATGAGACGCGCGTCGACCGGGCCGCGCTGCATGACGAGTCCGCTCAACGGCGCCAGGAACGCGACGATCAGCGCCGTCGTCAGCTCGCCGAATCCGCTGGCGACGAGGCGGGCAGGCGGAGCAGAGTAGAACCAGCCGCCCAGCAGCGCCAGTACGCCGATCACGCCCATGGCAGGCTCGATCGGTGTGGCCGCAACGATGGCGACGAGGGCGATCATCGCACACACACGCGCGGCGCCGAGCGCCGCGCTCGGCGGGAGCAAGCCTCCGGGAAGCACGCCGCTGCCACCTGTGAACCACGTGCGGTTTGCGCCGATGAGCTGGTCGGCTTCGAAGTCAAAGTACTCGTTGGCGTAATGCGTCGTCAACTGCACGCTGGTGACGATCGCCTGGCCGAGCAGGTAGCGGCGCCAATCGATCGGGACGCCGGCGCTTGTCGCGATCGCCGCACCCAGCGCGTACAACAGCGCCCCGCCGAGCAGAAACACGGGGCGCGTCAATAAGACGAAAGACCACAGGCGGACGAACATGGGCGGCTCGTGTGTGGGCTATTTTCCCAGCGCGCGTCTGATCTCATCGGCGTGCTGAGCCTCATGCTCGCCTATGCGGAAGCACAACTGCGCGACGGTGATGAAGTCGCCGCGTGCGTGCTGGCCAGACTTGTCCAGGTCAGCCTCGCTCAGTCCGTCGATCCAGGTGGTTAACTGCTGGCGCGATTCGCTCAGGTCGCTCAACAGATCGGCAGGAGCCCGATCCTTGCGCTTTTCGACCTGCCGCTGATTCCAGAAGTCGAGGCTGAAGGTTTCCGGGAACCGGGCTTCGCCGGCGAGCATGCGCTTGCCGGTGGCTGTCTGGCCAGGCTCGGCAGATGCCAGGTGCGCCACGACCTGCTTGACCGTCCACGCGCCTTCGCTCGACGCGACGGTGTGCTCCCACTCCGCCTCGGATAGTCCGGCGACGGCGTCGATGAACTGGGCGCGCGTCGCTTCGAGATGCCGGCGTATCGCCTCTTTGCGCTCACTCATTCGAATCTCCCCCGATGGCGGGGCGCACGCAAGGCGCGCCCCTACCCCCCGATGGCGCGGCGCACGTCGCGCAGGTGCATCATGTTGTGACGATAGATGAGCTTGAACATCTCCTCGATCGTCATCTGGCCGAAGAAGGGGTGGCGACCGGTGCGTACGAAGTCTTCGTCGGCGATGCGGCTGACCATGTCGATCGTCTCCTGGCGGACGGCGCGCAGGTCGTCGAGCAACTGCTCGTAGGTGCGGACGCGCAGATTGCCGACTTCGCCCTTGTTGAAGGCATTGATGTCGAAGCCTTCAGGCGCGCCTTCGCCGCCGTTGAGGATATCGCGTCCATAATACAGAAAAGCCCGCTCCGCAGACCCCAGGTGCGCAACCAAGTCCTGAAGCGTCCAGGTCATTCCGTCGGAATAAATGGTCATCGATCGCTGAGCGGGCGACAGGCTTTCGAACGTCTTGATCAGCTTGTCGCCCTCGTCGCGCAGCCGCTTTCGAATCAGGTCGCGCTCGCCCTGCGTCGTCACCCGATCCCTCCCACATGGTGATCGATGTTGATGTAAGCGTCGATGAACTCTATTAATTTATCACGATCGAAGTCGTCGAGATACAGATAGCGCGTCCAGGCGGTGAGCGCGATCGGCTTTCCACCGCTGGCCTGTCGAATGCCCGCATGAGGAGCCAGGATGAGGTGTGTGTATTTGGGATCGACCCGCAATTGGGTGACGAAGTCCGTCAACTGGGCTTCCAGCTCGGGACAACCCTGGTCGGGACAGTCATACTGAATGAGCACGCCGCCGTCCTCCAGGTTGTGGACCTGAAGCTCATCGGGAATCGGCTCGGTCGAGATGCCCCACGGCGCCAGCGTGCCCAGGTGCGGGCCGGAAGTCGGTGGCACGGTATTGTAGGGCACGTGCGTCTGGTCAAGTGTATCTACATGCTCGTTGCCCTGAGTCAGCACGGCCGTTCCCGGCTGGCCGGTCGGATTGAGCGCCCGAAACGCGAAGAAACCGGCCACGACGACGGCAAGGGCCACTCCACCCCAGATGAACAGGCGCTCCCGTCGGGCGCGTGCCGCCCGTCGAGATTTCTCCTCCTGGCGCCGCTGGCGGCGCATCTCCTTCTTGGTGACAGCCTTCTCAGCCAATGCCTAACTCCTCCTTGAAATGTAAGTGCCACTAAGTTTACCTTAACTCGCGTCCCCCGTCCAACACCAGGAGCTGGCCGGTGATGAATTCGCTGCGGGTGAGGTAGAGGACCGCCTGCGCGACGTCCTCCGGCGTGCCGGACCGGCCGAGCGGGGCACTCCGCGATAATCGAGACCACCGTTCGTCGCTCCATCCCGGCGGCTTGAACACTGCTCCCGGCGCGATCGCGTTGACACGGACTGACGGCGCCAGCGCCACCGCCAATGCCCTGGTCAGCGCGACGAGTCCTGCCTTGCTGACACTGTGCGCGATATACGACGGCCAAGGCCGCAGCGCGGACAGGTCGGAAATGTTGACGATGCACCCCGCTGCATCGCGCGACGTCTCGCTCTCGATGACAGGGTCCACGCCGGGTTTGTTTTCCAGCATCATGCGCGCAGCGGCTTGTGCCATGAAGAAGGGACCGCGCAGGTTGGTGTCCAGCGTGCGATCCCAGTCTTCGGGCGTGATGTCGAAGATCGACGTGCGCTCCATGATCGCCGCGCTGTTGACGAGGATGTCGAGGCGGCTGAAACGCTCTCGCACGGCGCCGAGCAGCGCCGCAATCTGCGCCGGCTCGCGCTGGTCGAGCTGCAGCGCCAGCCCTTGCACACCGTGCGCTTCGATCTCGCGGCGCGTGCGAGCCGCCTCGTCGACAGCGTGGAGATAGGTGATGACGGTGTGCGCGCCTGCGGCCGCCAGCGCCAGCGCGATCGACTTGCCGACGCGGTGTGCCCCGCCGGTCACAAGCGCGACCCGGTTGCGAATCTCCAATCTCCAATCTCCTCGGACCTGACAGGTTTCTGAAACCCGTCAGGTCTTTATTCACGAAGCAGGTTGCGCAGCACGAACCACACGTTGGCCGGGCGCTCGCCCAGGCGACGCATGAAGTACGGATACCATTCGGCGCCGTAAGGCACGTACACGCGCACTGTGAAGCCTTCTCGGACGAGCTGCTGCTGCAGGTCGCGGCGGATGCCGTACAGCATCTGGAACTCGAACCGGTCGCGCGGGATGCAATGCTCCGCGATGTACGTTTTCGCAGCGTCGATCATCTTCGGATCGTGCGTCGCAATGGCGGTGTAAGCGCCCTGCGCGCGGGCGTCGTCACTCAGCAGCATGCGCGCCAGTGCGACGTATCTGGCGTCGACATCGCGCTTGTGTGGGAACGCCTTATCGGGCGGCTCCTTGTAAGCGCCTTTGCACAGCCGGACGTTGGCGCCCTCCTGGCACAGCGCGGCGACGTCGTCCTTGCTGCGGTACAGGTACGATTGAATGACGATACCGAGATTCTCGTATTCCCGACGCAGGCTGCGATAGACGTCGAGCGTGCGAGAGGTGTATTCGCTCGACTCCATGTCGATGCGAATGAACGTGCCGATTTCCTTCGCTCGGCGCAGGATACGGGCGACGTTTTCCTGGCAAAAGTCGACGCCGATATCCAGGCCCAGTTGCGTGAGCTTAATCGACCCGTGCGACTTCACGCATTCTATGCCGATTCGATCCAGCACGGCCAGGTAGTCTTCAGTGGCGCGGCGTGCGTCGGCCTCACTCTCGACGTTCTCACCCAGGTGATCGACCGAAGCCAGAGTGCCGCTGGCGTTCAACGTGCGGATGGCGGCGATGGCGTCGTCAATCGTTTCGCCGGCGACGAAGCGCCGTGCGGCGCGGCGGACGAAGAGGAAGCCGGTGATGAGGCGGCGGAACAACTCGCTGCGGGACATCCAGATGAAAAAGGCGCGCATGGGGTGTCCTCATTCGGCGATGCAAGATGTGAAGGTGAACGCGTATATGGCAAACCCGGCGCGCTGTGGCATCAACCGCAGCTCAGACTGCTCGAACCCGGGGTTTTTGACGAGATTGTACATGCGCGGCGCGTCGACGCGGACGACGCTGCGACCACGATCGTCAAGGAACACGTCGTCGCCAGCTTCGAGCGCCGGCAGCGGCTGCCCATTTTGCGCGATCAACACGTCGACGGTGGGCAGGGGCGTCGCGCTCGGATCGGCGATGCCCAGCATCAGCTCGACGGGATCACCGCTCGGCGACATCACGGCGTTGACGGTGGCCGCCCGATACGGCAGGATCAGCGTGCTGCTCTCACCGGCTGCGGCCAGATGATCGCGCGCCGCGCGCCACGGCCCGGTCACATAGAAGAAACCGTCGGCGCGATGCTCCGGCTCAACGTAAAACATGACTGCGCCGGGCCGGTAGCCTTCGGCATTGCCCAGCGATCCGCGATCAGAACCTGTGTAAAGTTCCGGCGTCGCGCGGTAACAGACGGCCCCCGGCTGGTCTTCGGGCCGGAGCAGCGGCATCGGCTCAGGCAGATCGACGGACGGGTCGGCATCGTGCAGGAGCGCCTGGATCGCTAACTCAAGCTCGCGATAGCCTCCTTCGCCGAACTGGCTGTAGCGGATGTAACCGTTCCTGTCGATCAAGTAATGCGCGGGCCAGTAACGATTCGCGTAAGCGGTCCAGGTTTGGTAGTCGTTGTCGAGCACGATGGGATACCCCAGACCGAAACGGCGCGCGGCGGCCTCGACCTGACGCTTATCTTTCGCGAATTCAAATTCCGGCGAGTGCACCCCGACGATGGTCAGACCGAAGCCGGCGTAGCGGCGCTGCCACTCGACCAGGTAGGGCAGCGTGCGGATGCAGTTGATGCAGGTGAAATCCCAGATGTCGGCAAGGACGACGCGACCGCGCAGCGCGTCGATGTGCAGGGGCGCGGAGTTGATCCAGGCGCCGGGAGCGAAGTCGGGCGCGCGGACGATCGGCTTGTGTAGTTCGACCATGCCGCGATTCTACCACGAAGAAATGATGAGTAGATTTAGCGATTGCGGCCGTATTTCTCGTGGCTCGAAACCCAGTCCGACGACGAGATCGCAGAGGCCAGGGATATCTCGCCCGCCAGCGCCACGGCGGCCACGATCTCCGCGAGCTTGTTGACCTTGCCTTTGCCGTAAGCGCCCAACATTTCGAGACACTCGCGCTGGGTCGGCAGGCCGGTGCCGCCGCCGTACGTCGCCACGATCAGGGAAGGGATCGTGAGTGAAATGTACAGGTTGCCTTCTGGCGTCAACTCGGAGTAAATGATGCCCGCCGACGATTCGGCGACGTTGGCGACGTCCTGCCCCGTGGCGATGAACATGGCGGTGATGGCGTTCGCCGAATGCAGCCCATTGTTGTTGGCGCCGGACAGAAACGCCCCGACGTTCGCGACGCCGCCGGCATAAGACAGGCTCTCCGGCTCGACGCGCATGTGCTGGACGAGCACGTCGCGCTTGACGACGGCTTCGGCGGTGACGCGCTTGCCGCGCGTGCGCATAATATTGATCTGCGAGGCTTTCTTGTCCGTGGCGAAGTTGGACTCGAGGTAGAAGTGCTCGATGCCGTCGAAACGGTCCAGGATCCAACTGCACGCCGCGAACGTGGCGCGGCCCACCATGTTCTGCCCGGCGGCGTCGCCCGTCGTGAAGTTGAAGCGCAGGTAGACGAACTTGTTGGCGACGTACGGGTCGATGTAGGTGAGCTTCGCGACGTGCGACGTGGCCTCGGCTTCTTCGCGAATCTTGTCGATGTGCGCCTGCACCCACGCTACGAACTCACGCCCGGCGCGAGCATCTTTCAAGACAAAGACCGGGGCGCGCTGCATCGCGTCGCCGACGACGGTCACCTTCACGCCCCCGCATAGATTGAGGAGCTTGATGCCCCGGTTATACGAGGCGACGAGCGTGCCCTCGGAAGTCGCCAGCGGGATCAGGAACTGGCCCTGCGCGTGTTCGCCGTCGATCTGAATAGGCCCGGCAAACCCCAGCGGCACCTGCGCCACACCGGTGAAGTGCTCGCAGTTGCCTTTCGCGACGTGTGGATCGAATGAGTAATGGCTGACGTGGTGAAGCTTCACCCCCGTAAATTGCTCGACGAAAGCCTGCCGGACGCGCACGATCTCGTCGGAATAGTCGTCGGCCGGATCGCGCGGGATGCGCACGCGCCCTTCCTCTGACGCTGCAATAGCATCCTCGACGCTGAATTTCAAGTGACCGAACGGTTTGGCCTCGAAGGCGATCTCGATCTCGTGCTTGCCGAGCGGCAACGGCCCGACGCCAGCCTGAATGGTGACGACCGCCCGCAACGGAAACGCGAGCGGTCGATCTGCCGAGATGTGGTCAGGGGATAGCATGCGCCCGTCGCCCAGGTCGAGCGAGAGAGACTGGGGCGGCACTGGCGTCCCGTTGATGGCGATGCCTCGTACGGCGACCAGCTCCGCGTCGCTGAGCCGATTCTTGATCGAAAACTGGACGCCTCGCTCGGTGTTCTTCAGGCTTCCCGTGGTGTAAAGTTTTTTCAAGAGCAGGCTTGGCACAAACATGAGTTCTTCCTCACGGCGCTGTAACGATAACATTGTCGAACGCCACCCGCACGCCGGCTTCGTCGAACGTGCCTGCGGTCAGGCCGATGTCGCCCTCGCCCAGCGCGCCGTCCGATGCTTCCGCGACGAACTTGTCGTTGACCCACAATGCCAGAGAGTCGCCGTCGCAGATGACGGTGAGGTGATTGTGTGCGGCGCCTTGGTTGATCGCGCTCGACTGCGTCCAGTCGATCAACTGCGTCGATTCTCCATCCACCTGGCGGATAAAGGCGTAATAACCGTCGCCGCTGATCAGGATGCGATAGAAGTTGTCAAAGTCCTGGTATCGGCACAGCACACCGTAATCGTTGTTGTCCGGTCCGGCTACTTGCGTCGCATCCACGTCGATGACGACGTCGGTGAAGGATTGGCCGGGATTCGACCATACGTAGAGGCTCTCGGCGCTGATGCCGATCACGTACTGCCCGTCGACGTAATCGGACAGGCTGTCCTTGTCGGACGCGCGATCCCAGCCCGAGTCGGGCGACGAGAAGTCGTCGGAAAAGAGAACCTCGGCGCCGCCTCCTGCAACCGGCACGCCGACGACTACGTTGTCGAAGCCGACTAGCACGCCGGGATCGTCGAACGTCTCTACGATCAGCGCGACCGAGCCGCCGGCGAGCGCATCGCTGCTTGCGCCTCGCCCAGCGGGGTCGACCACGTCGGCCAACAGCACGCCGTTGGCGAACAGGCGAAGGTGATCGCCGATGCATTCGACGCGCAGTTGGTTGGCGTCCGTTCCAGGCGCGATAGCTTCCGATGAGGTCCAGTCCACCAGCGAAGCATACTCTCCGCTGGCGACTCGGTAGATAGTATACGTGCTATCGCTGCCGATTTCCAGCGCGTAGTAATTCTCCGAATCCTGATAACGGCACAAGAGGCCGAAGGC
Source organism: Anaerolineae bacterium (assembly GCA_035693785.1). Lineage (GTDB taxonomy): Bacteria > Chloroflexota > Anaerolineae > Fen-1058 > Fen-1058 > DASSFZ01. The sequence goes on along the minus strand of DASSFZ010000413.1, from coordinate 1,866 downwards.
ATTCAAATCGGGGCCGCTGACCTTGCGCGCCTCCAGCTCGACGACGACGTCAGGCAGCTCGACGCCCTCCAGATCGGACCAGCCGGCGTAACTCTCCGCTGCGACTTCGATCGTCAATTCTCCATCCGCAATCGTCCGCAAGACGTCCTTCGAGGAGCCGACGTACCAGCCGCCGCTTTCGTCGTCGAAGCTGTCGCTCAGGATCATTTGCACGTCTGCCGTGGGCGACACGTCCACGCTCACCTCGTGCGAGCCGCCCGGCACGCGAGCCAGCAGGTTGTCGAAACCGACGGACACGCCCCCCTCCCCGAACGCGCCGGCAAGCAGGCCGATGTCGCCATCGCCGAACTCGTCGTCAAACGCTTGATCGACCTGCACGCCGTTGATGTAGAAGGTGAAGCGATCGCCCTCGGCAACCACGGCGATCCGGTTTTGGCCGCTGTCCTGATCGATCAGATCTGAAGTCGACCACGGCAGCATCGTGATCCACTCGCCGTCGACGAGCTTGCTGAACTCGTAAAAGCCGTCGCTGCTGATCGAAAACACGTAGAAGTTATCGGCGTCCTGGTAGCGAACGATGAGGCCGATCTGGTTGTCAAGCGGGCCACCCAGGTACTGTGTATCGACTTCGACGTCGACGTCGCCGAACGACTGGTCGGGGTTTGTCCAGCCGACGTAGTTCTGTGTGAAGACGTCGATCGCCATGTGGCCGTCCTCGTAACGCGCGGCGATGTCTTCGTCTTCGTCCTCCGACCAGCCGCTGTCGGAACTGCTGAAGTCGTCGGAGAACAGCACTTCGCCGGCGTTCGCAGGCGTTGGGATAGGCTCGCGCTCCGGCTCGACGGTGGGCAGCGACACGATGCCGGCCTGCGCCTGCCGGATGAGAGGCAGGGCCAGGTTGATCGGGCGCAGCGCGTTGATGAAACCGCCGGTCGGCACGCACCCGTCCCGTTCGTCGATCGCGCCGTCGCCGTTCGTGTCGGCCAGCACGCGGCAGTCGACGTACTGATCTTCGCCGCCGTAGCCGAGCTGCGTCGGGACGCCGATCAGGTGCCCGCCGGCATCCGCGGCCAGGCCGCCGCTGTTGCCGCCTGCGATCGTCGCATCCGTCTTGACGAAGGCGCGTCCTTTCACTCCCGGCGCGTTGGTGAAGCCCGCCACACGGCCGTTCGTCAACGTGATATTCTCGCCGCCGATGCCGGGGTAGCCCAGGATGAACACCTCTGCACCCATCGACAGCTCGTCCGAATCGCCCAGCTCGACCGCCGGCAGGTTCAGCGCGTCGGGATCGACGGGATTGCCGTCCAAATCGGAGATGATCTTCACGACGGCCAGATCGAGATCGGGATCCGCCACAACAGTCTGCGCCCGGAACGTCGGCTCCGGCGCCGCATCTTCTTGGAAGGTCAGCCATATTTCGAGGCCGTCGACAGTGCCATATACCTTGTCGGGGAGAACGACGTGCGCGTTGGTGAGAATGAGGCCGTCCGGTGTGACGATCGACCCGGAGCCTGACCAGGCATACTGGAATTCCCTGCCCTCGCCTGCTGTGTGCGGGGGGTCGCCGGCTTTCTGTAAGACCCAGATTTGCACCGTCGATCGGATGGGGAGCTGCAAGGCGCCCGCTGCGGCAGGCGCAGGCGTCACAGTCGATTCCACCGCCGGCGGGCCAGGCGGCGCCGGTGCTGGTGCTCCACTACGCCCGCCGAGCAGCACCCCGATCCCCAGAGCGGCTATAGCGATGATCGCCGCCCCGGCGATCAATGGCAGAGACTGCTTGCGACGCGGCGAGAGCGGCGCTGCTGCCTGCGGCGCTGCGACTTCTGTCTTGGGTGTCGGCGGAGTCGCAGATACACGAGGCTGTGG